>CAZALT010000042.1:14012-22382 GCA_964485515.1 uncultured Rhabdothermincola sp. | reverse complement strand
GAGCCAACGCGGTGTGCCCCGGCTTCATCGAGACCGAGCTGACCGGCGGGAAGGGCTCGGCCGAGCGGTTCCCCGACGTCGTCGGCGGCTGCCCCATGAAGCGCGCCGGCCAGCCCGAAGAGGTCGCCGAGCTCGCCGTGTTCCTGTCGGGCGACGCGTCGTCCTACATCAACGGCGCCATCATCCCCATCGACGGCGGCGTCACCGCCGCCCTCGCCTGATCGACGCGCCACCGGTCTGACCTGGCCGGCCTCCGTCTGCGGAGATGCAGGCGCAACCTCGTCGAGCACGGTTGGACTCCGTTGATCCCGTGGGTCGTCCTGAGCGAAGCGATCTCCGGACGACCCACGGACGCGTCCGTGAACCAGATCGTCAGACGCCTGGGAACGGCCGACACATCCGCGCCGACAGCTCGCCACGCCGGCCATCTCCGAGCTTCCGCCCACGAGGCGGGCGCGCGCCGGATCCCAAGCGGCATCGACGCCATCGTCGCCGCACACGCCTCCGAAGCCCGCGCCGCGGTCGTGTTCACGACGGACCCGAGGGACCTGAGACGGCTCCTGGCCAACCACCCCCACGTCGCCGTCGAACGGCCGTGAGGTGCGGCGAGGTCAGCTGGTCGGGGGCACACCGGTGCGGGCGGCCTCGAGCACCGGTTCCCACTGGGCGTCGGTGAGCCGTTCACCCGAACCGCGCCAGATGACCTTCCCGTCGGCGTCGTACACCAGGTAGTACGGGAACGAGCTCAGGCCGATGGCCTGCGCCGCGGTGCCGGTCTCGTCGTCGGCCATCGTCGGGATGGTCCAACCCTCCTCGATGAGCCACTCGTCGGGCGTCCAGTTGCCGCGCGACTCCATCGCACCGGTGGAGAGCGCCACGAGGTTCACGTCCTCGGGCATGCCGTTGTCGTCCAGCCAGCTGGAGATGAACGGCACCTCCTTCTGGCAGTGCGGGCACCAGTGAGCCAGCCCGAACACAACCGTGGGCTTGCCGTTGGAGGCCGCCCCACCGATCGTGATCGGCGACCCGTCGAACTGCTGGCCCGTGACGGTGGGAACCACCCCGCCGATCGCCGTGTCAGCGCTGCCGGGCGTGAGCGCCGGGATCGGCGTGCCCTCGACCGACACCGTTCCGTAGATCACGTCGCCGGTGGGCACCACCGTCCCCGCCGCACCCTTGTCCTGACCCGCGGTGGCCGTTCCGTCGTCACCGCCCGAGGAGAGGGCGAGGGTGACCACGAGTGCGAACACGACCACCGCCGCGACCGCGGCGACGATCCAGATGGTGCGACTGCGCTGCGCCTGGTCCCGCGCCGCGTTGACGCGCTGGGACGGCAGAGGCTTCTTGGACGGACGGTTGCTCACAGGTGCTCCAAAGTGCGGGACGATGCAGAAGATCGCCGATGGTCGATGGCGAGAGCGGCTCAGTCGTCAACTGTGGTTCCCGAGTCGCCCGGCCCATGATCGCCCGAAGCGGGCGAGCTCCCACCCGCGGCCACCATCATGACGATCACGAAAGCGAACCCGCACAACGCCATGAACGGGATCGACACGAAGCCGAACTCCCAGACATAGCGCTCGGTGCAGGGCGCCTCGAGCGTGCAGAAGCTGGTGCCGTCGGCCGGCGGGAACGCCTGGATCCACGAGTGGTAGGCCGCGATCACCGCACCGACGCCGGCCAGGGCCATGACGTAGATCCGGACGTTTGCGTCGCGTCGTACGGCGGCGATGCCGAGGATCAGGGCCAACGGGTACATGCAGATGCGCTGGTACCAGCACAGCGGACACGGCGGGAAGTCGGCGACCTCGGACAGCCACAGGCTCCCCGCCATGCACGAGGCCGCGACCACGAACCCCAACCACAGCGACGCGCCGCGGATGTCCTCACGCCACAGCGCCCGGCTGCTGCCCGCCGGTGCTCGCCGTGCGACGGCGACGAACACCGCCGCGGCAACGGTGCCCGCCAGGCACAGCAGGGCCAGCACGGCGAGGAACGTCGAGATCGTCTCCGTCTGCGTGTCCATGGCGCGACGGAGTGTAGGAGGCGACCGCATACCGGTCCGTTCACCTCGGATCTCCGACCCTGCCCGGTCCGTGGCGAGCCCCGTGCCGGTGTTCGGGCTGGTTTTCGGACCGGTGTCGTGCCGGTGTCGTGCCGGTGTCGTGCCGGAGAGATCCAGGAAAACGCGGAACTGCTTGCCGACGACGCGATCGCGCGGCATGGTCTTGGCACGGAGATCTCCGGTAGTTCAGGAGCTCAACGGAAGGAGCGGTCATGCTCAAGCAGCAGCCCCCGGACGAGTGGAGCTTCTTGCGGCCTGACGTGCTGATCGACGACGGCGACGTCGAGACGCTCCAGTCCGCCGCGCTGCGCGCCCCCGAAGAGGCCGCGCTCCACATCGACCGCTCCGACCGCCTCCGCTCGGTCGACGACCCCGGCCGGTCCGAGGTGGCCATCGACACCGACATCAACGCCGCACCGCCGATCGTGTCGTACTTCGACGACGAAGAACCCGAAGTGACGTGGATCCCGTGGTCACGCCGCGACGACGAACCCTCGTCGAGCTCGAGCGACGGCGACCGCGACGACGACCCGGGAGCCCGGGCCGACAACGACGACGGAGGCGAGCCCGACCTCGAGGACATCCTCGAGAGCCAGCACTACGCCTTCCAGCCCGAGGAACCCAACCTCTCCGACGACGCGACGGCCACCTGACCGACGCCGCCCCCCGACCATCGAAGCCCACAGAAACCGAACCGTGTAACCCCCATCCCCATTTCCCCGTACAACTGAACAGGAGACCTGATGCAACTCGTCGAGGAACTCGAGCTGGTCGTCACGACGCATGGCGTCGTACCGGAAGCTGCCAAGCAGTACGCCTCCGAGAAGATCACCGCGCTCGCCCGGTTCACCCGGAAGCCGATCCTGTTCGCCCAGGTCCGACTCACCCACGAACCGAATCCGGCCCGGGAACGACCTTGCATCGTCGAAGCCACCCTCGACGTCAACGGCCAGGCGGTGCGCGGGCACCTCGCCGGGCACGACTTCTTCGAGGCGATCGACCTCCTCGACCAACGGCTCCGCCGTCAGATCGACCGGCACGAGGCCCGCCACAACGACCGCTCCCACGACACCGCGCCCGTCGCCCCGTCCCCGGTCGAGTACACGGAACGACCCGTCGAGGAGCGCGAGGTGGTCCGCCACAAGACCTTCGCCCTCACGCCCATGCGCTGCGACGAAGCCGCCTTCGACCTCGACATGCTCGGCCACGCGTTCTACCTCTACGTCGACATCGACAGCGGTCTTGAAAGCGTGATCTTCCACGACCTCGACGACGGGCTCGTGCTCATGCAGGCCACCGACGACGCCATCGTCGTACCGCAGCCGTGCGCCGTCGACGTCCAGCCGAGCACCATGCACCCGCCCGAGCTGAGCCTGTTCGATGCCGAGGAGCGACTCGACGCCGGCCACGAGCCCTTCGTGTTCTTCATCAACACCGAGACCGGTCGGGGCAACGTCGTCTACCGCCGCATCGACGGCCACTACGGCCTCATCACCCCGGCCTGACCCACCGATAGGAGGGGGCGCGGCGTGCGCGTCGGCCGACCGCACGCCGCGTCTCCATGCCCGCCAGAACCCGCATCCGGGCCATCTCCGTCCGAGCGGACGCGCTACAACCTTCAGATGACGACGACCTCATCGGAGGCGGACCGCCCACCGGCACCCGACCCGTCCGCACCGGGAACCGCAGGCCTGGGGCTCACCTCCGCCGAGGTCGCCGCGCGACAGGCCGACGGCCGCACCAACGACGTCGCCGACCCGACGAGCCGCACGATCGGCTCGATCATCCGCGGCAACGTCGTCACGCCGTTCAACATCCTGCTCGGCATCTTGCTCGTGGTCATCCTCGCGGTGCAGGAGTACCGCGACGCCCTGTTCGGCATCGTGCTGGTGGCCAACGCCCTCATCGGCATCATCCAGGAGATGCGCTCGAAACGGGCGCTCGACCGGCTCGCCGTCCTGAACGCGCCTCGTGCCGTCGTGCTGCGCGACGGGCAGGCCGTCGAGATCCCGGCGAGCGAGCTGGTGCTCGACGAAGTCGTCGTGTTGTCGCTCGGCGACCAGATCGCGGTCGACGGCGAGGTCCTCTCCGAGGCCGGCATCGAGATCGACGAGTCGCTCCTCACCGGCGAGGCCGACCCGCTCCCCAAAGACGTCGGCGACCCCGTGATGTCGGGGAGCTTCGTCGTGGCCGGCAGCGGTCACATCCGGGCCACCGCCGTCGGCGCCGATGCCTACGCCTTCAAGCTCAGTGCCGAGGCCCGCCAGTTCAGCCAGGTGAGCTCCGACCTGCGATCGGGGATCAACAAGATCATCACGTACGTCGGCTACCTGATGATCCCCACGGCCATCCTCCTGATCACGGCCCAGGTCCGGGCCGACGAAGGTGTCGTGTCCGCCGTGCAGGGCTCGGTCGCGGGGCTCGTCGCCATGGTGCCGGAGGGCCTCGTGCTGCTGACCAGCGTCGCCTTCGCCGTCGGCGCCACCCGCCTCGCCAAGAAGCAGGTGCTCACCCAAGAGCTCGCCGCGATCGAAGGACTCGCCCGGGTCGACGTCATCTGCCTGGACAAGACCGGCACCCTCACCGAGGGCGAGCTCGTCCTGGCCACCGTCGAGCACGTGCAGGCCGGCCCCGACGACCCCTACGTCGGCGTCGACCACGTGCTGGGCGCGCTCGGCGCATCCGACGAGCACCCGAACCCCAGCCTCCTCGCCATCAAGCGGGACTTCCCCGACGATCCAGGGTGGGCGCTGGCCGATGCCGTGCCCTTCTCGTCAGCACGGAAGTGGAGCGCCGCGTCCTTCAGCGGCGGAGAGGCCCCTGACGGCGGCTGGTACCTCGGCGCCCCGGACATCTTGCTCACCAAGGTCCACGGCGACACCACCGCGGCCGACGACCGCCTCCGGCACTACGCCGAGCGCGGCCGGCGGGTGCTGATGCTGGCGCTCGCTCCCGCCGGATTGCAGGGCGAGACGCTGCCCGACCGCCTCGACGCCATCGCCCTCGTGGTGCTCGAGGAGAAGGTACGGGCATCCGCGCCCGACACCATCCGGTACTTCGAGGACCAGGGCGTCACGGTCAAGATCATCTCGGGGGACAACCCCGTGACGGTGTCCGCCGTGGCGCAGCGCGTCGGTGTCGCCGGCGCCGACCGGGCAGTCGATGCCCGCACCCTCGACGGCGACGACCGGGAGGCCCTCGCCGAGGCGCTCGAGGCAAACGCCGTGTTCGGGCGGGTCACCCCCCACCAGAAGCGGGCCATGGTGCACGCCCTCCAGTCGCGGGGCCACACCGTCGCCATGACCGGGGACGGCGTGAACGACACGCTCGCCCTCAAGGACGCCGATGTCGGTGTCGCCATGGGCGCGGGTAGCCAGGCGGCGCGCGCCGTGGCCCGCTTCGTCCTGCTCGGCAACGACTTCTCCGTGTTCCCATCCGTGGTCGCCGAAGGTCGACGCGTCATCGCCAACGTCGAGCGGGTCGCCAACCTGTTCCTCACCAAGACCTTCTACGCCCTGATGCTCGCCCTCGCCGTCGGAGTGGCCGGCGTGCCCTTCCCGTTCATCCCCCGCCACTTCACGATCATCTCGGCGCTCACCATCGGCATCCCCGGGTTCTTCCTCGCCCTCGCACCGAACACGCAGCGGGCCAGGCGCGGCTTCCTGCCCCGGGTGATCCGCTTCGCGGCGCCCGCCGGCTTCGTCGCGGCCGTCGCCACCCTCGTCGCCTACCAGGTGGCCCGGAACATCGACGACCTGCCCATCGAAGAAGCCCGCACCGTCGCGGTGATCACCCTCTTCATCGTGGCCTTCTGGGTGCTCGGCATCCTCGCCCGGCCGTTCAACGCGTGGCGGGCGGGCCTGATCATCTCGATGGGCGCCTGCTTCGTGGGGGCGCTGGTCATACCGTTGGTCAACGACTACTTCGAGCTGCCCCTCCCCGACACCTCCTCCATCTTCATGGCCGTGGGCGTCGGCGCCACCGCCTGCGTCGTCCTCGAGATCGGCTGGCGCATCCTCAACGTCGTGGTGACCAAGCGCAACCTCGACGGCGACCCGCTCCGCGTCGACGGCGCCTGAACTGAACGTCGTTCCCGTTCGACCCCATGACCGTCGACTCACCGCCGAACTGGCTGGGAAGACCCGGGCCATTCGGCGTATCTGTCCAGCCAGTTCGCTCCGGCGTCCGATTCGGGGTCAGGCGAGGCGACCCTCGACGACGTCGTCACCGAAGAAGGCCCTCGCGGTGGGCTCGAAGTCCGGGCCGTTGCGCAGGTGCTGGCCGCCGTCGACGCTGATGGTCGTGCCCGTGATCCAGCTCGACTCCGGTCCCAGCAGGAAACGGGCCAGCGCGGCGACGTCGTCGACGGTGCCCGACCGCGAGATCGGCATGTTGTCGAGGTACGACTGCATGAGCTGCTCGTCGTGCATGACGCTGGTGTTGACCATGTCGGTGTCGACGATGCCGGGCCGCACCGAATTCACCCGCACGCCGGCCACGCCAAGCTCGTCAGCGGTGACCTTCACGAGCATGTCGATACCCGCCTTGCTCACGCTGTAGGGACCCATGAACCGATGCGTCTTCACCCCGGCGATCGACGAGATGGCCAGCATCGCTCCGCCGCCGCTCGCCGCCACCGCGGCGCCGCCGTGCTTGAACGTGAGGAAGGTCCCCGTGAGGTTGGTCGCCATGACCTGGGCCCAGTCCTCGATCGGCGTCGTGATGATGGGACCGAGCGAACCGCCACCGGCGCTGGCCACCACCAGCGTGAGCGGACCGAGCTCACCGGCCTTGGTCACCGCCGCCGCGACCTGCGCCTCGTCGGCCACGTCGCAGGCTGCCCACCCCACGCCGGCGCCGTCGACCGCGTCGGCCTCGAGCTGGTCGACCGCGCCGCGCAGGCGCTCCTCGCTCCGACCCGAGATCGTCACCGACGCACCGTCGCGCACCAGGAACCTGGCGATCTGCAAGCCGATGCCACTGCCGCCACCCGTGACGAACGCCGACTGGCCGGTGAGCAATCCCATGGTGTTCCCCCTGCGCCTGTGCCGGCGCGTCTGCTTCGTCTTGTGATGCAGATCGAAACCTACGCTGTGTCCATGCCGCCGACCAAGCGATGCCACCCCGGCCCCGCGCGGCACATCCGTCGCCGTGCGGGGGCCTCGTGAAGATCCCCTACGGCGCGATGAAAGCGACGCTGGCCGACCGCCTGCCACCCGACGACGGCCGATGGGCCTTCGAGGTGAAGTGGGACGGCATGCGGATCCTCGCTGCCGTCGACGCCCGCGACGACGAGGCCGACGCGATCATCCACCTCTGGAGCGCGGCGGGCAACGACGCGACAGCACGGTTCCCCGAGATCGCTCCGCTCGCCGAGGCCCTCCGGCCGCACACCGCGGTGCTCGACGGCGAGATCGTCGCACTCGATGCGACCGGTCGACCCGACTTCGGCCGGCTCCAACCGCGCATGCAGGCCCGTTCGGCCAAGCAGACGATCGCAGCAGCAGCCGACCAAGCCGTCACGTTCATCGTCTTCGACCTGCTCGAGCTCGACGGGAACGACCTCACGGGCCAGACCTACGAGGACCGCCACCGCCTCCTCGCCCTGCTCGTCGATCCGGGACCGGCGTGGACCGTGACCGACACCTGGAACGACGGCGGCGAGGCGCTGCTCGACGCGATGGCGGCCGCCGGCATGGAGGGACTGATCGCCAAGCGCCTCGGCAGCCGCTACGAACCGGGACGACGGTCGTCGGACTGGCTGAAGGTCAAGGTGCGCCGGCGCCAGGAGCTGGTCGTCGGTGGGTGGCTACCCGGGCAGGGGAACCGTTCGGAGACCTTCGGGGCGCTGCTCGTCGGCTACTACCCCGACGACCTCGCCCAGCCCGATCGGACGGCTGGCTCGCTCGTGTACGCCGGCCGGGTCGGCACCGGCTTCACACGCACCGAGCAGGACCGCCTCGTCGCCGAGCTGTCGTCGATCGCCACGGTGGACTGCCCCTTCGCCGACGGCATCCCCACCGATGTGCGACGGGCCGGGCGCTGGGTGCACCCCCACCTCGTCGTCGAAGCCGAGTTCGGCGAGTGGACTCACGAGGGTGTCATGCGCCATCCCGCCTACGTGGGCCAGCGCTTCGACCGCGACGCCGCGTCGGTGACCCGGGAGACACCCAGCACCCCGAGCTGATGGCAGGGGACGTCGCCAGCAGCCCTCGACCTCCGACGACGCGCCACCGGACACGAGCCACCGAGCGCTCGGCGCCGAGAACGAGTCACAGAGCACGAGTCGCTGAGCACGAGTCGCTGAG
>CAZALT010000042.1:0-13912 GCA_964485515.1 uncultured Rhabdothermincola sp. | reverse complement strand
GCTCGGCGCCGAGAACGAGTCACAGAGCACGAGTCGCTGAGCACGAGTCGCTGAGACGCGCGACACTCCCCGCGTGATCGACGAAGCGGTGAGAACGGGCGGCGACGACCAGCAGGTGGACGAGATCACCCTCTCGCTCCCGACCGACAGCGACTACAGCCGGGTGGCCCGGGCTGCGGTGACCAACCTCGCGTTGCGCACACCGATGGCCGCGCAGTCCATCGAAGACCTGCTCCTCGCGGTGGACGAGACGCTCATCCAGCTCCTCAACCCCGAGCTCGGCCATCGCGCCTCGACGCTGTCGTTCACGTTTCGGATCTCGGACCACGAGCTGACCCTCGACGCCCAACTCGACGAGGCCCCCACCCACACCGACAACGACGAGGAAGCCCGCGAGCGCTTCGACTTCATGGTCACCGGCCTGGTCGACCACCACGACCTGTCCCCCGAGGGAGACCGGGTCCAGCTGACCAAGCAATTCTGACCCTCCACCCCTCTCCGTCGCGTGCGTACCTGAAGCGCCCACACCCACCCGGATACGCAAACGACCGGCAGGCGAGCATCTCGGGTCAGCGGCCGGTGTGGCCGAAACTGCCCTCGCCTCGATGGGAGTCGTCGAGCGCGTCGACGACCTCGAACTGCACGTGCTCCACCCGTTGCACCACGAGCTGTGCGATGCGCTCACCCCGCACGACCTCGAAGTCCTCGACCGGGTCGGTGTTGACGAGCAGTACCTTCAGCTCGCCCCGGTAGCCCGAGTCGATCAGTCCCGGAGTGTTCAGGCACGTGACCCCATGCCTGAGCGCCAGACCGCTCCGGGGCTGCACGAACCCGGCGTACCCCTCGGGCAGCGCTATGGCGAGCCCGCACGGCACCAGCGCACGTCCTCCCCCCGCCCCGATCGTGACCGCCTCACGGGCCCGGAGGTCGAGACCCGCATCGCCCGGCGTCGCATAGGCGGGCAACGCGAGGTCGGGATCGAGCTGCACCACGGGGAGCTTCAGCACGGTCGGCGAGCGTAGTCCTCGCCGCTTCCGGCGTGGCTGCCCCGAGCCTGAGCAGCATCCATCGGAGCGTGCACGGCTACGCTCCTGGCCGTGCTTGCCTGGATGGACCTCGAGATGACCGGCCTCGACGCGACCTCCGACGTCATCGTCGAGATCGCCACGCTCATCACCGACGACGACCTCGAGATCATCGCCGAGGGGCCCGACCTGGTGATCCACCAGCCCGCCGACAAGCTCAAATCGATGGTCCAGGTCGTCGTCGACATGCACACCAAGAGCGGGCTGCTCACGGCGATCACCGAGTCGCCCATCACCCTCGAAGAGGCCGGCGCCGCAACGCTGGACTTCCTGAAGGAGCACATCTCCGAGCCTCGCACCGTTCCGCTCTGCGGCAACTCCATCGGCACCGACCGCCGGTTCCTCACCGCCTACCTGCCCGAGATCGAGGAGTTCCTCCACTACCGCTCGGTCGACGTGTCGTCGGTCAAGGAGCTCGTCCGCCGCTGGAACCCGGCCCTGCTGCGGGGCGCGCCTCGCAAGACCGAGGCCCATCGCGCCCTCGACGACATCCGCGAGAGCATCGAGGAGCTGCGCTTCTACCGCGACCGCTGCTTCATCCTCCCGGCCACCGAGACGACCGAGACGACCGAGACCCCCACCCCCGCCGGCTGACGGACGTGTCAGCCACCGGCCCGACGTGGCACGAGACGCCGATAGGGTGATCCCGTGACTGCCACCCACGACCACGGTCTCACCGAGGTACCGGGGCAGAGCACCGCCAGCGATTCGGCGCGTCCTCGCCGACAGGAGCAAGAGGACGCGACCGACGAGGTGACCGAGGTCGCCCCAGGTGTGCTCCGCTCCCAGCTGCCCATCCAGTTCACCGGTCTGGGCCATGTGAACATGTACATCTTCGAGGACGACCGGGGTGTCGCCGTCGTCGATCCAGGGCTACCCGGGGTCAGCACCTTCGATGCCATCCAGGCCCGCTTGCGCACCGCGGGCGTGCCCCTCAGCCGGGTGCACACCGTCATCGTCACCCACTCGCACCCCGACCACTTCGGATCGGTGGGCAAGATCGTCGAGGAGACCGGCGCCGAGGTCGTCACCGACGCCCGGTTCAAGCTGTGGTGGGAACCCGACGGCGGTGACGTCGAGCTCGAGCTCGCCGCGCCGCCCACGGTGAACGACCTGAAGAAGCGGGTCGATCGCCCCACCCCGTGGGGCAGCCCCCCATCGGGGTCGGGACAGACCCCCTCCGAGGAGATCCAGAACACCGACCGCGCCAACGACTGGGAGCACTTCCGGTCGTTCCGGCCCACGGTGCGGCTCGAGGACGGCGCGCCGTTCATCCTCGCCGGGCGCGAGTGGCAGGCGATCTTCACCCCCGGTCACACCGACGACCACCTGTGCCTCTACGACCCCGCTGAAGGCATCTTGCTGTCGGGCGACCACGTGCTGCCCACCATCACCCCGCACATCTCCGGGATGTTCGAGGGCGACACCCTCGGCCGCTACCTCCGGTCCCTCGACCAGGTCGCCGCGCTTTCCGGCGTGCGCACGATCCTGCCGGCCCACGGCCATCCGTTCCACGATCTGCCCGGACGAGTCGACGAGATCAAGGACCACCACGAAGGCCGGCTCGACCGCCTCCGGGTCATCTCCCACGACCTGGGCTGGGCCACGATCCCCCAACTGGCCCAGCAGCTCTTCCACGAGAAGAACTGGGGCTCCATGGCCGACAGCGAGACCTACGCCCACCTCGAACGGCTCCGCCTCACGGGCCAGGCCGACCGCCGCGAGGAGAACGGCCAGCTCTCCTACCTCATCCCCGGCTGACCTACGCCCACTGCCGAACTGGCTGGACACATGGGCCATATGCGGCGGGTCTGCCCAGCCAGTACGCCGGGTGGTGGGGTTCAGGCCGGATGGCCGGCTTGCCCTCAGGCCGGATGGCCGGGAGCTATCGAGTCGGCCCGGTCGAGGCACAGGTAGTCCCGCTCCTCGCCCGGGGCCTCGACCTCGGCATGCACCAGCGCGAGCAGGTAGCCCACGTGATCACCCAGAGGCAGCCGATCGAGGACCTCGCCGACGAACCGGTCGGGACACCCGTCGAGGAGCGGGACCACGAACGGCCCGTCGTGCCACGGCACCTCGGCGAGCTTGTCCACCCCAGGATCGTCGCCGGTCGTGCCACCGAAGAGCTCGGCGAGGTCGAACCGGTCCACCGGGACGGCGTGCACCCCGACGTGATCGGCTCGGGCGGCGAGCGACGTCGTGTGGTTGACCACCGACAGGCACAGCAGGAACCGGCGTGGTTCGATGCTGCACTGTGTGGCGAACCCGACCATGCAGCCCGACCGTTCGACCGAACCGTCGTCGCTCGGCACGGAAACCGTGGCGATGAGCATGGCGCCGTTGCGCCGCAGCAGGATCTCGTCGAACCGCTCCTCGACGTCGGTCACCCTCCCCCCAACCGCCAGGCAAGCCCGACGATGAACAGCATGGTGGTCATCCACGTTCCGATGAACCACCGCAGCAGGCTGGTGTGGCTGTCACCGACGAGCTTCGTCAGGTCGGTGCGCACCTGAGCGATCTCATCCTTCAGCTCCGTGCGCACCTGAGCGATCTCGCCCTTCAGCTCCGTGCGCACCTGAGCGATCTCGCCCTTCAGCTCCGTGCGTATCTCGGCCATGTCCGTGCGCAGCAGCGCGCATTCGGCCCGCACGAAATCGTGGGTGGCCGGGTGGTCGAGCTCGCCGGAGGGGAACTGGGCGATCAGGATGTCTGCTCCTTCTGCGCCGATGACGTCCTTGAACTTGCCGTAGAGGTGGATCCGTTGCTGTGTGGTGAGCGCCATGCACCCTCCCGTCGGAAGGCCGCGCGCGGCGCGACCATCTGTTGCCGGGGGAAGGCACGGTCAGGATACCGACAACCCGCACAAGGGGGAAGGACGAGATTCCTGGCTGACCGACTCCTCAGGCCGGCGACCACTTGCCGGTGAGGTTCTTGCCCGTCACCTTGCCATCGGCCGCCAGCTTCCGAAGGTGGGCGTGCACCGAGTGGCGGGCCATCGGGTGCAGCTCGGGCACCACGTCGAGGTAGAGCGCCTCGACGATGTCGTCGACCTTGGCCGTGCCGGCGTCGGTCACGAACGAGAGGATCTGGGCTTCACGCTCGAGGCGGTGGGCCACGACGCCGTCGATCACGGCGTGTGGATCGGTCATGACGTGGCCGTGACCCGGAGCGATCGACTTGAGGCGAGGGATGCGCACCTTCTGCAAGGACTCCAGGTAGATGGCCATGTCGCCGTCGGGCGGACGGATGACCACCGTCGAGCCCTGCATGATGTGATCGCCCGAGAACAGCATGCGCTCCTCTTCGAGCAGATAGCACACGTGGTTCGAGGCGTGACCGGGCGTGTGAAGGACGCGGAGACGGAACTCGGTGCCTTCGATGCGGTCGTCGTCGCGCAGCCGGCCATCGACCTTGAGCCCGTCGCGCGACGAGTACGCCAGGACGGTGGCACCCGTGCGCTCCTTGAGCCCCTGGGCGCCGGGCGAGTGATCGGGGTGCGTGTGGGTGCACAGGATCCACTTGATGCGATCACCCCCGCAGCCTGCGATGGCATCGAGGTGCGTGTCGTCGTCGGGGCCGGGATCGATGACGGCGATCTCGTCGATGCCCACGAGGTACGAGTTCGTGCCCGGTCCGGTCATGAACCCCGGATTCGGCACGATGATCCGCCGCACCAGCGGACTGACCGCTCGTGCGATGCCCGGAACCAGCGGCGGCGGTTCGGGAACCTCGAGGTCGGCGACGGTGCTCATGGCCGCAACTCGCCGCGAGGCGGGCCATTCGGGCTATTCGGGCCATTCGGGCTATTCGGGCCGGAGCCTCCGTCGCCATCACGCCACTGCGGAGGGGTCACGTCGCCGAGGTCTTCGATGACCCGGGCGTCGTACACCCGACTCCGGGTGAACCCGAACCCGCGCTGACCTCCGGCCACGCCCGGACCGGCGACGCCGGCGACACCCACGACGGTCGACACCCGACGAGCGAGACGGCGGGAGAGGTCCTTGCTGATGAGGTGGCGGATCGGCGCAACGAACAGCAGCAGCGCGACCGCGTCGGTGACGAAGCCGGGGACCACCAGCAAGAGGCCGGCCGCGATGACCAGCAGGCGATCGATCATCTCCGGCGTGGGGTCCTCACCGGCGCGGACCTGGTCCTGCGCTCGGCGCAGCAGACCGAGGCCCTGCCGCTTGACCACGACCACACCGACCAACGCGCTCAGCAGCAAGAGCCCGATGGTGGGCAGCGCCCCGATGGCGCCCCCGACCTGGATGATGACGTAGATCTCGATGATCGGCGCGGCGAGCAGCGCCAAGAAGACGAGCAGAGCCATGCATCGAGCGTATCGCCAGACGAGCCGAGATCCCGGGTCCGTGCCACGATGGCGGAGCCCCGGTCGGACCCGACCGAGGGCGAGCAGACACCCCGATCTGGTCCCTTCGGGGCCGGCCGATCCAGGACAGGCCGGTTCGCGACAGGCCTACTCAGAACGACGACTCAGCACCGGCCGACTCCGGATCGGTCTGATCGACGCTGACGTGCTCCGGGTGCCCGTCCCCCCGAACGGGCACCCGGAGAACGGATCAACTCGCCCGACGGGCGAGGAGCTGCTTGCGCTCGACTTCGTTGAGACCGCCCCAGATGCCGTGAGGCTCCCGGATTCCGACGGCGTAGTCGAGGCAATCCTTGCGGACCGAACACCCCTTGCAGATGTCCTTGGCCCGGCGCTCGCGCTCGAGCTTCTCTTCCTTGCGCTCGAACTGCGTTGGTGGGAAGAAGACGGCAGACTGCGGGCCGCGACACGCGGCTCGTGGCTGCCAAGTCTCTTCGATGCGTTGTGCACTCACCGGGAACCCCCCTTGGTTCGCGGCGCGACCCTACTGCCACGTTCGAGCAGTGACAAGGGTCAAGTTGTCGAAAGTCACACAACCGAAAAGGTGTGGAAAACCCCAGGTCAACGCACCGAAACCACCGCATCGAGCCAGGCCCGATGGTCCGACCGCAAGCCACACAAAGACGGCGTTCCAAATGGCATTGCTGTCGTTCAGCTCGGTCGACGGCCCGACGAGCACCGTCGGTCCGGCGCGTCAGTCCGACGCGTCGGACGGAGCGCGTCGCGACCGGTAGTCGCGAGCTCCGCCCTCTTCGGGTTCCACCTCGAGCACGAGGCCCTCGATCCCGATCACCCGCACACGATCGAGCTCGTCGATGGGTGTCGCCCGGTTCGTGAACGCGCGCCACTGCGCCTCGCGGATCTGCACCACGCCGTCGGGATCGATGTTGGTGATGGCCCGGCCCATCTCGCCGATCATCCACTCCCGCCCGATGGTGGGGGTGGAGAAGCGCGTGCGCACCATCGCCGGCATGCCGGCGAGGAAGGTGAGCAGCACGCCGACGATGCCCGCCAACAAGGTGAGCCACGACAGCGACAACCCGTCGAAGAGCGTGAACGAACCGGCGACGAACAACACCCCACCCGCGGCCGTCCAGAACCGGGGCACGCCGGTCTGCACATCGACCGCGAACGCGACCATCCCCGCGCAGATCAGTGCGATGCCCCACCAGTTCGTGGGGAGCACGACCAGGCCGTAGCAGGCGAGCACGAAGGAGCCCGCGCCGACCACACCGGCCACGCCGACCCCTGCGGTGAACAGCTCGAAGACCATGAGCGCCAAGCCGACGGCGAGCAGGAGGTAGGTGACGGCGGGGCTGGCCACCGTGTGCATGAGCTGGGCGATCAGCGACAGCTGCCCGAAGCGCACCTGCACGAGCGGTTCGAGGCGAGGCTGACCCTCCTCGTCGGTGACCTGACGGGTGGGGATCTCGGGCAGACCCACGATGAAGTCGCCGATGGTTGGGGCGGCAAGTGTCGTGAATCCGATGTCCTCGGCTTCGGACGCACTCAGCTTCCGGTCGATCACCGGCGTGAGCCGGTCGGGCCGCGCCACCGTGAAGGACTCGGCGTCGTCCACGCTGATGCCACCCACATCGGTGCCGGGTGCCATGCCGATCTCGTCGACGACGCCGACCAGCAGCGCGGCCTGACCCGTGAGCGCCGAACTGCTCGGCCCGATCCACAAGGCCGTGGTGAGATCGGCGGTGGCGAGCTCGTCGAGCAGCGCCTGGAACTCCTCGTGGTCGACCACGACCCCGTCGCTGTCGATCTGCAAGACGATGGCGAGCGACCCGCTCTCCTCGGCGTCGCGAACGGCGCCCGAGACGAAGTCGGTCATCACCGGATCGAACAGATCGGTGACCTTGACCACGTCGACGAAGCCCTGTGGTGCGACATCGGGCGCTTCGGAGCTGAGCGGCGCCGACGTGTCCGACGGCCCGCCGGCCGCCGCGGTCGTCGAGGTGGTGTCCTGCGCGCCGGCAGGATCGATCAGCCCGAGGCTGCCCGCGACGACGCCGAACCCTGCCAGGAGCAGGGTGCAGAGCATGACTAGTCTGCGCACGAGCTGCATCCGGATCAGATGCCTCCGAGATGTGTGACCATCACGCCGACCTGGCTCCCAGAAGGGGACGATCGGGTAGGTCGAGGGGGAATGAGCTTGGACCCTGCAGACTTCTTCGCAGCATCTCGGTTGATCATCGTGGCCGGGAAGGGCGGAGTGGGCAAAACCACGGTGACAGCCGCGCTCGCCGGCGCGGCGGCTCGCGCCGGTCTCGCCACGCTCGTCGTCGAGGTGGAGGGCAAGAGCGGACTCGCCGATCTGTACGGCCAGGAGCCGTTCGACTACCACGAGGTCACGCTCTCACCCGGCGGTGGCCCCGACTGCGCCCGGTCGGTGCGCGCCCGCACCCTCACACCCGACGACGCGCTGATCGAGTACCTCGAAGATCACGGCATGA
Source organism: uncultured Rhabdothermincola sp. (assembly GCA_964485515.1). Lineage (GTDB taxonomy): Bacteria > Actinomycetota > Acidimicrobiia > Acidimicrobiales > Acidimicrobilacustridaceae > CAZALT01. The sequence continues at coordinate 5,975 of CAZALT010000042.1, read as the reverse complement.
GCCGCATCTCGAAGCGGCTCGTCACCACCGGGGCGGTCGACATCGTCGCCACGGCCGCTCCGGGCATCAAGGACATCCTGGTGCTCGGCAAGGTCAAGCAGCTCGAGCGCGGCGGCAGCTACGACCTGATCGTGCTCGATGCACCGGCCGCGGGACACGCCATCAGCTTCCTGCGGTCGGCTCGGGGTCTGCTCGACGCCGTCCGGGCAGGACCGATCCACACCCAGGCCGCGGACGTGCTCGAGATGCTGAGCGATGCCGCTCGCTGCCAGGTCGTGCTCGTCACGCTCCCCGAGGAGACGCCGGTCAACGAGCTCGTCGAAACCGCGTTCAGCCTCGAAGACGAAGTGGGCCTCAGCCTTGGTCCGGTCGTCGTCAACGGCCTCTACCCACCTCTCGCCCGCCTCGACACCGATCCGGTGGAGGCAGCCGCGCTCGCCGGCGCCGCCCTCCATCCCGGTGAGGCCGACGCGCTGCGCGCCGCAGCCCGCTTCCGCCGGGAACGCTCAACCCTCCAACACGACCAGATCGACCGGCTCGCGTCGAAGCTGCCCCTCCCGCAGATCCAGCTCCCGTACCTGTTCAGCGCCGACCTCGGTCCCCGCGACCTCGACCTGCTCACCACGTCGCTCCTCGACGGCGTGCGGGCTCTCCCCGCCCTGTGACGCGGCGGGAACGCTCGCTGGCTGGCGCCACGAACCCGACGACGCTCGCCGATCGCGAGGCGCTGCTCGACGTCGTTCGCCAGAGCAACATCGTCGTGTGCACCGGATCGGGCGGTGTGGGCAAGACGACCACCGCCGCCACGATGGCCGTCGAGGCGGCCCGCATCGGCCGCCGAGCCTGCGTCGTCACCATCGACCCCGCCCGTCGCCTTGCCAACGCGATGGGCCTCGAAGGGCTCACCAACGAACCGTCGCTGGTCCAGGGCGACTGGCCGGGATCGCTGTCGGCGCTCATGCTCGACACCAAGAGCACCTTCGACGAGCTCGTGACCAAGAACGCCGAATCATCCGAGCAGGCCGACGACATCCTCTCGAACCGCTTCTACCGAAACATCTCGGGTGCCCTGTCGGGCACCCAGGAGTACATGGCGATGGAGAAGCTCTACGACCTGTGGGCCAGCGAGGACTTCGACCTCGTCGTCGTCGACACGCCGCCCACGCGCAACGCGCTCGACTTCCTCGAAGCACCCAAGCGCCTCACGAAGTTCCTCGACCACCGCCTCTACCGGGTCCTCGTCTCACCCAGTCGCGGCATCGGCAAGGCGGTCAACGTCGCGGCGCAGGCGTTCCTGCGCACCGTGTCGAAGATCGTCGGCGGCGAGGTCGTCAAGGACGCCATCACCTTCTTCACCGCGTTCGACGGCATGGAGCGCGGCTTTCGCGACCGCGCTGCCAAGGTGCTCGAACTGCTCAGCCACGACGGCACGTCCTTCGTGCTCGTCACCGCCCCCCGACGCGACGTGGTGGCCGAGGCGACGTTCTTCGCCGAGAAGCTGCACGAAGCCGACATCGAGGTCCGGGCGCTCATCGTGAACCGGATGCACCCCCACTTCTCCGATGCCGCGCCCGATGCCCTGCGCCTGCGGGCCCGCCGTTTCCCCGACACCGCCTTGGGGGCGCTGTACACCAACCTCGCGGACTTCCGTGGCGTCTCGTCACGGGAGGAGGCCCATGTGTCGGGCCTGGCCGGCCGGGTCGCTCCCGCCCCGGTGCTCCGCGTGCCGTTCCTGTCGACCGACGTGCACGACCTCGACGGCCTGGCCACCATCGGCAGCCACCTCTTCCCCCGCTGACCTGGTCTCCCGCGAACGCCGGGCGCTGCCCGGTCTCCCGCAGACGCTGGCACGGACGCCGGGCGGTCAGCCCTCGGTCGCGGGGTTGAGGAGCACCTCGACCGCGGCGTCGTAGGTCTCGGTGACCGGCACGATGCGATCGAAGCCGGTCGTGTGCAGCAGGCGGGTGAGCGTGGCCCGGCTGCACGCCACCGCGACCTCCCCATCGGCCTCACGTGTGCGGCGGATGCACCCGATGAGCGCGCCGAGGCCGGCCGAGTCCATGAACGGCACCTCGGACAGGTCGATCAGCAGGCGATCGGCGGACGACGCCTCGACCAACGCCTCACGGAACTGCGCCACCGTGTACGAGTCGAGCTCGCCCACCGGCCGGCACAGCATGTAGGCGCCGATGTCTTCCACCTGGATCTCCAGCACGCGGGCACTCTACCCACACCGCGCCAGATCCCGGGGAGCGCGGGTCCCGAAGTGGACAACGTCGGCGTTGGCCGACCTCCACTCCCCGGCGTTGGCCGACCTCCACTCCCCGGCGTTGGCCGACCCCCACTCCCCGGCGTTGGCCGACCCCCACTCCCCGGCGTTGGCCGGGCATCTCACCGCCGCAGTAGCGTGATCGCCGTGACGACCGTGCTGCTGGCCACCGACGCCGACTGGATCTACGACGACATCGACGCCGCCATCGCCAGCGACGAGGTCGCCCTCTACCGCGTGCGCAGCGGCTTCGAGGTCCTCGCCGCCATCCGCGAGCTCGAGCCCGACCTCGTCATCGTCGACCTCCAGATCGGCAACATGGGTGGCATCGCCGTCTGCACGGCCATCCGCAACGAAGAAGGCGCCGACCGCCTGCCCATCACCGCCGTGATGCTCCTGCTCGACCGCACGGCCGACACCTTCCTCGCCAAGCGGGCCGACGCCGACGGGTGGCTCATCAAGCCCCTCGACTCGCTGCGCATCCGCAAGGCCACCACCACGCTGCTCGACGGCTACTCGTCCTACGAGGGCATCGAAGCCGAACCCGCCGATCTCGGAGCGGACGAGCTCGTCGAAGAGGTCGCCGCGAGCTGAGGTCGGATCTCAACTAGTGCAACCGGCGTCGTCCCACTAGGGTCGACGGCCTGCCACGGGCTGTGGCGCAGCTTGGTAGCGCGCCTCGTTCGGGACGAGGAGGTCGTGGGTTCAAATCCCGCCAGCCCGACCATAAAAGCCCTATTCGAACCTTCGTCGGACGTACCAAATGACGAGGATTCGAATGGGGCCAGAGGATCCCGCTCCGGAAGGAGCGGGATCTTTTCGTTGTGATGACCGTCTCCGGCCGTCGCGATGGGTGAGGGGCTAGGCATGCTCACCAGTGGGCTGTCGCCACGGCCAGCCTCGATCACCTCGCGGAACGGCTCTCTGAGACGGTCGCCAACGACACCGTCCACGAAGATGTAGATCTGCTCGAAGATCGCCTGGTTGAGCAACCGCCGTCCATGGTCGTCGGCACTGCGGTAGAGCTGCTCAGGATCTTCGAGCAGGTCCAAGATCACCTCCAGTACCTGGGCTCCTTCGATGAGCTTGGTGTTCCCGTGATCGAGGTCCGCTCGGAGGCGCACTCGTCGTTCCTCAATGTTCCGCAGACGCGATCTGATCTTGCTCGCTGCGAGTGAACCGTCCGCAGCCAGATCGAGCAGGTTCTCCTCCTGGACGTCGAGTTTCGCCAACTCCCGCTCGGTCTGTTTGGCGACCATCAGCGCCGTCGCCCGTTTGTTGTCCAGCGTCGTGTCGATCAGTCGGATGATCTCCTCCCGGATTCCTGATGGGAACTGGATCCTTCGGTAGTGCCGAGCGATGGCGTCCTCGGCTAGGTCCCTGCGCACATAGGGCGCCGGGCACCCGTGCTGCTTCCGAGCGCACACGAAGTACTCATACGTGCCCCCACGCCCTGTGTTGTTCGAGACGACCATCCGAGATTCAACGCCGGCCTCCCGACAGGCACCACACCAGACCGTTCCCTTGAGGTAGTGGTGGTGCTTCCGGTGTCGCTGACCTCGCGTGCTGCGCGCCTCAATAGCGTCCTGCACCCGTTCGAAAAGGTCGGTGCCGATGAGCGCCTCGTGGCGGCCTTCGTAGATCTCCCCCCGATAGACCACCTTGCCGATGTAGTACGGGTCGACGAGCAGAGCCCGGAGCTTCGTCGTCGAAACTGGTCCAGCGGGGTACTTCCCAGGACGTGTGCGCAGGCCTCGGGTCGTGAGCTCGTCGGCCAAGGCCTCCAGCGTCCAGTCGCCGGTGACGTACAAGTCGAACGCCTGTCGCACGTACGGCGCTCGCTCCTCATCGAGAACGACCGTCGCGATCTCGCCACCTCCCGGCTTGGGAACACGCACATTCCGATAGCCAAGCGGGGCGCGGGTGGGCCAGTTCTAGTGGTCAGTGCACGGTGAGGTCATGGTAGAGGTTGGTGGGGCTCTGGTAGTCGAGGAGACGGCGGCGTTGGCCGTTGATGAGGGCGGCGACAGCGTTGATGTGGTCTTGGGTGACGATGGACAGGTCGGTTCCTCGTGGGTACCACCAGCGCCATTGCCGGTTCTGGTTCTCGATCTGGCCGCGTTGCCACGGCGAGTGCGGCTCACAGAACCACACGTTGAGGTCGTGGTAGCCGGCGAAGGGTTTCCAGTCGGACCATTCCGATCCGCGATCGAAGGTGACCGACCGGGCCAGGTGTGCGGGGACGTGTTCGAGGGCTTCGATCAGCGCCGTGAGCGTGTTCGCAGCGTTGTAGCCGTTGGGCATGGCAACGCCGATGGCGTAGCGGGTGACTCGCTCGGCGAGCCACAACATGGCCGACCGGTTGTGGGCACCGATGATCAGATCGGCTTCCCAGTGACCGGCCTCGGATCGGTCACCGATCTCAGCGGGACGGCCCGTGATCGAGGGCCAGTCCGCTTTGTTGTGGGCCTGGTGGCGGGCTTGACGAGGCCGGCGTCGGGGCCGACGCGACCGCAGGCACTCGGGGGCCTTGACGTCGAGGATCCCGCCGTAGACGCCCTGGTAGATGGTCTCGGTGCAGACCCGTTCGAGGCCCTCCGCGTCGAGGTCAGCCCAGATCGCGTCGGGGGAACGACCGAGCGTGAGCTCGGCGGTGACGCGGTCACGCAATGGGCCCGACCGAGCGAGCACCGGTTGCTTGGGACGGCCCAGACACGAATCGGCACGGGCCTGAGCAGCCGCGGGCCGGTACCGGCCGCGGCCCCCGTTGCGGTTCACTTCCCGCGAGATCGTCGACGCGGCACGACCAATCCGGCGGGCGATCGCCGCCCAGGGTGTCAAACAGCTCTCGATCAGCGCGACGCTGATCTCCTCGCGGTCGAGCAACGACAAGGGCGCGCCTGGCATGGTGGTATCTCCAACGGTCGGGGTCGGTCATCAGCACCGGTCATCATGACCGGGACCGTGCACCGACCGTTGGAACAACCCCTCACCACCCTCGACCCCACCCTCGCCGAACACCTCACCGCCATCGGCGAACTCGACGACGAAGACCGCACCGCCATCCTGCGCATCCTCGACGGCCTCATCACCAAGAACCGCATCCGCACCGCCCTACGAGCCGTCGAATAGCCGACAGCCCATCCCGACAGCGATAAGCCGCCTAACTACACAGGTCCCGCAGTTCGCGGCCGAACTCATCAGGCGTGTAGCGATCGTCCCGAGACACGATCTCACCATCAGGAACGCCGGAAAGATCAGCGGCGGTACCCACACTCGCACTGGGGATGTCGGTGAAGTTGACCGACACGGACAGCTCCGACGTCTCAGCGAGATCAGGCGACCGAACCCAGATTCCGACGGCATATCCGTCAAGGAGATATTAGGCTTGTTTTAGTAGACACTTAGCTCTCTGTCGAGGACCCCAGCCCCGGAGGCGATCCGTATGGTCACCACAACACCCACCGACCTCACCACCGTGATCGCCACCATGGACTTCGCACAACGCCTCACCACCGCCCGCAAAGAGCGGGCCCTCACCCAACAAGCCCTCGCCGACCGCGTCGGCATCCACGTCACCCAAATCCGCCGCTACGAAGCCGGCACCGCGCAACCCAACCTCGAAGCACTGCGCAACCTCGCCACCGCCCTCAACTGAACCGCCCTGGGTCTGGTGGAGACTCGGTTGGTTGGTTTACCAGCCTCT
>CAZALT010000041.1:0-22763 GCA_964485515.1 uncultured Rhabdothermincola sp. | reverse complement strand
GAACCGAGGTCACCAAGGAAGCCGGCGACATGGTCCTGGCCGACGACAACTTCGCCACGATCGTCAACGCGGTGGAGGAGGGACGGACGATCTACGACAACATCGTGAAGTTCGTCCGCTTCCAGCTGTCGACGAACCTGGCGGCGATCTCGACGGTGCTCATCGCCAGCCTGCTGGGCAGGCCGACGCTGTTCACGCCGATCCAGCTCCTGTGGGTGAACATCATCGCCGACGGCCCACCCGCCATGAGCCTCGGTGTCGATCCGCCCGAGCGTGGCGTCATGCAGCGCGCGCCCCGGCCGACCGACGCGTCGATCCTTCCCGTCTCTCGGGTGGCGCGCCTCGTCTACGTGGGCCTCGTCATGGCCGCGGGCACGCTCGGGGTCTACTTCTTCGCCGAGGACGAGTGGGGCGCCGAGGTGGCGCTCACGATGGCCTTCGCCCTCTTCGTGATCTACCAGTTGTTCAACTCGTTCAACGCCCGTCGCGAGGCCGGCACGGTGTTCACCCGCTACGCCTTCACCAACCGCATCCTGTGGGTGTCGCTGGGCAGCGTCCTCGCGCTCCAGGTCCTGGTCACCCAGTGGGGGCCGGCTCAGAGCCTGTTCGAGACCACCGGCCTGACGCTGTCGCAGTGGGGAATCTGCGTCGCGGTGGCCACCACCGTGATCTGGGCCGAGGAGCTCCGCAAGATCGTCGCCCGCCTGTTCCGCCCATCCGACGAACCGACCACCCGTTCCGCCTCGGCCTCCACCGGAGCGCTCGAGCAAGGAGATCTCCGATGACGCTCCCCGACGATCCGGATCCGCAGCCCCATGCGTCGCACTTCCGGGAGCGGATGGAGGAGTGGGAGGAGGCTGCCATCGCGGCCGAGATGGCCACCGGGCATCGCGAGGAGACCGTCGAGGAGGCCAAGAAGAGCCTTGTCCGGCGCCTGGCCCGGTTCACCGCCGGGGTGCTGCTCACCCTGTTGGGCGTCGCGATGCTCGTCCTGCCCGGTCCGGGCATCCTCGCCATGGTCGCCGGCCTCGCGCTCATCGCGCCCGAGGTCCCCTTCGCCGACCGGTGGATGCAGCGCTTGCGCAAGCGCCTTCCCGAAGGTGACGACGGTGAGCTGTCGAAGGGCTTCCTCGCCGTCAGCATCGGCGTCGCCGTCGTGCTACTGAGCATCAGCGCCTGGGTGAGCTGGATGAAGTTCACCAACGACAACTGGGACATCCCGATCATCCCCCTCGTCTGATCCCCTGTCGCGGTCGATGCGTCGGGTGCCGTCGATCATGGTCATGCCCCACGCACCGGCGAGGAGGCAGGCCGCGCCGCCGAGCGCGATGCCCCAGCGGGCTCCCCATGCGTCGCAGATCCAGCCCAGGATCGGTCCGCCGATCGGGGTCGTGCCCAGGAACACCATCGCCTGGAGGGCGAGGACGCGTCCACGCATCTCGGGCCGTGCCCGCAGCTGGACGATCGCCGTCGAGGAGGTGAGGAAGGCGATCGAACCGAGGCCGACGAGAGCTCCGAGGAGGAGCGTGAACGCGAGGTTCGGGACGATGGCCAGGCCGATGAGGGGCAGGCCGAAGGCGATGGCGGACAGGCTCACGATGCGGATGTCGATCTGGTGGCGGCGCGCCGCCGCCAACGCTCCGACGAGCGATCCAACGCTCACCACCGACAACAAGATCGTGAAGGTCGTGTCGTCACCACCCAGATCTCGGGTGACGAACAGGGGGAACACGACCTGGAAGTTGAAGGCGAAGGTGCCGATGACGGCCATCATCACGAGCGGTACCCACAGGTCGCGCACACCGGCCACGTAGCGCAGCCCGGCGCGCACCTGGCCCTTGGCCCGGGTGGCGGGAACCGACCGGTGCAGCTCCGCGGCGCGCATCGCCCACAGCGCCCAGAGCACCGCGACGTAGGAGACGCCGTCGACGACGAACGCCCAGCCGAAGCCGACGGTCGAGATGAGCAGACCGCCAAGCGCGGGACCGACGACGCGGGACGAGGTCATCACCGCGCTGTTGAGGCTCACGGCGTTGTTGACGTCGTCGGTCGGCACCATCTCGACGACGAAGGCGCGCCGGGCCGGGTTGTCGAACGCCGTGGTGAACCCGCCCACCAGGGCGATGAGGTAGAGGGGTACGAGAGGTGGGTGGTCGGCGAAGGCCAACGCGGCCAGCGCGAACGACTGCACCATGGCGATCGCCTGCACGGTGATGAGCAGGCGGCGCTTGTCGGAGCGGTCGGCGACGAGCCCCGCCCACGGCCCGAACACCAGCACCGGTCCGAACTGGCAGGCGGCGAGCACGCCGAGGGCGACACCGCTGTCGGTGATGCGGAACACCAGCAGCGTCATGGCGATCATCGTCAGCCAGTTGCCGACCTGTGAGATCAACTGGCCGCCGAAGAACAGGCGGAAGTTGCGCGAGCGCAGCGACCGGAACGTGTCCTGCGTGGCGCGGCGTAGGCGGCTCACGGAGAAGGCTGGCCGGGTGGCGGCGGGTCGCCGGATGATGGCTGGCGACCGGATCGGGGAACGAGGGGTCCAGTCGTCGTGGTCAGCACGTCGAGCGCGTCGATGGCATCGTGGATCCGCTCCCGCTCCTCCGGGGTGAGCTGAGCGAGTCGGTCGGCCAACCAGGCGTTCTTCCGGCGGTTCGTCTCGCTCATGATGTCGAGACCCGCATCGGTGATCGCCACCTCGGCGCGGCGACGGTCGGTCGTGCTGGTCTGCCTGGTGACGAGGCCGTCGTCCTCGAGCTTGGCGATGATGCGGGTGATCGTGGGCGGAGCGACGCGCTCCCAGTCGGCGAGCGCGCCCAGGGTCAGCGGACCGTGGCGGGCGATGGACGCCAACGTGGAGACCTGACTCGGGGAGAGTCCCGTGTCGGACTGCTGACGCAACGACCGGGCCAACCGGGTGACGGCCAGCCGCAACCGCGTGGCGTCGTCGGTCGCATCGTTCGTCATCGCCGAGGGTCGGGCCATTCCCCGAGGGTACCGAGATCGCTTAGCACCACGAAGTACCTGGCGGTCGGCCCCTGCCTCGACGGCGGTACTTGTGCATCGTTCCCGCGGTGGCCGGTGCTCGGTGCTCGGTGCGACGCCGTATCCTGCGCACATGACCGACGCTGGTTCCGATGGCATCGAGGTCCGTCTCGACCGTGACACGGTGCGCGCGACGGCGGTCGTGGCGGCCCCTGCGGTGGAGGTCTTCGAGTTCGTCCGACGGCCGGCGAACCACTCGATCATCAGCGGGGACCACTCCGTCCGCGGCAACAGGACGGGGCCCGACGTCTTGGAGGATGGCGACAAGTTCGGGATGAAGATGAAGCTGTACGGCATCCCCTACGCCATCTCCTCCCGTGTCGTCGAGCTCGAACCCGGTCGACTCATCGCGTGGGCACACGTCGGTGGGCACCGCTGGAGGTGGGAGATGGAGCCGATCGATGTCAGCTCGTGTCACGTCACCGAGACCTTCGACCTCCGCCCGGCCAAGCTCGGCGCGCCCCTCAAGCTGGCCGGATTCCCCAAGCGCCACCGGGACAACGTCCGGGAGTCCGTCGCCAACGTCGTCGCTCACTTCAGCTGAACCGACCGGAGGTCGGCCCGCGTGTCGAGGCCTCGTCGGTCAGGATCCGCCGACGAGGCCCAGTGCATCGAGCGCGTCAGGCAGGTCGTCTCGCGACGCGACGTCGAGCTTGCGGTAGACGCGCGCCAGGTGGTTGTCCACCGTCCGGACCGACAGGCCGAGCGCGTCGGCGATCTGTCTGCTCCGATGACGTTGGGCGGCCAGGACCGCGATCTCGCGCTCGCGGGTGGTGAGAGCGCTGGCGGTCATCGCCCCGATCGGGGCGAGGTGGGCGTCGCGCAGGAGGTGGTTCGCCCGGAGGTGGAGGCGTCTCGCACCTTCCGAATCGCCCTGCCGTCGATGGATCATCGACGCCTGCTCGAGCGCTTCGGCGGCCGCGGTCGTCATGCCGATCGACGCCAGCTCGGTCGATGTGCCCACCAGACCACCAGGGTCCTGGTCGATCAGGCCGCGGGCGTGGCGGTCGAACGTGGCGAGCAGCGGGCCTTCTCCTTGCGACCGGGCCCACTCCAGGTGCTCGGCCACGGGCTCGGCCCGGCCGAAGCGCACCGCGGCGTAGCAGGTCAAGGCGCCCAGGTAGAGCTGACCGTTGTCCATCCCGTCTCGGCCGGCCGCCGCCGCGGTCTCGGCGCCTTCGTCCGGTCGGCCTTCGGCTACGGCGCACCAGGCGCGGGCCTGACCGGCCTGGATCGCGGACCACCCATCGCCTGCGTCGGCCAGCTCGGGTTGCGCGAGGGTCCGCCGGGCGTCGCCGACTCGACCGAGCTGCGCGAGCGCTGTCGCTCGGACGGCGACCGCGGTGGGGTGCAGGCCGGTGAAGTCCCGCCACGCCAAGCGGGGCACGGCGAGGTCGCTCCAGTCGAGGGCATCGGTGACCCGTCCGGCGTGCAGCGAGGCGAGGCTGAGGGCGTAGGCCCACATGCCGATCGGTTCGTCGTTGCGCGCCCCGGCGGTCGCCATCTCGGTCCGGGCCAGCTCGAGCGCCGCCGGCAGGTTGCCGCCGAACACCGCGGAGATGCAGCGCGACAACGTGAGGAGCTCGACGGAGTGGCTCACGAGGTCCCGGTGCGCGGTGGCCAACGCCAGGGCGTCGTCGATGGCGCGGTTCGCCGTCGCGAGATGGCCGTCCATGAGGTTCACGAGGGCCTCGACCATGAGCGTGTTGAGCCGGGCCGCGCCGGTCTGCTCGACGTCGCGGGCAAAGGTCGTCGCCCGTCCGGCCAGGATCGCCCATCGGGCACGATCGGCGTCGAGGAAGGCGATCCAACCAGGATCGGTGATGCGTCCGGTCGCCTGGTCGAGCACGTCGAGCGCCTCGTCGGCCCGACCGACGCGGACGGCGAGGTGCTGGGCGAGCGCCTGCGCGGCGCGAGTCACCTCGTCGTCGGTGGTCGCCAGGGCCAGGGCGAGGGTCAACGACTTCTCTGCTTCGCGGGCCAGGCCCAGCGAGGAGCGTGCGCTGCCTCGTAGCTGCTGGCCGACCGACGACGTCCCCGCCTCGATGAGGTGGTCGGCGAGGGTGAGGACCATCTCGTGGTCGAGCAGGGCGGCTGCCCGCCGCGCGGCTCGCACGAGATCGGGTGTGGCCACGGCGGCACCGCAACGGATCTCGAGGTCGACGGCGCGGAGAAGCGCCTCGTCGTCGCCGGGCGCCTCGCACCGCAGGAGCTCGGCGGCATCGCGGAGCCGGTCGTACCATCGTGCGGTAGGTGTGGCCGCCCGGATGACCTCGTCGTAGATCGGGTGTCCCAGACGGACGAGCATCGCGGTGGCGGGACCGTCCACGGTCACCATGCCGTCGGATTCCAGGCGGTCGATCACGTCGCGTGGACCCAGGGAGCGCATGGGCAGCGGTTGGGCGGCCGCGAGCAGCTCGAGCACCCGATGCTCATCGGCGTCGGCGCGTTCGACGCGGTCCCCGAGCAGCTCGATGAGCCGCGAGGAGGGGACCGGCCCGGTCACGTAGCCGTGCGGTCCGGCGACGATCTGGCCGTTGGCGGCCGCGCCGCGGACGAGCTCGCGCAGGAACAGGGGATTGCCCTGGCTGGTCTCGTGGAGCTGACGGGCCGTCGCGGGGTCGATGGGCCCGCCGAGCGCGTGCTCGAGGACGGCGTCGGACGCGTCACGGTCGAGTCCTTCGAGCTCGATGACCTCGAGCAGACCCTCGTCCGCCAGTCCGGCGATGAGCGGTGGAAGCGGATCGGTCGACCGGGCGGTGAGCAGCACGGGCAGCCCGGTGAGCAGGACGGCGGCACGGATGACGGCGATCGAGCCGGTATCGGCGTGGGCGACGTCGTCGACGAGGAGCGCGGTGCCCGTCGACGAGGCGAGGGCATCGCAGGTCGCGGCGAGGAAGGTGGCGTCGCCCGGGCCGTGGTGCCGTCCCGCGTCGTCGCTCGGTGTCACCCGCAACTTCGCCAGGAGCGGGGCGAGCGCGCCGAACGCGATGGTGGCGAGGCTGGCCGAACCATGGCACTCGATCGTCTCGATGCCGCGTGCCTCGAGATCGGTGGCGACCGCTCGGGCGAGGGTCGTCTTGCCGACGCCCGCCGCGCCCCGTAGCAGGACGCCGTGTCGGACCGTCGGTCCGATCACCTCGGCGACGACGTCGGCGATCTCTCGGTCGCGGCCAAGGAACGGCCAGTCGGCAGCACGCATCATGCGCCCGGGTGGTTTGGGAGATGGCGGTGTGGGAGATGGCGGTGTGCGAGATGTCGATGGCGGAGCGTCGGACTCGAGGGCCCGACGATCGGATCCGACGACCTGAGTAGGAATTGCTCATGGTGCCCGAGAGCCGGGTACCTGACGATGGAAGGCACGGTGGGGGTTCCGACTGGTCCGCTCACCGCGCTGAAACCTAACGCGCCTCGAGGAGGGCGGCCGCACCGCCGCGGTCAAGATGCGGCGTGCCAACCGAGGTGCGGTCTGTCGACCGTCTTCGTGGCCACCTCGAGTGCACCCAACCCATCGAGGAGCTCTTCGTCATGTCGATCATCCGTCCCGCCTTCGCCCTCGGGGCCTGTGCCCTCGCCCTGACGTCCATCGGGTGCGGCAAGGCCGCCGACAAGATCGCGGAGAAGGCCACCGAGAAGGCCGCGGAGCAGGCCGTGGGCGGTGACGTCGACATCGACACCGATGGCGAAGGAAACGTCAGCATCAGCACGCCGGACGGGAACTTCAGCACCTCGTCCAGCCAGGAGCTCCCCGACGACTTCCCCTCCGACGTGCCGATCGTCGACGGGACCATGACCACGGTGAGCCGCACCGAAGCCGATGGGAACCTGCTCTTCATGGTGACGGTCACCACCGATGCCGGTGGCCAGGAGACCCTCGATGCCCTGGCCGCCGACCTCGCGGCCGAGGGGTGGACCGAGACGGTCAAGTACGGGAGCATGACCAACGGGTCGTTCGGCGGGCAGCTCGGCTTCGAGAAGGGTGAGCGCAACGTGGTCGTCACCATCGGGCTCGACTACGAAGAGCCGAGCGAGACGTCGGTCGCGTACATCGTGACCGAGCGGCCGCCGGAATCCTGACCTGACCTGACCTGACCTGACCTGACCTGACCTGACCTGGAGTCGGGCCGGTAGCCGTACTTCGCCGTCGTCGACGTGGGCACCCGGCAGGCGGGCGGGGGGCGATCGATCCCAGACCGGTCCGCCCTCAGGCGCCGTCCCCGTCGGGTGTCGTCCCTGCCGCGGGATCTCGAGCACCGGTGCGGTCGGCGAGCTCGTCGACGACGGTGGACTCGGCGAGCTCGTTGCCGGACCGGTAGGCGGCGCGGCTCATCATCTGCGCCGCGGTCGGTGCCGTGATCAGGGCGGCCAGGATGACCAGCACGACCTTGGCGATCGCCGCCGGGTCGTCGTCGGCGAGCTCGATCGCCACGCCGACCGCGATCGAGATGATGCCGAGCGTCGGCGGTTTGGTGGCGATGTGCATGCGGGCGAACACGTCGTCGAAGCGGTGCAGGCCGATGCCGGCGAGCAGGCACAGGCCGGCACCGGCGAGGACGAAGACGGCGGAGGCGACGTCGGCGATCACGAGCCCCTCCGTTCGATGAAGCGGGCGACGGTGACGGTTCCGGCGAAGGTGAGGAGCGCCGCCACCACGGCGAGGTCGAGGAAGATCCCGTCACCGGTCCGGGCCGCGCCGACGAGGATCCCGCAGGTGATCACCACGAGGAGCACGTCGAGCGCGACGACCCGCTCGGCAACGGTGGGTCCCCTCATGGCGCGGGTGGCCATGAGCACGGCGGCGACGGCCAGCAGGCCGAACGCGATCGACCACACGACAGTCATGGGGGGTTCGCTCCCTCGGTCTTGTCGGCCGGGCTGTCGACGCCGACCGGGTTGTCGAGCTCGCCCGGGTCGCCGAACGCGGCCAGTGCCATCTTCTCGAAGGCCCAGGTGTCGGCGCGGACGTCGGCAGGATCGCCGAGCTGCAGGACGTGGATGAACAGGGTGATCGGGCCTTCGGCGGGGCGGTCGATGTCGATGGTCATCGTGCCCGGGGTGAGGGTCACGGCGTCGGCAGCAATGGTGGCGATCCCGTCGGACCGGGTGTGGAGCGGCACGGCGACGATGCCCTCGGCGATCGACGTGGAAGGGCGCACCACCTGCCAGGCCACGATGGCGTTGGCCTCGATGAGCTTGCCGGCGAAGAACACCCCGAACCGCAGCGCCGGCCACGGACGCACCGTGAACCCGGCGCGGCGCCACGAGGATCGAGGCGCCACGGGGCCGTCGTCCGGTCCGGTGGCCCTCCCCACCGGGAACAGCACGACGAGCACGGTGGCGAGCGCCACACCGGTGACCAGGTTGGCGAACGACAGGTCGCGCCACAGGGCGATCCAGGCGACGACGAGCCAGCAACCCAAGGCGATCGAGCGCTTCATCAGGTCGTCACCTCCCCGTCACCGCGTCGATGTAGGGGGACCGCTCGACGAGGACGGTGGCGGCCTGCTCGGCGACGTCGTAGATGGGACCGGCGGCCACGGCGATGCCGACGGCGACGGCGACGGCTGCCGCGGTCGACCACACCATCACCTTGGGGAGGGCGAGCCGGGTCCCGTCGGTGGTGAGCGTCGGCGTCGGTCCGAGCTCGGGTGCGCCCCAGAAGACGCCGTTCCAGATCTTGAGCATGGAGAACAACGTCAGGACGCTCACCGCGAGGCTGATGCCCACGATGAGGTAGAGCTCCGCGCCCAACCCCGCTTCCACCAGCGCGAGCTTGCCCACGAATCCCGACAACGGAGGGATCCCGGCGAGGCTCAGCGCGGCGACGAAGAAGAGGGCGGCGAGCCAGGGCGCCTTGTGCTGGAGCCCACCGAGCTTCTTGAGCGCGGCGGACCCGGTCGACGCCTCGACGACGCCGGCGGCCAGGAAGAGGGCGGTCTTCACCACGATCTGGTGGGCGATGAAGAAGATGGCGCCGGCCACGCCGGCCACGGTGAACATGCCGACACCCAGGATCATGTAGCCGATCTGGCTGACGATGTGGAAGCTCAGGATGCGCTTCATGTCTTCCTGGGCGATGGCGCCGAGGACCCCGACCACCATCGTGAGCCCGGCGATGGTGAGCAGCACACCCGACGGCACACCGCCCTCGGTGGGGAACAGCAGCGTCTGCGTGCGGACGATGGCGTAGACCCCGACCTTGGTGAGCAGGCCGGCGAAGATCGCAGTCACCGGTGACGGAGCGGTGGGATACGAGTCGGGCAGCCAGAAGAACAGCGGGAAGATGGCGGCCTTGATGCCGAAGACGACGAGGAAGAGCAGCCCCAACGCCGTTCGCAGCTCCACGGGGATCGTGTCGAGCTTGCCCGCCAGGTCGGCCATGTTGACCGTCCCGGTCGAGGCGTAGACGAGGGCGAGACCCACGATGAAGAACAGCGAGGCGAGGAGGTTGATGACCACGTAGGTCATGCCCGACCGCACCTGGTCGCGCGCCCCTCCGAGCGTGATGAGCACGTAGCTGGCCATCAGCATCATCTCGAAGGCGACGAACAGGTTGAAGAGGTCGCCCGTGATGAACGACAGCGACACGCCGGCGGTGAGGACGAGGTACACCGGGTGGAAGAACCGGGCCTGGTCGTCCGATCGCGGACTGCCGATGGCGTAGATGAGCACGATCAAGAGCATCACGAGCGACGTGACGAGCATCAGGGCGGAGAAGAGGTCGACGACGAGCGTGATGCCGGCCGGCACGCCCCAGGCGCCGACGTCGATGACGGCGATGCCGTGCTGGTCGACGTGGTAGAGCACGAACGCGGCGTCGGCGACGAGGAGGGCGAGCACCGCGATGCCGATGGCGCGCTGGGACCGCATCGACCGACCGAACACCAGCGACAGGCCGGCACCGAACAGCGGGAGGAACACGAACGCGGGGACGAGGACCCTCATGTCGCTCCTCGGCCGTCGGGGCGGTTGGGGCCGTCGGGGCCCTCCGGGTGCTCGTCGGGGCCGGTGACCGGAGCGGCGACGTGGCCGACGCGGAGGTCGTGCCACTGCTGGCCGAGTCGGGCGATGCGCCGGTCCTCGACGTCGTCTTCCACCTCGTCGTCGTGGGTGAGCGTCCAGCTGCGATAGGCGAGGGCGAGCAGGAAGGCGGTGACACCGAACGCGATGACGATGGCGGTGAGCGCCATCGCCTGGGGGAGCGGGTCGGTGAACTCCGTGGGATCGCCCTCGCCGATGACCGGCACCACGCCGGCTCGACCGCCGGCCATGAGCAGGAGCAGGTTGGCGCCATGGCTGAGCATGGCGAGCCCGATGATGATGCGAGTGAGGGTGCGCGACAGCAGCAGATAGGTGCCCACGCTGAACAGCGCACCGACGGTGAGGGCGAGGACGGTGATCACTCGTCGATCTCCTGGTCGGCGGGCGCGCCCATGGTGTGGAGCAGGCCGAGGACGAGGCCGGCCACGACGAGGTAGACGCCGACGTCGAACGGGAACGCGGTCGTGGCGTGGACGCCGCCGAGCAGCGGGAGGTCGAGGTGGAGCTCGGCGCTCTCCAGGAACTCGCGACCGCCCAACCACCCCGATGCCCCCGCCAGGGTGGCGAAGATCAGTCCGAGTCCGAGGAGGAGTTGTGGTCGGACCGGCGCGATCGCCTTGACCTCGTCGAGCCCACCCGCGGCGTAGCGCAGCACGAAGGCGGCACCGCACACGAGACCGCCGACGAAGCCGCCGCCGGGGGAGTTGTGGCCGACGGTCAGCAGGTAGAGCGAGAAGAGCAGCGTCGTGTGGAACACGGCCCGCACCCCGACCTCGAGGATGGGGGACCGCTCGGGCACCACGTGGCGGAGCTCCTCGTCCGTGGGGCCCGCGTTGGTCGGATCGGTGGTCGGGTTGGGGGTGCCGTCGGCGTCAGCCATCGACCGTCCCCTCCCGTTCGCCGCCGACCAGCACGCCATCGTCCAGCACGCCATCGTCCAGCCCGGCATCGTCGAGCGTCGGATCATCGGTCGTGGGACCGTCGAGCACCGGATCGTCGGACCCGTCCGGGCGAGGTCTGCGTCGGGCGACCGCGGCCAACGTCGCCACGCCGAGCGACGCCGTGACCAGCACGGTGATCTCGCCCATGGTGTCGAGGCCGCGGATGTCGTTGATGATGACGTTGACGACGTTGCTGCCCCCGCCGTCGGGCTGCGACCGGGCGATCTGCTCGACCGAGACGGGCACCTCGGTGCGCGACGACGCGGCGAGCAGGGCGAACGCGGTGACGAAGGCGCCGACGCCCACCGCGATGACGAGACGAAGCGACCGGGGCACACCGCCGGGGGCGTGGCGGAACTCGTCGGGGAGGAAGCGGACGACCAGGAAGAAGAGCACCAGGCTGAGCGTCTCGATGAGCATCTGGGTGAGGGCGAGGTCGGGGGCGCCCTGGAGCACGAAGAGCACGACGATGCCGTAGCCCACGCCACCGAGGAGCAGCACGGCGGCGAATCGGCGCCGGGCCACCGCGGTCGCGAGGGCGAACCCGATGACCAACCCGGCGACGACCGCCTGGAGCGGGTTCTCGGAGAACACGAGGTCGACGTCGACGTCGCGCACCAAGAGCAGCGACGAGCCGGGGAGCACCACCATCGTGGTGAGGATGACGCCGAGGTACACCGGCAGGGATCCGTTCTGCACCGCGCCGGTGACCCGGTCGGCGACGTGCAGGAGCCGTGACAGGCTCCACGAGTAGGCCTGGGTGCCTCCCTTGAAGCCGCCGAAGCGGGTCTGGGCCCGTTCGATCCGGCGGTGGGCGATCACCAGGAGCACACCCCCGAGGATCGCCACGGCCGACAGGCCGAGCGCGGCGTTGAACCCGTGCCACAGGGCGAGGTGCTCGACGGCGTGGGCCGCGGTGTCGACGATCCCGGTCGCGTGTTCACCGGTGGTCTCGGCCGGACCGGCCAAGGGCATGAGCGGGTGCTCGAGGACCTCCGCCGCGCCGCTCACCAGCGACTGGACGAGGCTCGGCACGAGCCCGAACGCGACCGTGAGCACCGTGAGGACCATCGGCGGCCACAGGTAGACCCAGGCCGGAGACCGGTGGTCGTCGCCGTGGTCGTGGTGCTGGTCGTGGATGATCGTGTCGCCACGGCGGTACGGACCGAACGATCCGAACGATCCGAACCCGCCCAGGACGAAGCGCGCCCCGTAGGCGAAGGTGATCATGGACCCGATGACGACGCCTACGGTGGCGAACAGCCAGCCGACACCTCCGACCTGATCGATCTGGTCGACCAGGCCACCGAGGGCGGCTTCTTTGGCCACGAACCCGAACAGCGGAGGAAGCCCCGCCATCGACGCCGCGGCGATCACGGCGATGATCGCGGTCGTGGGCATCTTCTTGTAGAGGTCGTGCAGGTCGCGGAGGTCTCGGCTCCCGGCGTGGTGGTCGACGATGCCGACCACCATGAACAGCGTCGCCTTGAACAGGGCATGGGCGAGGATGACGGCACAGCCGGCGAAGGTGAGCTCGGGGCGGCCGGCTCCGACGAGGGCGACCATGAGGCCCAGCTGGCTCACCGTGCCGTAGGCGGCGAGCAGCTTGAGGTCGGTCTGACGCAGCGCTCGAGCGCCGCCCCAGATCATGGTGGCGATGCCGACACCGACGACCACGGGGGTCCACCATCCGACGGTGGCGGCGAAGGCCGGGGCGAGCAGCGCGATCAGGTAGACCCCGGCCTTCACCATCGTGGCCGAGTGCAGGTAGGTGCTGATCGGCGTCGGTGCCGACATGGCGCCGGGGAGCCAGAAGTGCCATGGGACCTGGGCCGACTTGGTGAAGGCACCGGCCAGGATGAGGGCCAGCGCGGCGGGCACGACCCCTCCACCGGGTGGGTCCGCGAGGACCGCGGTGAGCGAGTACGTCCCGGCGGCCTGTCCGAGCAGGACGAGCCCGGCGAGCATCGCGAGGCTGCCGATGCCGGTGACGAGGAACGCCTGCTGGGCCGCGACCCGGGCCGCGGCCTTGGTGTCCTCGTAGCCGATCAGGAGGTACGACGTGACGGTCGTCAGCTCCCAGAACCCGAACAGCACGAACAGGTTGTCGGCCAGGACCAGGCCGAGCATGGCCCCGGCGAAGGCCACCAGCAGGCTGGCCACCTTCGTGGTCGGGTCGCCGTCGGGGAAGTACCAGCGGGAGTAGCCCATGACGAGCACGCCGATGCCGGAGATGAGGAGGCCGAACAGGAGAGCGATCCCGTTGAGCCGCAGGTCGAGGTCGAGCCCGAGCTGCGGGACCCAGCTGAACGACTGGGTGACCGCCGTGTGGTGGGCGTCGTCCGCGTGGGCGAGGAGCCACCCGAACGCGACGAGCGGCGCGACCGCGCCCAGCACGAAGACGTTGCGTCCGAGCCGGCGGCCGAACGCGACGATGGCGATCGCGACCAGGCCGTGGAGGAGGATCAACTCACCCAACACGCCCCACCCCTTGGCACTGCTGACGAGCCATCCGCACGGATTCTGACACGGTGGCCCGCCAGGACACGTGTCTCGGGCGGGGATGGTTTCGTCGGCGGCCTCAAGGGCGCACAGCGGGAGCGCCCCGCGCGCGGACCGGCGGAACGTCGGTCGGGCCGAAGGGTTCGACCGACAAGGCGTAGCCGAGGTCGCCTACGGCGTCGATCGACAGTCCGAGCGGTGCGATGGCGTGGCGAAGGCGCTGGACGACCTCGTGGACGTCTGGCACGTCGGCGGTGGTCACCGCCGCGTGGGAGCCGCGCGACTCGACGTGTGCCGCGAGCTGATCCAGGGGCACCGTCGAGCCGAACGCGGGGAGGAGCGCGGTGAACACCTCGGTCTCGATCGGGCCCAAGGTCGTGACGCGGGCGTTGAACGACAGGATGCCGCTGGGGTCGATCACCGGAGCGGGAACGCTTTGATGGGCGTCGGCATGCGCCTGCAGCGTCCGGGCCCGGGCCACGATCTCGTCGGTGCAGGCGGTGGCGCTCACCCAGTCCTCGCGGCAGTCGCCCGACACCGGGATCTCCGCGCCCGGCTCGACCACCAGCAGCCGTGGCTGCCCCGCGGCTTCGAGGAAGGATCGTCGACTCGTGTCCGACGGCCACGGCACGACGAAGACCCCCGATGGCAGCTCGGCGAGCGCGGCCACGACCGCGGGTGGGAGCGATCCGGTCGCTGTGGTGGTGTCCGTGATGCCGTCTCCTCGATCCATCGTCGCTGTCGGGTCTTCGACTGACGCGCACCCTACGAAGGGGGTGTTTCGCGGCCGTGCCTCTGCGGCAAAGCAAGTGTTGCCAGCACCTGAGGCGGATCTGAACACGAGCTCATCGGGGACCCGCTCGCAGCGACAGCGGAGCGAAAGAGAAACGCACGTTCTCCGTAACCCTTTGCCTACGACGGCGAAACAACTGCTCCGTACCGTCCCCCTCGTCCCGTAACCCGAGGAACGGCGCTGTGCGCCCGAGGAGGACCATGCGTAAGAAGCTACTCACAGGGGTGGTGATCACGGGGGCGACGTCGTTGCTCCTCGCGATGCCAGCCCTTGCTCAGGACGAGGAAGTCGTCGTGGAGGAGGTCGCCCCGTCGCTCACGGCCGACGCGGTCCAGGCCGCGCTCGACAACGTCTGGATCCTCGTCGCCGCGGTGCTCGTCATCTTCATGCAGGCGGGCTTCGCGTTCGTCGAGGCCGGGCTCACCCGGGCCAAGAACGTCGCCAACATCATGATGAAGAACATGATGGACTTCTGCGTCGGTGTGCTCGCCTTCGCCTGCGTCGGCTTCGCCTTCGCCTTCGGGTCCGGCAACAAATTCATCGGGACGAACGGCTGGTTCCTCGGCGAGGACATCTCGCTGAACTACCTCGACGGCATCACCATCACGCTGCCGACGTTCTTCATCTTCCAGGTGGCCTTCGCCGCCACGGCCGCGACCATCGTGTCCGGGGCCATGGCGGAGCGGACCAAGTTCCTCAGCTACATCATCTACAGCCTGTTGATCACGGCCTTCGTCTACCCGGTCGTCGTCCACTGGACCTGGGGCGGCGGTTGGCTCGCCAACCTCGACACCCCCTACGTCGACTTCGCCGGCTCCGGGATCGTCCACATGACCGGTGGTATCGCCGCCATCGTCGGGGCCGCGTTCCTCGGTCCCCGCATCGGCAAGTACGGCAAGGACGGCAAGCCCCGGGCCATCCCGGGTCACTCCATCCCGTTCGCCGTCATCGGTGTGTTCATCCTGTTGGTGGGCTGGTTCGGGTTCAACCCCGGTTCGTTGCTCGAGGCTGACCCGAGCACCGTCACCGCCATCGCCGTCACCACGGTGCTCGCCGCCGCGGCCGGTGCCATCGCGGCCATGATCCTGACCTGGGTCCTGCAGGGCAAGCCCGACGTGGGCATGTCCGGCAACGGTCTGCTGGCCGGCCTGGTGGGCATCACCGCCGGCACCGCCAACGTGAACAACTACGGCGCCGTGATCATCGGCCTGCTCTCGGGCCTGCTCGTGGTGGGCTCGGTGTACTTCTTGGACCGGGTTCGCATCGACGATCCGGTGGGTGCCGCATCGGTGCACGGCGTGGTCGGCGCCTTCGGTGCCATCTGCGTCGGTCTGTTCGCCACGACGAACGGCTCGCCGCTCGGCGAGGACTCCATGGACGGGCTGTTCTACGGCGGCGGTACCGACCAGCTGATCAGCCAGCTGATCGGCGTCGTCTCGATCGCCGCCTGGGTCACCGTGATGATGTGCATCGTCTTCGGCGGCCTGAAGTACACGATCGGCCTCCGGGTGCCGCCGGAGGAGGAGATCGAGGGCCTCGACGTCCACGAGCACGGATCGGCCGGCTACGGCCTCGATCTGGGCACGTCCATCGAAGACGCCGAGCTCGTCTCGGCCGGAAGGTAGGAGGATCCTGTGATCAGTCTGGTCACCGCCATCATCAAGCCGCACGCCCTCGAGGGCGTGAAGGAGGCGCTCAAGGCATCGGGCGTCGTCGGGCTCACCATCACCGAGGTCAAGGGGTTCGGCCGCCAGGGTGGCCACACCGAGACCTACCGTGGTGCGGAGTACACGGTGGACTTCCTGCCCAAGGTCAAGGTCGAGGTGGTCGTCTCCGACGACGCGGTCGACGGCGTCGTCGAGACGATCGTCGGAGCCGCCAGGACCGACAAGATCGGCGACGGCAAGATCTGGGTGACCCCCGTGGGGAACCTGGTTCGGATCCGCACCGGTGAGCTCGGGCTGGACGCGGTCTGATCGGCCGCTGAGCTCCACCAGGTGCGGTGGCGCAGCAGCGCACACCGCGGGCTAGAGAGGGGGGTCGAGCGATCGACCCTCCTCTCGCATCCTGGTGTGTGGGTCGTCGGTCACGTCTCGCTGACCGCCAACTCGAAGACGGGGAAGCCCGGTGCGATGGCGAGCAGCTCGTCGTCGGTCGACGAGGCGTCGATGCCGTCGAAGAAGGCACCGACCTCGAACTTCCAGCGACGGAGGTAGGCGCGGAGCACCTCGACCTTGTCGGCATCTGCGGTCTCGATGGCCTCGAACGACCGGACCCGCCGGCCCAGCCGAAGGTTCCCGTGCCCGCCGGCCGCCCGAAGGTTGCGGACCCACTGCGTCGTGCCGCGGGGTGCCACCAGATAGGCCTTCCCGTCGAGCTCCAGGAGGTTGACCGGTGTCGTGCGGAGCTCGCCGGTCGAGCGACCGACGACCTGGAGCTCGCGCGATCCCCACACGCCGGCGCCGAGCCGATTGAGGGCCGAGACGAGCCTGTTGAAGGCCCGGGCGGGTCGCCCGGGTGCCAGGTAGCGCCGATCGTCGGCGCTGCCCTTGCCGGCCTTGCTCTCGCCAGCGTCGCTCGCGTCGGTTCGGTCGTCGGGTTGGGAGAAGGGAGTCGCGGTCATCGTTTGCTCCTGTCGTCAGAGTTGAATGAGAGAGCACTGCTCTCGATATGGGGATCATGGTGCACTCCTTTCACCCGAGTGTCAAGAGCAATGCTCTCGTATCGGATGTGTGCTCTCGGATGTGTCAACATGGCGCGATGGCGAAGGAGCTCCCCACGGCACCCGCAGGCAAAGCACCCACCGCCCGTGAACGGGCCCGGGTCGAGCTGACGAACGAGATCAAGGCGGCGGCGCGCCGTCGTCTGGTGGCGGAAGGCGCCGCGGCGCTCTCGTTGCGGGCGGTGGCCCGCGACGTGGGGATGGTGTCGTCCGCGGTCTACCGGTACTTCCCGAGCCGCGACGACCTGCTCACGGCCCTGCTCCTCGACGCCTACGGCTCGTTGGCCGACGCCGCCGAAGCCACCGAAAGCGGTATGGCGCGGGCGGGGACCGCTCGTCGATGGCTCGGACTGGCCGACACGGTGCGCACCTGGGCCACGGCGAGCCCCGCCGACTTCGATCTCGTCTACGGAAGCCCGGTGCCGGGCTACGACGCGCCGCAGGACACGGTGGCGCCCGCCGAACGGCTCAGCCTCGTGTTCCTGCGCATCGTCACCGATGGCGTGGCGAGCGGTGAGATCGCACCGGACTCGCTGACGCCGATCCCGCGCGTCGTGCACGCCGAGTTCGGTCGGTTCCGCGACCTCGCGGGTGCGGACGTGCCCGACAGCGTGATCTCCCGTTCGCTGCTGGTGTGGACCAGCCTGTTCGGCACCCTGTCCTTCGAGCTCCACGGGCACCTCCGAGGGCTCATCGACGATGCCGATGCCTACTTCGACCTCCAGATGCGCCGGGCCGTCCACGTGCTCTGTGCCGGCGAGCCCTGAGGTCCCGCCCCTCGGGGATCGACGGTCGAACTCGTCCTGGGCGCATCCCGCCGCTGGGCATGGCATGGTGACGGTCTCGTCACCGACCGACGATCACCCAGCACGAGGAGCCGACGAGATGACCGCAGTCCGCGAGATCGAGTTCACCAAGATGGATGGGAGCACCGGGACGCTGGGTGACTACGCCGGCGACGTCGTGCTGGTCGTCAACGTGGCGTCGAAGTGCGGGCTGACCCCGCAGTACGAGGCGCTCCAGGCGCTCTACGAGGCCCGCAAGGACGATGGCCTGACCGTCATCGGGTTCCCGGCGAACGACTTCGCCGGTCAGGAGCCCGGCACCGACGACGAGATCGCCGAGTTCTGCTCCACGAACTACTCGGTGAGCTTTCCCGTCGTGTCGAAGATCAGCGTCGTCGGTGGCGACCAGCATCCGCTGTACGCCGAGCTCACCTCAGCGATCCCCGAGGCGGACGGCAAGGCCGAGTTCCGCGAGAACCTGAGCGGGCATGGCCTGACGCCGACCCAGGACCCCGACGTGCTGTGGAACTTCGAGAAGTTCCTCATCGCCAAGGACGGCGAGGTCGTCGCCCGCTTCGCGCCGTCGACGACACCCGACGATCCCGCGGTCACCGCCGCGATCGAGGCCGAGCTCGCCAAGTGACCCAGCAGCCCGGCCCGCTCGACACCACGCCCTTTCGGGTCGAGATCGACACGTCCGACATCGCTGAGCTCCGCGACCGGCTGGCCCGGACGCGCTGGCCTGAGAAGGAGCCCGTCGACGACTGGAGCCAGGGCATCCCCCTGGCCTACGTGCAGGAGCTGTGCCGGTGGTGGGCCGAGGAGTACGACTTCGGCCTGGCCGACCGCATCAACGCCTTCCCGCAGGACAAGGCCACGATCGACGGTCTCGGGATCCACTTCCTCCACGTGCGTTCGCCCGAGCCCGACGCGCTGCCGCTCGTGCTCACCCACGGGTGGCCCGGCAGCGTGACGGAGTTCCTCGACGTCATCGGACCGCTGTCGGATCCCCGGGCGCACGGCGGCGACCCGGCCGACGCCTTCCACGTCGTGGCACCGTCGCTTCCGGGCTACGGGTGGAGCGACAAGCCGACCGAGCCGGGTTGGGGCATCGAGCGGATCGCCACCGCGTGGGACACGCTCATGACCGGCCTCGGCTACCACCGCTACGTCGCGCAGGGCGGCGACTGGGGCTCGGGGGTGACCCACGTGCTCGGCCAGCAGGCCCCGTCGGGTCTGGCGGCGATCCACCTCAACATGCCCTTCGCCTTCCCCGACCCCGACACCATGGACTCGCTCACCGAGCAGGAGCTCGACGCGCTCACCGGCATGGGCGCCCACGCCGAGACCGGCATGGGCTACTCATCGATCCAGTCGACCAAGCCCCAGACCCTGGGCTACGGGCTCACCGACAGCCCGATGGGACAGCTGGCGTGGATCGTCGAGAAGTTCCACGCCTGGACCGACTGCGACGGCCATCCCGAAGGTGCGCTCACCCGTCAGCAGATGCTCGACGACGTGAGCGCCTACTGGTTCACCGCATCGGCCGCCTCGTCGGCCCGGCTCTACTGGGAGAGCTTCAAACGGCTCCAGGAGGGTGGCCCGGTCGCGGTCCCCACCGCCATCACCGTGTTCCCGAGGGAGATCATCCGCACGTCGCGACGCTGGGCCGAGAAGGTCTACCCGAACCTCATCTGGTTCGAGATCGTGGACAAGGGCGGTCACTTCGCCGCCCTCGAGCAGCCCGAGCTGTTCGTCGATCAGCTACGGGGAGCCTTCCGGTCGGTGCGGTGAGCCGGGACGTCTCCCGGCGGCCCGCTGCTGCCTGCCACCCATGACCCATCGGACGGCGGTACGGTTCCGAGGGCCGAAGGGGGAAGATCTGTGGGACTGAACGGACAGGCGCGCCTTCGGGCGCTTGCACTCGTGGTGCTCGTGGTCGCCGTTGTGGCAGGGTGCTCGTCTGATGGATCCGACGACGC
Source organism: uncultured Rhabdothermincola sp. (assembly GCA_964485515.1). GTDB lineage: Bacteria > Actinomycetota > Acidimicrobiia > Acidimicrobiales > Acidimicrobilacustridaceae > CAZALT01. The sequence continues at coordinate 2,952 of CAZALT010000041.1, read as the reverse complement.
AGCTGATGGCACGACCGGCACGACCGGACCGACTCCGGTGAGCTCGATCGAGGGGCGCACCCCCACCGAGATCACCACGCCTGCCGTCGAGGGCAAGGGCATCAACATGCCGCAACCCGCGGCCAAGGCCCCCGACGGCTACGTCGAAGAGGAGTACTTCGTCGCCGGGACGGCGTCGTCGTTCACCGCTGTCGACACGCCGGCAGACGGGCACTGGACGGTGGTGCCGGGTGACGACGCCGAGTACCGCACGCGGGTGGTCGTCCGCCGTCCGGCGGACCCTGCCGCGTTCAGCGGGACGGTCTTGGTCGAGTGGTTCAACGTGAGCGTCATCGAGGCCTCGCCCGACTGGGGCTACCTGTCCGAGGAGATCGGACGTGAGGGCCATGCCTACGTCGGGGTCAGCGCGCAGGCGCAGGGGGTCGAGGGCGGCGAGACCATCTTGTCGGTCGACGTCGACGAGACGCAGGTCGCCGACGCGGAGGTCGAGGCCGACACCAGCGGCCTGCGGAACATCGATCCCGAGCGCTACGGCACGCTCACCCATCCGGGCGACGCCTATGCCTACGACCTCTACGGCCAGGTCGGGCGGGCGATCGCCGAGGACCCGGCCGCACTGCTCGGCGACCTCCGACCGACGCAGGTCATCGCGGCCGGCGAGTCGCAGTCGGCCATGTTCATGACGACCTACGTCAACGCCATCCACCCGCTCGCTCCCACCTACGACGGGTTCCTCGTGCACAGCCGCGGCTCGGTGTCGGCACCCTTGGAAGGCGAGTACTTCCGGGCCCGGCCGGACGCGGAGGACGAGGACGTGCGGGAGGCGTTCCGCACCGGCGTGCAGGTGCGCACCGATCTCGACGTCCCCGTGATGATGGTCGAAGCCGAGACCGACCTGACCCTGCTCGGCTACGTCAACGCCCGGCAGGACGACACCGACCTGATCCGCACCTGGGAGATGGCCGGGACCTCCCACGCCGATGCCCACTTCATCCGCGCGGTGATCGGTGGGCCCCGCGACCCGAGCGTCGGGTCGTTCCTCGGCTGCGGGCTCGTCAACACCGGTCCGCACAAGGAGATCCTCACCGCGGCGATGCACCACCTCGCGGGGTGGGCGGCAGGCGGAGCTCCGCCTCCGAGCGCCCCCGCTCGCCTCGAGACCACGGTGAACGCCGAGGGCGACGCCGCCATCGTGCGCGACGACCACGGCAACGCCGTGGGCGGAGTGCGCAACCCGATGGTCGACGTGCCGGTGGCGACCCTCTCCGGTGACCCGGTCGACGACTCCACCATCGCCGACCTCGAGGAGGGCGGTTCGATCTGCGTGCTGTTCGGGAGCACGACGCCCTTCGACCAGGAAACGATCGTCGGGCTCTACGGCACGGCCGACACCTACGTCGCACAGTTCACGGCCTCGGCGAACGAACAGGTGGCCGCCGGCTTCTTGCTCCAGCCCGATGCCGACGAGCTCATCGGCGAAGCCGAGGCCAACCGGTCGCTGTTCCCCTGATCAGACGACGGGCCGGGTCAGGCCCGCTCGATCGTCGCGACGCGTGCCGCGAGGTAGCACGTCACGGGGAGCAGGCTCAGGCGGAGGATCCAGGCCTGGGCCACCCCCGTTGGATCGTCCAACGAGAAGAGCTCGATGTCGTCCCACCAAGCCGTGGCGAGGACGGCGGTGACGCCGAGGTTGAGCGGGATGACGAACCACGAGGGCAGGTAGGCGAGGCCCTGCACCCAGCGCCTCAACCGGCCCGCTTCCTGTGCCGTCCCCTGCTTGGCGGCGCGCGTGCCGTGCTCGTCCACGAGGTGGGTGCGCATCGCGAGGCCCGTGGTGAACGCTGTCCCGCAGTGCGGGCACGGCACCGGCTCGACCGGTCGCATGTCGCGGTCCTTGCGTACCGAGTACCCGAACCAGTCGAGCTCGTCGTCGCGTTCGGCGTGGGCGCTCACCTGCGCTCCCAGGTCGTCGTCCTCACCTGCTGGCTCTCGAGCGCCGGCCATGCTGTCGTGGCGCCGACCCGCGGATCGAGGAGGTCAGGAGGTCAGCGGGCCTTCCAGACCGGGTCGCGCTTCTCGATGAACGCGTTGAGGCCCTCGCCGGTGTCCTCGGACGACAGGATGTTCATGAACGCCTCGCCGGTGGTGGTCTGGAGGGTCTCCTCGTCCTCCCAGTCGGCGGCGATCACCAGCTCGCGCGTGGCCCACACGGCGAGCGGTGCGTTTGCCGCGATGGTCTCGGCGAGCGCGAGCGCCTCGTCGAACGCCTTGCCCGGTTCGGTCACCTTGTTGACGAGGCCCAGCTCGTAGGCGCGTTCGGCCGAGAGCGGAACACCGGTGAGCGCGACCTCGAGGGCGACGTTCTTGCCGATGACCTTCGGCAGTCGGTAGAGCCCACCGGCTGCGGCGATCAGGTTGCGCTTGACCTCGGCGAGGCCGAAAGCGCCGTTGGTCGACGACACGATCATGTCGCAGGCCAGGGCGATCTCGCAGCCGCCCGCGGTGGCGAGGCCGTCGACGGCGGCGATGATCGGCTTGCGGCGGGGGAAGCTGGTGAAGCCGCCGAAGCCGCCTTTGGGCGTGGAGGTCTCGGCGGCGCGCCCGGCGTTGATGAGCTTGAGATCGGCGCCGGCGCAGAAGACGGGACCGTTGGCGGCGAGCACCGAGACCCAGATGTCGTCGTCAGCCTCGATGCGCTCGAGGTGCTCGGTCATCGATTGGGCGACGACGTCGTTGACGGCGTTGCGGGCTTCGGGACGGTTCAGGGTGAGCAGGGCGACGTGGCCCCGGACTTCGAATTCGACCATGCGAGCAGCGTAGGACGACGAGCAGACGGGCGCCTAGATCTCTAGAGGTTTCACCCCGGCGACGACCGTCGCCACGTTCCTCGACCGGTTGCCGACGGCATCGGTCGCGCTGGGAGGTCGCCGTCCGGTCGGGTCCGACCCCCGG
>CAZALT010000040.1:21522-22932 GCA_964485515.1 uncultured Rhabdothermincola sp. | reverse complement strand
ACAAGAACAGCGACACCATGACCGTCGACTACGTCCGGGTGTACGACAAGCCCCCGTTCTGATCGACGTCAGACTGATCGACGTCGATCTGCAGGCGGGGATCACCGGGGTCATGGTTCGCCATGGCCCCGGTGCCGCGCCCGGCGACCTGTCGTCGGCTCCGCAGGTAGGCGACGGGCCCCCACGCGATGCCGAGCAGCTCGAGCGCGGTCAACGACCGCGGGAAGTCGGCGTCCTTCTGCGCGTTCTTCGCCGACGAGGCACTGATGAGGTAGCGCAGCGCTCGCGGGACCCGGGTCAGGAGCGGCCACGCGTGGGTCGGGTCGCAGGCGATCTTGAAGAGGAAGGCGCCCAGGCCGACGCCGTAGTGGAACGCCTGGGCCCGCACCTCGCGATCGTCGGTGCGGTGCAGGTGCCACACCAGCGCGGCCGGCTCGTAGGCGAGGCAGCGCCCGTCGGCCATCACCCGCACGAACGCGTCGAGGTCCTCGCCCCCGCGGGTCGCGGTGCCGGCGCCGAGGGCGGGGTCGAACCCGCCGGCACCGATGAGGTAGTCCCGAGCGAACGCTGAATTGCCACCACCCCCGTACACCCCCACCTGATAGGGGAACAGCGGGGAATCGGGAGGTTCCGTGGGGTCGAAGAGGCGGGGCACGAACCCCCACTTCGCGCCGGACGCGACCGCCTGGTCGAAGAGCGCCTCGGCCCGGGTGTCGAACGAGCCCGCCATCACCGCTCCGGTCACGCACACCACGTCCGGGGCGCGGTCGAAGCCGTGGGCGAGGGCACGCAGCCACCACGCCGGGACACGGATGTCGTCGTCGGTGAAGGCCACCAGGTCCCCGCGCGCCGCCGAGATGCCACGGTTCCTTGCCGAGGCGAGCCCGGGAACGGGCTCTCGCACATAGCGGACGCGCGGATCCTTCCGGGCGAAGGCCACCACCAGGTCCTGGGTCGCCGGGTGGGTGGGTGCGTTGTCGACCACGACGAGCTCGAAGCACGGGTAGTCCAAGGCGAGGATCTGCTCGATCGCGAGCTCGGCTTCCGCGGCGCGGTCCCGGGTGCAGAGCACGACGCTGACGAACGGCAGCCGCACGTGCTCGTCGACCGCGATCCAGCAGCTCCTGGCGTCGGAGCGCCCGTCGGCCGCGAGGTGAGCGACGATCTCGTCGTCGAACCCGGTGAGGACGCGATCGCAGAGCTCGTCGGCGGCGAGTCGCCCGTCGTGCAGGTCGACCGGGAGGACCCCAACTGGTTGGCCGTGCAGCATCGGAACGACGAGTGCACGCTCGTAGTGGGGGCCACCCGAGGGCGACGATGGCGCAACGAGGTCGACGAAGGGGGCGTCGATGTCGACGGCACCGACCCAGATCGGCCGGAAGTCGTCACCTCCGGCCCGCCCACCTCCGG
>CAZALT010000040.1:9389-21422 GCA_964485515.1 uncultured Rhabdothermincola sp. | reverse complement strand
CACCTCCGGCCCGCCCACCTCCGGGCTCTTCACCTCCGGTCTGCCGACCTCCGCGCCGTTGGTTCTGTGGGTGGTCGTCGCCATCTTGGTCCGCGCCTCGGTACCGGTCGGGGCGAAGCCACCCGATGGCGGTCTCGAGGGCGAAGCCGGTCGCGGTCCACCCGAGTCCGGCCACGATCGCTCCCGCCCGGGCGAACCCCGACCAGCGTCCCCGTGCCGTGTCGAGAAGGGCGAGCGCCACTCCCCGTGGGAGCGCGCCGAGCACGTAGCTCCGTTCGGTGCTCAGCCCGTCCGCGGGACCGGCGAGCCGACGGACGACCGCCTTCGAGCGACCTTCCGCGAAGCAACGCCGACGGAAGTACGGCCAGGTGCACCGGGCCGTCGGGGCGAAGTGGTGGATCTCGGCATCCGGGTCGTACAGGAACCTCCCGGCGCGATCAGCACGGCGAAGGCGGATGCAGAGCTCGGTCTCCTCACACCCGGCGGGGTGGGCGCCGATCCGACCGAGGTCCGTTCGGTAGCCGCCTGCGGCCAACGCTTCGTCCCGTCGGATGATCATCGCTCCCCCGAAGGGGTTGCGGACCTCGCTCAGTCGTTCGGGCACTCCCTGATAGGTGCAGCCGAGGACCCAGTCGAACTCCCGGGGGAACCAGGATGGACGCCGCTCCTGCCACCTCGGTTGGACCCGACCACCCGCGCCGAGGACGTGCTGGTCGACGAAGTGGGTGGCGAGCCGACCGATCCAGCCCGGTCCCGCGACGGCATCGTCGTCGAGGAAGGCGACGAGTGGTGTCGACGCGGCCCGCAGCGCCGTGTTGCGTCCACCCGACAGGCCCTGGAGGTCCTCGTTCTCCAGCGCTCGCACCTCGGGGAGCTCGCGGCGCACGCGCTCGTACAGCGCAGGAGCGTGGTCGACCACCACGAGGACCTCGCGAGGTGGGGGCGACTGGTCGAGCAGCGATCGGACGGCATCGACCATGAGCTCCCAACGCTCCTCGGTGTAGGTGCACACGACGGCGGTCACGTCGTGCGCGTCGACCGCTCGCGGTACCGGCGCAGGAGCATCGGGTGCGGCGGCGCGGGCGCGGATCCACCTGGTCGGTCCGGACAGGCCGCCGCGCACCTGCGCCCTCTTGATGCGTGCAGGGGGCCTGGTCGCCTCGCGTTCGAACCGGTCGCGGGGGCCGAACGCGGCGGGGAGCCGCAGGAGATGGCGCAGCGCCTTGGCGCGCATGGCCGGATCGTGCTCGAACCACTTCGACAGCATCGCCACCGATCCGGCTCCGTAGGCGTAGACGTGCTTCAGCAGCTCGCTCTCGGTGCGCCGATGGGTGTGCCACAGCAACGCACGGGGTTCGTATGCGATGGTCAGGCCATCGAGCAGGACTCGGGTGAACATGTCGAGGTCTTCGCCGCCGAGCCCGATCGAGCCGGGCCCGAGTCGGACGTCGAAGCCACCCAGCGCCACCGCGGTCTCCCGGCGCATCGCCATGTTGTTGCTCGCTCCGGCCGTCGAGGTGAACGGGAACAGCAAGGTGGGTGGGTCCGACATGTCGAGGGCGAGACGGCGGCGTGCGAAGCCGCCGCTGAACCCGCCGTACTGCTCGAACCAGATCTGTGCCTCCGTCTCCAGCTCCAAGGGCTGGGTGAGGCCGGTCACGCAGGCAACCCGCCGGTCCTGGAGGAAGGGCGCGGTGATGTTCGTGATCCAACTGGGATCGGTGATGACGTCGTCGTCGGTGAACACCACGATCTCGTGGCGGGCGGCCCGGAGTCCCGCGTTGCGAGCCTGCGACGCACCGGGGCGTGCCTCGGCCAGGTAGCGCACCCGGGGGTCGTCGCCGAAGCGCTCGTCGATGACCGCCTTCGTCCGCGGGTCGTCGGGGCCGTTGTCCACGACCAGGACCTCGAAGGCATCGTGGTCGTTCTCCAGCACCGAGTCGATGCACGGGCCGATCAGATCGAATCGACGGCACGTGGGGATGATCACGCTCACCGGGGTCGTCGCAGCAGCGGTGAGCACGGCCGGGCTGACGGCTCGGTCTCGGCTCGACGGGTCGAGGGTGAGGTGCGCGTCGATCGCGTCGGCGAGCTCCCGCTCGATCACCGTGGCGAGGTCGTCCGCCTCGCACGGTCCCGAGCGCAGATCGATCCGCACGGTGCCGAGGGGTGTGCCCTCCAGCCGGACCAGGACCAGCGCGAACCCGTAGGTGACCCCACCGTCGCTACGAGCAGGGTCCAGTCGGGGCAGGACGCCGTCGAGGTCGACCACGAGCGTGCGTCCGGGCCGAAACCGGGTTGGGGAACCGGTCGAGGGGGAGCCGCCGACGAGCAGGGGTGTGGGCGTGGGCAGGGGCATGCTGCGATGGTCGCGGTCGTGCGGGCGGAGCGGATCGTTTCGCCGAGTGATCCGCGATACGCCCATGAGCGGGGTGGTGACCGGTGTGGTTACCGGGGTGGGTTCGGCCCCGGTCACACGGGGTGGGCGTCGACCATGGTCGACACGCCGAACCGTCGGACGACCGGCGTCTCTTCGAGCCGGGGGGCCACGGTCCGCACGCGCTCGGCTAGCGGGGCGGGCAACCAGGGGACCTCGATGAACAACGGATAGGCGAAGCCCAGGGGTTCGGCCGAGAAGCCGCCTTGTTCGACCTGGCGACGGAGTTGCCTCGGCCAGTAGTTGCGGGCGCGCATCCACCGCTTGGCGAGAGAGCTCGGGAGCCAGGGCAGCAGCGGCATGGGACCGTCGAAGGTGCGGCCGGCCACGATCGCACCATGGCCTTCGAACGGGAACCAGCGGTTGGGGCTGAACACCACGAGTCGACCGTCGGGTCGCAGGACTCGATGGATCTCCCGCAGCGTCGCTGCTTCGTCGTCGACGTGTTCGAGCACCTCGTTGAGGAGCGCGCCGGAGAAGTGGTGGTCCGGGAAGGGGAGGTGCTCCGAGGCCGACACCGCGAACGACGTGCGCTCCACCCGTTCCAGGGGTTCGCGCAGGGCGAGGTCGATACCGACCACCGACCGTGCGCCCGCTTCGACGAGAAGCCGGGTGTAGCTGCCCGAACCGCACCCGACGTCGAGCCAGTCGCCCGCGACCGGTCCGAGGCCTGCGACCTTGCGGATGCGGTGGGGCGCCGACGCGGTCGTGGGGTTGCCCGGCGCTCGGTGGCCGACGTCGCGCTTGTCCGGCGGTCTGGTGGGCTGCACGTTCCGACGTTCCACACGAACGCCCGCCATCGACGGTCGGTGGCCGACGGTCGACGCCGGGTCTGGTGGCCGTGCGGTCGTCACGGCTCGTCGTGTCCGGTCGCGGATGGGGTGGACCGCGGTGGATCCTGGGCCGAGGTCGCGTCGACGGCATGGCGGAGGAGCGGGCCGACGGTCACGACGGCGATGGCGGCTGCGAAGGCGGTCGGCTGCCAGAAGCCGATCCCCAGCATGACCTGGGTGCCGACCAGGGCGACGGCGAGGCTCACGACGATGTCGAGCAGCACCTCGTCACCGAGATGGTCGAAGGTGAAGAACCCGGTCAGTGCCGCCCCTGGGGCGAGCAGCACGGCGGGGAACCCGAGTGCGGCGGCAGCCGGTGTTGGTCCGGCCACCGACAGGATCGGCGCGACCGCCACCGCGGTGGCGAGGAGCAGGTACGCGACGGCGCGACCGACCTGCTCCGATTCTCGTATCGCCCGACCACTTGAACGGCGTGAACCGCTCGGGACGGCACGGACGGCGCGGCTGTGGGCGGGGGGCAGAGTCGCCTTCATGTCGATCGGTGCTGGAGGTCGGCGCCGATCAGGCCTCGAGCCGTCGCGTAGGCGACGGCCTCCAGACGCGAGTGCACGCCGAGCTTGGAGAGGATGTTCTGGACGTGGGTGCGAACCGTGGCCCGGCTCACGTCGAACTTGCCGGCCAGGGTCGCCGTGCTCTCACCGAGGGAGATGCACTGGAGGATCTCCCTCTCGCGGTGGGTGAGGAATCGGGCGCTGGGATCGCGAGCCCACCGGTCGGGGGCCTCGTCGGCGACGGAGCCCTCGACCTCGCTGGTGATGAGCTGGACGAGTGCGGCGGCGCCAGCCCGCTTGACGGCCCAGGCCGCGGCACCGCTCGCCTCGATGGACGGGATCTGTCCATCGTCGATGTGGCCGCTCAGCACGACGACTCGGACCCCGGGATGGCAGGCGACGATCTCGGCTATGGCAGAGCAGCCGTCGGCCCCTTCGTACCAGAGGTCCATCACACAGACATCGACCGGGTCGGCGTCCAACACGCGCATCGCCGTCGCCGGGTCGCTGACGACGCCGACGACGTGGTGGCCGGACACCTCGAGGACAAGAGCAATCGACTCGGCGACGAGTCGGTGATCGTCGCACAGCAGAACCCGCATCGGTCCCTCCTCTCCCGGGGGCGTTCGCCGCACCGCGCCTGCATTCACCCCGATGCAGGACGCTAGTGATCGGGCGATCGGCGCGTAAGTCCTCATGTTGGGCGTGCGCGGACCCCGCAATCGGGGTGGATCGGACTCGGGTCCACGTCGGTGCCGCGGATCCTCGGACCAGGAAGTCGCCCAGCGCGCGGGGTCTGCTACGAAGCGCGGCGGGTCACCGGTCTCTGATGGTTTGCTGGGAAATCAATGGTTGATGAACTGCGGTTGCTGCAGGACAATCATGTGCGGCGCAGAGAGGAAGGACCAGAGTTTCGCCTCGACCCGAAAGCGGCTCGATCGGCTGGTTCGCCAAGTTCGGTCTCGAGGTCCATCACCTCGATCCGGGTCCTGGCGATCCGTCCGCCCCTCATGTGGGCGTCTCGGTCGTGCGGTCTCGATGGTCAGCCGACGGTGCCGCCGCCGGACCCCGAAATCAGGGTATCGACGATCATCCTCCTCGTTTCGAGAGGCAGTCGCCGACGTCGAGGCGATGCAAGCGAAAAGGATCGTGATGGGAACAGCTTCTGCCTATCGAACACCGGTCGGGGCCCTGGCTCCGCAGAGTCCGGAGGCGCGCGGCGACCCCGAGATGCTCCGAGCCAGGCTCGACGTCGCGGAACGAGTCGGCGAACTGCTCGCCCACGAGTTGGGGAACGTGCTCATCGTCTTGCGCACGCACTCGGACCTCCTTGCCCACCAGTGGGATCGCCTGCCGGAGGACCAGCGTCGCCGAAGCGCCGAGACGATGGACGAACAGGCCGAGCACCTCGATGAGCTCCTGGTGACCCTGCTCGACCTCGCGCGCCAGAAGGAGCGCTCTTATCGACGGATCCACCTGGAGTCGTTCCTCCGCCGGTGCATCGAGCGGGCCGATCCCGCCGCCTTCGACGGGCGCGGCGCGGGGACCAAGGTCGCGCTGTCGTGCCCGTTGGGCGCAGAGGTCACGTCCGACCCCGGGTTGCTCGACATCGCCGTGCGCAACCTCATCGACAACGCGCTCCGCCACGGCTGTCCACCCGTGCTGGTGACCGCTGAGGTCGCCGATGGCTGCTACCGGGTGCGGGTCGACGATGCCGGACCCGGTGTGTCGGAGGCGTTCGCGCCGCGCCTCTTCGGACGCTTCCAGTGTGACGAGACCACCGTCCCCGGCATGGGTCTGGGACTGAGCATCGTGCGCGACCTCCTTCGTCTCGATCACGGCTCGATCTCGTTCATCCCGCGTCCGGGTGGAGCATCCTTCGTCATCGAGCTTCCAGACCACCCGGAGGCCGTCGCCACGGCAGGTGAGCTCCTCGCCGAGGGTGGTGCATCGGTGGGATGCGACCTCACACCCGCGGGTGATCCGGTCCTCGTCCCCGGTTGCGACGATGACCGGGATGGCAGACGTGGATCGCTCGCCGGACGGGCTCCGGGACCGAACAGCTAGCGATCGGATGGCGCGCCGGATCCACCGGCGGCATCTCGCCCGGCTCCGGCACGCCGATCACGCGGTGGGTTCGACGACCATCGAAGCTCGCACCGACGAGCTCGACTCGGCCTCGGTGCAGTCGAGCGCACCGCTCGTCGCCGGATCGCCGGAGGACCTTGACCGGCCGGAGCGGACGTCCGAAGGAGTCAACGATCGTCCCTCGCCGCGACGTCTCGCCACCTGGTCGCCGGTCGTTGCCTGCGCCGTGGGGATCGCGGCGTGGGTGTGGTCGCTGCAGGTCATCGACCTGGACGCGACCGGCGACACCGGGCTGGTCTCGGTGTTCCCGGTGGCCTACTACGCCGGGTTGGCCGTGGTGCTCGTCGGCTTCCTGGTCGAGCTGGCACGGCCGCGGCCGAGGTCGTGGGTCCTCGCCATGTCGGCGGCGTCGCTCATCGTCATCATCCACGCCACCGTTCCCCTGCTCTATCCGGAGCCGAGGTACACGTACGTCTACAAGCACATCGCGGTGACCCGGTTCGTCGAGCTCCACGGCACGGTGGACCGGTCGGTCGAGATCTACCAGAACTGGTCCGGGTTCCCCAGTGCCGGTGCGCATCTGGCCGCGATCACCGGCGTGGATCCGATCGTCATGGCGAACTGGGCGCTGGTCTTCTTCGCCGCCGTGAACCTGCTCGTGCTGCGCTTCGTCGTTCGTGCCTTCACGACCGATGTCCGGGTGGTCGCGCTGTCGTCGGTCGTCTACATCTTCGGCGACTGGGTGGGGCAGGCCTACTTCGCGCCGCAGTCCCTGGCCTTCTTCGTCTCGGTGGTGATGGTCGGTGTCGTGTTGCGCTGCGTTCCCTCCCGTCGCACCCGCCGAGCGACCGCTCGCGCCGGCTCGCCACGGCGAGCCGGACCGATCGGCCGCCTGCTCCGACGGCTCGGATCGTTCCGCGAGGACCTGCCGGTCGGAGGAGTGCCACCGCTCTCCGAGCGGATGGCCATCGTCTTGGCCTTGGTGTTGGCGGCGATGGTGGTGCTCACCCATCCGTTGTCCCCGTACCTGATGATCGTGTGGTTGGCGGTGCTCGTCGTCATGGGTCGGTTGCGGCTCTGGTGGCTCCTCGTGGGAGCGCTGCTCATGGCCGTCGCATGGACGTTGGCCGCGCACGCCTGGCTCTTCACCCACGTCGACCTGTTCGGCGATGTCGGCTCGGCCACGCAGAACGCCAAGGGCACCGGTGGCGAGTCAGCCGGTTCGCCCGGACACCAACTGGTGGTCCTCGCCGCCCGCCTGCTGAGCCTCGGCATCTGGGCGTTGGCGGCGATCGGCGTCACCCTCCGGATCAGGAGCGGTCGACGTGACGCGACCGCTCCACTGCTCGCGCTGGTTCCGTTCGGGCTGGTCTTCGCGCAGTCCTACGGCGGCGAGATCATCTACCGGGTCTTCCTGTTCTCGTTGCCGTGGTGCACCTACCTGATCGCGTCCGGCGTGCTCGTCGGTGGTCGTCAGATCTCCGAGGACGGAGCCGCCCGGACGCTGGGCCGTGCTCGTGTCGCCCTGACCGGGGTGACGCTCGCCGCGATGGCTGGGCTGTTCCTGACCGCGGCGTTCGGGCTCGAGCGCGTCAACCAGTTGGCTCCCGAGGAGGTCGCGGCGAGCACGTGGTTCGAGGAGAACGCGGCCCCCGGGAGCGTTCTCGCCCAGGTGGGTCCGAACTTCCCCAGCATCATCACGTCCGAGTACTCGCGCTACCGCACGCCGTGGGGGAGCTTCGGCGCGTCGATCCTCGGACAAGACCCCCGCTTCAGCGAACGCGAGCTGACCTCGGCCGACATGCCAGAGGTCATCAGGTACCTCGAGCAGTTCGGGGTCGGCGACACCTACGTCGTGATGGGGCCCAACCAGGTCGACTACGAGGAGGTGTTCCGTGAGGTCCCGCCCGGAACGGTCGAACGACTGGCCGGGCTGCTTCGCGACGCGCCGGGCGTCGAGGTGGTCTTCCGGTCCGGAGACGTCATCGTGATGAAGCTGCCTCGGTTGAGCCCTGCTCTCGACACGCCGCTCTCGGCTGGGGATGCAGGTGGGTCGTGATGACCTCGCGCGGGCCGCGGTTCGCGCGCCGTCATCAGGACGCGGTAGGGGGTTTCCCCTCGCGGCTCGATCACCGCTCGCCCTCGGATTGGGATCCTGCTCCTGTCGAACACGTTCTCAGGAGGCACAGCATGAAGGTTGCGATCCTGGCCGGTGGCCTTGGTAGCCGCTTGGCCGAAGAGACCGTTGTGAGACCCAAGCCGATGGTCGAGATCGGAGGTCGGCCGATCCTCTGGCACATCATGAAGATGTACTCGTCGATGGGCTTCGACGAGTTCGTCATCGCGTTGGGCTACCGGGGTGAGCAGATCAAGAAGTTCATGGTCGACTACTGCTGCCTCTCGGGTGACCTCACCGTGCACGCCGACCGAGGCACCTACGAGATGAAGAGCCGGGTCGACGACGACTGGCTGGTCGACCTCGTCGACACCGGTCAGCAGACCGAGACCGGCGGTCGGATCCGTCGACTTGCCCCGCACCTCGCCGACGGCACCTTCCTGCTCACCTACGGCGACGGCGTCGCGGAGATCGACATCCCCGCCGTGTTGGACTTCCACCGGTCGCATGGCCGCATGGTGACGTTGACGGCGGTCAGGCCGCCGGCGCGGTTCGGCCACCTCGAGCTCGACGGCGATCTCGTCAGCGAGTTCTCGGAGAAGCCGCAGCTCGGTGAGGGCTGGATCAACGGCGCGTTCTACGTGATGGAGCCCGATGTCTTCGACTACATCGAGGGTGATCGCACGCAGTTCGAGCGCGAGCCCCTCGAACGCCTGTCGAAGGATCGCCAGCTCGCGGCCTACCGCCATGGCGGGTTCTGGCAGTGCATGGACACCGTGCGGGACAAGCAGTACCTGGAGTCGTTGTGGGACCAGGACGCGGCACCGTGGAAGGTCTGGAGCTGAGCGATGCGAGTTCTCGTGACAGGCCATGACGGCTACATCGGCCATGTGCTGGTGCCCGTCCTCCAAGAAGCCGGACACGACGTCTCGGGCTTCGACACCCGTCTCTTCTCAGGCTGCTCGCTCGGTCCCGAGCGCCTGGAGCTGACCGCCGTGCAGGGCGACATCCGCGACGTGGGTGCAGACGTGCTCGCCGGGGTCGACGCGGTGGTTCACCTCGCCGCGCTCTCGAACGATCCACTGGGCAACCTCGATCCGGCGACGACCGACGCGATCAACCACCAGGCGTCGGTGGATCTGGCGCGGATGGCTCGACGAGCGGGCGTCTCCCGGTTCGTCTTCTTCTCCTCGTGCAGCCTCTACGGCGCGCAGGGGGACTTCCCGGTGAACGAGTCCGCCGAGTTCAATCCGGTGACCCCCTATGGCTGGTCCAAGGTGCGCGCCGAGCGGGGCATCGCCGAGCTGGCGACGGACGGCTTCTCGCCGGTGTACCTGCGCAACGCGACGGCCTACGGGTTCTCCCCCCGGTTGCGCGGCGATCTGGTGGTCAACAACCTGACCGGGTTCGCGGTCACGACCGGCGAGGTGCTGCTCAAGAGCGACGGCTCGCCGTGGAGGCCGCTCGTCCACGTCGAGGACATCGCGCGTGCCGCCCTCGCGGTTCTCGAGGCCCCGGCCGAGCTGGTGCACGACGAGGCCTTCAACGTCGGAAGCACCACCGAGAACTACCGGATCTGTGACGTGGCCGAGATCGTGGAGCAGCTCGTGCCCGGGAGCCGCGTCGGCTTCGCCGACGGGGCGGGTCCTGATCTGCGGAACTACCGGGTCGACTGCGGAAAGATCGCCGCGACGTTGCCGTCGTTCCGTCCGCGGTGGACCGTGGCGGCGGGCGTGGCTCAGCTGCGCGACGCCTACCTGGAGCACGGACTCACCGTGGACGATCTCACCGGCAGTGCGTTCGGGCGGATCCCTCGCATCCGCGAGCTCCAAGAGGCCGGACGGGTCGACCAGCAGCTTCGTTGGCGCACCGACGAGCCCGACGGAGCCGACGGAGCCGATGGGTCCGGTGAAGCCGGTGAAGCCGACGGGTCCGGTGAAGCCGATGACGCCGGGCGATGCGCGCGACGGGGCGAAGGAGGCGTGCTGTGGCTCGATCGAGAGGCGGCGCCTCTGCCTCGCCGCAGGCCCCTGACGGTGCCGACGTGACCGCGCCGGTCTGTCGGTCATGTGGCCAAGGCGACCTGCGCACCTTCTTGTCGCTCGGCGCCATGCCGTTGGCGAACGGTCTGGTCCGACCCGAAGCAGCCGGAGCCGGTGAGGACCGGTTCCCCCTCGACGTCGCGTGGTGTCCCGGGTGTTCGCTGGTGCAGGTCCTTCACGCCGTATCCCCATCAGCGATCTTCGAAGCCGACTATCCGTACTTCTCGTCGTTCTCGCAGGACCTGCTCGACCACTCGGAGCGTCACGCCCGGGCGCTGGTGTCGGATCGTGAGCTGGGTCCCGACAGCTTCGTCGTCGAGGTGGCATCGAACGACGGGTACTTCTTGAAGAACCTCGCCGACAAGGGCATCCCCGTGCTCGGCATCGATCCGGCCTCGGGTCCTGCCGAGGCCGCGGAGGCTGCGGGCATCCCGACCGTGCGCGAGTACTTCGGCCAGGGCGTCGGAGCCGCCCTCCGAGACCTGCACGGCCCCGCCGATGTGATCGTCGCCAACAACGTGATGGCCCATGTGCCGGACCTGAACGACTTCGTCGCGGGCTTCCGTGAGCTGATCTCCGACGACGGCCTGATCACGATCGAGAACCCGTGGGTCGCCGACCTGGTCGATCGCCTCGAGTTCGACACCATCTACCACGAGCACTACTCGTACTTCTCGTGCACCGCGGTGGACGCTCTCGTGCGCCGACACGGCCTCTTCCTCAACCACGTCGAGTACTTCCCCGACCTGCACGGCGGCACGCTGCGCTGGTACGTGCAGCCGTTCGAAGATGCGACGAGTCGCATCGAGCAGTTCCTCGCAGACGAACGACGCCGCGGCCTGAACGGTTTCGACCACTACACCGACTTCGCGTACCGCGTGGCGAAGGTGCGGCGGGGCCTGCGTGAGCTGCTGCACGACCTACGAGATCGCGACATGCGCATCGTGGGCTACGGCGCGGCGGCCAAAGGCGCGACGCTGCTCAACTACGCGGGGATCGGCACCGACGTGCTCGACTACATCGTCGACCGCAACGTCCACAAGCAGGGACTGCTGATGCCCGGCGTGCACGTCCCCATCGTGTCGCCCGATCGGTTGCTCACCGACGCGCCCGACTACGTCGTGCTGCTCGCGTGGAACTTCGAGCGCGAGATTCGTCGCCAGCAGTCGGCCTCCACCGAGTTGGGCGGTCGGTTCATCGTGCCGTTGCCCGAACCGAAGGTGCTCGCATGACCGTTCGAGACACGTGTCTCGCCTGTGGAGGCCGGGACCTCGAGGTGTTCCACGAGCAGAAGGGGATCCCGGTCAGCAGCTGCATCCTGCTCGACGACCGGTCCGAGGCCCTTGCCTTCCCCACGGGCGACCTGCGCCTGGCGTGGTGCGCGGGCTGCGGGTTCATCACGAACCAGGCCTTCGAGCCCGAGCTGACGACCTACTCGGAGCGCTACGAGGAGACCCAGGGCTTCTCCCCGAGGTTCCGGGCCTTCGCCGAGTCGCTCGCGGCCCGATGGGTCGAGCGTCACGGGCTCCGGGGCAAGCACATCGTCGAGATCGGTTGCGGGAAGGGCGAGTTCCTCGCGCTGATCTGTGCCGCGGGCGACAACCGCGGCACCGGCTTCGACCCGGCGTTCGTGGCGGGGCGGGTCGCGTCCGACGACGAACGTCTGCGGTTCGTCGTCGATCGCTGGTCCCCCGCCGCCTATCCCGATCTCGCCGCGGACGCCATCGTGTGTCGGCACACCCTCGAGCACATCGACCAGGTGGGCCGGTTCGTGGGCGACGTGCGGTCGATCCTTGCTGCCACGGACGAGACGGTGGTGCTCTTCGAGGTGCCCGACGTCCTCCGAGTGCTGGAGGAGCCTGCGTTCTGGGACCTCTACTACGAGCACTGCTCCTACTTCTCACCGGGCTCGCTCGCCCGGCTCTTCCGGGGCCACGGGTTCGCCATCACCGACCTGTCGCTGGACTTCGACGATCAGTACATCGTCCTTGCGGCCACCCCGGCC
>CAZALT010000040.1:4377-9289 GCA_964485515.1 uncultured Rhabdothermincola sp. | reverse complement strand
CCCGGCCGGGACGGCACACCCCGGCCCGACGCCGGATGGGGCTCATCGACTCGAATGCGACCTGCACCGTCTGGAGAGTGCCGTGGAGGCCTTCCCCGGCCGGCTCGACGCGCACACCGACCAGCTTCGGGAGCTCGTGGAGCAAGCGTCGCGCCGGGGCGAGCCGGTGGTGGTCTGGGGGGCGGGATCCAAGGCGGTCTCGTTCCTCTGCACGCTCGAGCTCGGCGGTCAGGTGCGGTCCGCGGTCGACGTGAACCCGCACAAGCGGGGTCGCTACCTGGCCGGGACGGGACACCGGATCGTGGCCCCCGAAGACCTCGTCGCAGACCCGCCGGGAACGGTGTTCGTGATGAACGCGGTCTACGTCGACGAGATCCGCCAGATGCTCCACGCGCTCGACCTCCATCCCACCCTCGTCGCGGTGTGACAAAGCGGTCGGGTCGTCAGTTCGGATCGACGAGCTGTCCGGTCTCGGGACGGATGCCCGCATCGAGGGCGAGCCGCACCGCCTCGAGCGTGGAGTGCACCTCGAGCTTGGCGAGGATGTTCTTGGCGTGGGTCCGCACGGTGTTCACCGACACGAACAGCTCGCGGGCGATGGTGGCGCGGTCCCTGCCGGCGACCATGAGGCTCAGGACCTCGCGCTCGCGCGGGCTGAGGCGCTCGAGGCGAGGATCGACGAAGTCGCTGGCGCGGCGGCCGAGCAGCGGGAGCACCGCGAACAGGGTCTCGGGCCGCACGTAGCTCTCGCCACGCGCCGCGCCGACGACGGCGCGCACGAGCTCGTTGGACGGTGACGACTTGGACACGAACGACGCCGCGCCGGCGCGCAGCGCGGCGGCGGCTACCTGGGGATCGGTGTGCGCGGTGACGGCGACGGCCTGGACCTCCGGGTACCGCTGACGGGCTTGGCGCATGAGGCTGATGCCGTCCTCGACGCCGAGCTCGACATCCCAGACCACGACATCGGGACGCTCGCGCTCGATCGTCTCGAGGACGATCTCCGGCTCGGCGGTCGTCGATACCGTCGCGATCTCGTCTTCGACCGCGAGGCGGGTGGCGAAGGCCTCGGCCACGACTCGATGATCGTCGATGACGAGCACATGCAGGCGCACTCCACGAACGTGACGCATCGGGGAGGTCGGGGTATCCGCGATTCGGGCGATCCCGTGTCCCCCGATGGTGGCGGTCGAGCGATGGCCCCAGATGTCGGAGGGAGCTGAGTCGGAGGTCGCTGACGTCGTCGATGGTTTCGTGTGGGAGCCGGGCCCAGGTCGCGGCGGGCACCCGGCAGACGCGATGGCCATGGCTTGCCATTGTCCGGCACGTCCGGTGCGAAGTCCACCGATCGGGCCCGAGCACGCCGTTCTCGTCCACCCGAGGGCCAGAGGCGATCGGAGGGAGGCGGCCCGGGAGGTGACGGATCGGTGAGCAGGCGCGGTAGCGCGGATCACCCCCGGTCCTGATGCTCGCGGCGGTGTCGACCGCGAGGCTCGTAGAGCGGGCCAAGGGACCGGTCCGGTTCTTCTCGTGAAGGGGACCTCCATGGAGCACCCGAGCAGGGTCAGATCGATGCCGCAGCGATGCGCTGACGGTGGAGCAGCCGGGCTACCTCACACGCCTCGGGTCAGCGTGGTGGTGCCGGCTCTCAACGAGGCGCGGA
Organism: uncultured Rhabdothermincola sp.; assembly: GCA_964485515.1. Lineage (GTDB taxonomy): Bacteria > Actinomycetota > Acidimicrobiia > Acidimicrobiales > Acidimicrobilacustridaceae > CAZALT01. Next base: position 7,626 of record CAZALT010000040.1, on the reverse strand, counting down.
ACCTCCGCCATGTGCTCGAGCAGATCGGCACCGACGTGTTCGAGGTGATCGTCGTCGACGGCAACTCGATCGACGACACCGTCGGCATGGCACGTCGCGCGCTCCCCGACGTCCGCGTGATCTGCCAGACCCGACATGGCAAGGGCAACGCGCTGGCGTGCGGGTTCCACGCCTGTCGCGGCGACATCATCGTGATGCTCGACGCGGACGGGTCGACCGACGCCAGCGAGATCCCGTGGTTCGTGTCGGCCCTGGTCTCCGGTGCGCACTTCGCCAAGGGTTCACGGTTCGCCCCGGGCGGCGGGAGCGACGACATCACCCTGTTCCGCCACTGGGGGAACAGCGCGCTCAACTCGCTGGTCAACGGGATGTTCGGCACCTCGTACGGCGACCTCTGCTACGGCTACAACGCCTTCTGGCGCGACTGCCTGCCGTACCTGGACGTTGCCGAGCCTGGCTTCGAGCTGCCACCGGACGAGGTGTCGCCGGCGTGCGAGCCCTCCGATGAGGTGCGCTGGGGTGACGGCTTCGAGATCGAGACGCTCCTCACCGTGCGGGTGGCCATGCTCGGCATGCGAGTCACCGAGGTGGCGAGCTACGAGCTCGATCGCCTGCATGGTCGGAGCAACCTCCACGCGTGCCGTGACGGTTTGCGGGTGTTGCGCACCATCGCCGCGGAACGGCGGCTCTTCGCACCCAAGGCGTCGTCACGCGGTGCGCTGCCGGAGCCGTGGTTGCGCTTCCGATCCACCGAGGTGGAGGACGAGCAGGCACCGGTCGCGGCGGTGGAGGTCATCGATCTCGCGGCGATCGAACGCGAGGAGCTCGCCGCGCTCGAGGCAGAACGCGAGCGGGCCAGTCGCTCCCGGCACTTCAGCGACGTTCCGGGTTCGGTCGTCTGATGGCCCTCATCTCGGTGAGCGCGTCGGCCGACGACCTGCATCCTCCGTTCCATCCGGTACGGGTGGAGGTGGTCGAGCTCGCGACCGCGTTGCCCACGCTCACCGGTGGGTTCACGCGCGACGGGGTCCCGTACGGGTCCGTGCGCACGCTCGTGACCCTGCACGACGAGCCACTCGGCCTGCTCGATCACGATCTGGCCGCCGGTGACATCGGCGGGGCCGCGCTCGCCCACGGGATCTACGCCGAGCTCGGTGGTGCCATCGACGAGCACCTGCGCGATGACGGGCTGGACGGGACGTGGTCGCTGGAGTCGACCGGGCTCGTCACCTCGGCCCCCGTTCGGTGTCGGGCCGATGACGACGACGCCACGACCTCGGTCACCGTCGTGCTCTCCACGACGGGAGGGAGGCTCGGGCTCGAGCGGACCCTCGACAGCCTCCTGGCCTGCGACTACCGCTCGTTCGAGGTGCTGGTCGTCGATCACGGGGCACCGGGCAACATCACGCCCGCCGTCGTCGCGAAGCGGCGCGAGGTCGACGGACGGGTGCGGTACCTCGCGGTGCACGACGAGAACCGGTCGAACGCCCGGAACGCCGCGTTCGGGCTGTCCCGGGGCGACCTGGTGGCCTTCACCGACGAAGGGTGCGAGGCGGCTCCCGGCTGGCTCAACGCGGTCGCCACCATGTTCCAATCGCACCCCAGCGTCGCGTGCGTCGTCGGTCCGGTCCTGACCCCGGAGCTCGAGACGCCGCCCCAGCTCGCCTTCGAAGCCGCGACCGCGGTGACGGGGGGCTGGCGGCGTCGGGTGATGGACCGTTCCGGGTCGGTGAGCGGACCAGGAGAACCGCCCTTCCTCACCACGCTGTTCGGGTCGGGCGACAACATCGCGGTGCAGAAGCGCCTGCTCGGTGACCTCTGGGGGTTCGACCCTCATCTCGGCCCTCGCTCGCCTGCCGGCGCGGCCGACGACCTCGATGTCGTCGTCGGGTTCTTGGCCGACGGTCATCAGGTGGCGTTCGAGCCGCGTGCCCTCGTGTGGCGACGCCATCCGGCCGACGTCGCCACGGTGCGTGCGCTCCTGCGCGACCGCACCGTCGGTCTGGGCGCGATGCTCACGAAGCAGATGGTCGCAGGTGCCTTGCCGAGGAGCGAGGTGTTGAGGCGAATGGTGTCGATGTCGGCGACCAACGAACCTCCTTCGCCGGGGTCGCGCCTCGCGCAGATCACCACAGGGCTGTGGGCGTACCTCCGGAGCCGGTTGAAGAGAAGCTGGGCCACCGCATGAGGTTCCTCTCCGTCACCATCGAGGAGGACTCATGACCCCTCCGCTCGTGAGCATCGGGCTGCCCGTCTACAACGGCGAGCAGTTCCTCGCCCGTGCCATCGAGACGCTGCTGGCGCAGAAGATGGGCGACTTCGAGCTGGTCATCAGCGACAACGCCTCCACGGACGGAACCGAGGAGGTCGCCCGGGGCTTCGCGGCGGTCGACGCGCGGATCCGCTACTCGCGCCAGGAGCGCAACCGCGGCGCGGCGTGGAACTTCACCCACGTCTTGCACCTGGCCGACCCGGCGGCCAGCTACGTCAAGTGGGCGGCGGCCGACGACGAGCACGCTCCGGAGTTCCTCGACGAGACCTTGGCCGTGCTCAACGCCGACCCGAGCGTCGTGCTCGCGCACACCGGAAGCGCCGACATCGACGCCGAAGGCTATGTGGTGAAGACCTGGCGGCAGCAGGTGAGCAGGATGGACTCGGCTGACCCCGCGGAGCGCCTGCGAGATGTGCTCACCCTGCGCCATGAGTGCTTCGGCGCCTTCGGTCTGATCCGTCACGATGTGGCGCGGGCGACTCGGGGGCTCGGCGCATACTCCGACAGCGACAACGTCTTCCTGCTCGAGGTCGCGTTGCGAGGCCGCATCGTGCACAGCGACGCCGTCCGGTTCTTCCGTCGCCAGCACCCGGCCCGGTCGACCATCGCCTTCCCGCACGCCCGTGGCCGGGCCGCGTGGTTCGATCCCGATCTCGGTGATCGCTTGAGCTTCCCGACGTGGCGCATCGGCCGCGAGTTCGTTCGTGCCATCGACGACGCTCCCTTGACCCGGGCGGAGCGACAACGCTGCTACCGCGCGACGGGGGTGTTCCTGCACAGCAACTGGCAGGGTCTGACCAAGAACGTCGTGCGATCTGCGACGGAGGCGCCCGTCGTCGTGGGCCGTCGGATGGCACGCCGGGTGTCGACGGTCGGTGGCCCTCTGCTGAGTCCCGAAGTCGCCCACACGTCGAACCCCGACGTCGATCTGGCTCCGGGTGCTCCGAGCGACCCGAGCGATCCGAGCGACCTGAGCG
>CAZALT010000040.1:2460-4277 GCA_964485515.1 uncultured Rhabdothermincola sp. | reverse complement strand
GAGCGATCCGAGCGACCTGAGCGGCGCCGACCGGGCCGCCAACGGCGGCGGGAACGGCGACCGTCGACCAGCGGTGCGCGGCATCGACACCGTCGACCGCACCCCGGCCGGCGGCCTGGCGAACGTGTCGAGTCAGTCGGAGCCGCGGGGCCTCCGGGGTGCGGCTCGCTCGAACGGCGCCGGCGCGGTCGCCGGTTCGGCCGAGTGATCTCGTGGCACCCGACACCGACGCCTTGACCGCGCCATCGACGCCATCAGCCGAGGGGCTCGCCGCCGTGTACGGCCCGGATGCCGTCGCGACCGCGGTGGTGACGATCGACCCGAGGCGGCGGCCGAGCATGCGCGGGATGGCTGCGGGGGCCCGAACGCATCTACGCGAGCCGCTCTTCCGCAACGCGTACGCCTTGATGTTCAGCACGGTGATGACCGGTGTGCTCGGGTTCGCCTTCTGGGCGCTCGCGGCGCGGCGCTACCCGACCTCCGTGGTGGGCGAGAACGCCGCGCTCATCGCCGCGATGATGACGGTATCGACGTTCGCGCAGCTCGACCTCGCCTGGATGCTGATGCGGTTCCTCCCGCGTTGGCGAGCGATCGCCGGCCGGTCGGTTGCACTCGCGTACGCCGTCGCATCTGCCGCCGCGGTGGTGATCTCGGTCGGCTTCGTGCTGATCGCATCGCGGGTCAGCGACCACTTCGCGTTCCTGAGCGGCTGGGGGGTGTCGATCGCGTTCTGCGCGTCGGTCGTCGTGTGGGGAGTGTTCGCGATCCAAGACGGCGTGCTGACCGGGCTCGGGCGCGCCGTGGTCGTCCCCGTCGAGAACACCACGTTCGCGGGGGCGAAGCTCGTCCTGCTCCTCTCGATCAGCACGATCATGCCGGCGTGGGGCATCTTCTCGGCGTGGGTGGTGCCGGTGGCCGTGTCGATCGTGCCGATCAACTACCTGATCTTCCGGAAGTACCTTCCCGTCCACCAGAAGCGCCCACCGCATCCCGAGGTGCTCGATCGCACCACCGTCACCCGTTACGTGGCCTACGACTACGCGGGAGGTCTGTGCGGCGCCCTGGTCACGATCGCCATGCCGTTGATCGTGACCGGACGTCTGGGGGCGGACGCGGGTGCCATCTTCTACGTGGCGTGGACGATCGTGCTCGTCTTCGACTCGATCGCGCTGAGCCTGGGCTCGTCGCTGCTGGTCGAGGGCTCGTTCGATCCGACTCGACTCGCCGACCATTCCCGGCGAATCGCCCGTCGGGGTGCGCTGCTGTTGCTGCCGATCATCGTGGCGATCGTCGTGCTGGCCCCGCTGGTGCTGGCCATCTTCGGGCCGGAGTACTCCGAGGAATCCACACCGGTGCTCCGACTGCTGGCGCTCGGGCTGCTTCCACGCGCCGTGATCATCTTCTTCACGTCGGTGGCCCGCGTGCGGGGAGAGGTCCGCTTCGTGCTCGTCGTGGTCGTCGCGACGACCGCGCTGATCTTGGTCTTGGTGTACCTGCTCTCTGCCCGCTTCGGGTTGATGGGGTTCGCCGCCGGCTGGGTGCTGGGTTACTCGATCCCTGCGCTGGCGATCTGCCCGCTCGTGCGCAACATGGTGCGGGACGAGGTGGTGGCGTGAGCCCCGCGACCAGGTGGGCGTCCTCGGCCACGGGCGACCCTTTGGGTAGCCTCGTGGCGGCCGACACATCGTCGCCGGGCGTGTCGTGCGAGCAACCGTCACCAGAACCGGGCGATCCACGGCGAGCGACCGTCGTGCGCAGGGAGAGGGAGCGCTCGATGCAGGACGACGCGGGTTCCCTTCCCGCGAACCAGCGAGGAC
>CAZALT010000040.1:0-2360 GCA_964485515.1 uncultured Rhabdothermincola sp. | reverse complement strand
GGAGGACCTGCCAACCCCGGAGGGTCTGTCGGCGCGGACCGGCGGGTGCTCGTCGTCGACGACCAGCACGCGCTCGCCGAGGCGATCCGGATCTCGGTCGAGCTCACCGACGGGTTGGCCTGTGCGGGTGTGGCCGGGGACATCGAGACCGCACTTCGCGTCTGCCGGTCCACACCGGTCGATGTCGTGCTGATGGACATCGAGCTCCCCGGTGTTGACGGCATCGAGGGGACCCGCCAGATCAAGGAGTTGTTCCCCGAGATCGACGTGTACATCTTCACCGGGTTCGGCAACGTCGACTCGCTTGCGGCTGTCGCGTCGAGCGGAGCATCCGGGTTCTTCACCAAGAGCGACCACCTCGACAACGTGCTGCGGGCGCTGCGGCACCCGATCGACCAGCAGATCGTCGTCGACCCCGATGCGCTGGTCGCGATCCTCGCCGACGCCGAGCGTGGTGGTGTCGGGGTCGAACCACTGTCGCTACCCCCGCTCACCGGGCGCGAACGCGAGGTGCTCGAACTGCTGGGTGCCGGGTTGGCGCCCCAGACGATGGCGCGGCAGTTGGGGTTGAGCGTGCACACCGTGCGGGGCCACGTGAAGTCCATCCTCGCCAAGCTCGGGGTGCACAGCCAGCTCGAGGCGGTCGCCCTCGCGGTGTCGCAGGGGTGGATCGGGCCGCATCACTCCACGGGTGGTGCAGATGCCGCAGCCCCACCCCGAGGACCCTCGGCCTAGGCGTCGGGTCCGGTGCTGCCCCGCGAGATCAGTCGCCGAATCGGAGGCGGGCGAGCTCCCAGTACGCCCGCAGGGCCGTGACCTTGCCTGCCTCGTCGATCCGGTAGGTGAACACGCCATCGGTGTGCACGACCGTGCCGTCGGGCATGCGGGTGGTGATGGTGCCGACGTTCGCCACCTCGGCGGGCCCTCCCGCCCAGGACTGGTCGATGCGGAACGACACCTGGTTCGGGCCGATCGCCGAATCGAAGAACGCGGCGATGGCGTCCTTGCCCCGCTGTCCTGTTCCGTCGGGGCTGAACGGCGAAGGTCCGATCGGGTCCTCGACGACGGCATCGTGGGCGAACAGGGCGATCCATGCTTCCTTGTCCCCGGCCTCGACGGCGGTCATCGACGCGAGCGAGGCGTCGCGAGCGGGGTGGGCGGCGAAGTCTTCAGGCAGCTGTGGCATGACCCGAGTCTGCCAGTGCGACGCCCCGGTCCCGGTGCGGACCTCCCGTCACCGAGGAAGCCCTGCGGGATGGACGGACGTCGCGTGGGGTCGAGCAGGACTGCCGCGGCGTAGCTGGTCCCGGCCCGCCCCCGATCGGTCCGTCCGACCGCGGGGAAGCCGGCCAACGCTGCTGTCCGACGGTGACCGCGACCTGTTCTTTGCCAGTCGACTCGATCGACACGCCACGCGCCGTGGAAGCGATCGTCACCAGCTGTCGGAGCTACTCGTTGTAGAGGACGAGATCCTCGGCGTCCTTGGTCATGGCCTGGAGGGCAGCCTCGCGTCTGGCGGCGGCTCGTTCTCGGTAGGTCAGGACGTCCGTGCTCCAGAGTCGCTGGTCGCCCTCGACCACATGAACGGGCAGCACCCCAGCCTCGATCTCTTGGAGGAGGTGGCGCGGGCGGACGTTGAGGATGTCAGCCGCCTCGTGGGTTCAGCTCCTTCGGCTCCGGGGTGTGTATGGCGTGGAACCCATGGGTTCGACGGTACATTCGATCCACGATCAAGCCCTGCCTTTCGAGAGCGGTCGGGGGTACCGTGATGCCGATGGATCTCACGACGATCATTGAGACCCGGCCGGGGGTCCGCAGCGGGAAGCCCTGCTTCGTGGGCACGCGCATCGCGGTCAATGACGTCCTCGAGTATCTGGCATCGGGAATGACCACTGACGAGATCGTCGCGGACTTCCCAGAGCTGACCCCAGAACATGTCCGCGCCGCGATCGAGTTCGCGGCGCTGCGTGAACGGCGCCTCGCTACCGCGTGAAGCTGCTGTTCGACCAGAACCTCTCGGAGGCTGGTCGGCCACTTGCGTGACGCGTTCCCCGAGAGCGTTCACGTCACGTCCGAAGGTCTCGCTACGGCGACGGACGATGAGATCTGGGAGTTCGCTGGAGCGAATGGCTTCGTTGTCGTGTCGAAGGACCCCGACTTTCGCCAGTTGGCCTTCCTGCACGGTCCGCCGCCGAAGGTCGTCTGGCTTCGAGTCGGGAACGGATCGACCGTCGAGATCCTCGAGGTGATCCTCGACCACGTCGAGGCGATCGAGAGCTTCGTCGACTCCGAGGATGAGGCCCTTCTCGTCCTGCCGTTTGAGGATGCTGTGTGACACGCCCGCTCGGTTAGCTGGGGTA
>CAZALT010000039.1:18004-23584 GCA_964485515.1 uncultured Rhabdothermincola sp. | reverse complement strand
TCGCGACTCGCGACTCGCGACTCGCGACTCGCGACTCGCGACTCGCGACTCGCGAGGATCAGTACCGACCCGCCACGCTGGCCACCGTGGCGACATCGCGGGCGATCATTGGCCGATCGGTCCCGGCACCGACCCCGTCGTCGTCGATCGCTTCGAGCTGCACCTCCGGATGGAACAGCGTCTCGATGCGGGTCTCCTGACGGCGGTTCACATCGCCGATGAGGATCATCGACAGCACCGCACTGAACGCCAGCACCAGGTGGGCGACGATCAGCACCGCGAGCTGGAGCTCGTCGTAGGCGACCGCGGTGGCATCCACCGGGAGCCACTGCGCGGTGCACAGCAGCACACCTGAGCCCAGCACGCCTACCCACCAGATGTGGATCCAGAACGGCACGGTGCGCAGCCGCCACGTCGGGGTGAGGGGCGGGATGTCAGGATCGCTCGCCCGCCACAGGTCGTCGATGACCTCCTTCGGCAGCACGAGGTTCACGAACGGGATGAGCCACGCCGCGGTGGCCCAGGCCGTTCCGAGCCGAAGGCCGTCGACACCCAACGCGGCGAGGTTCCGGTAGGCGCGACGGGTCCACAAGACCATGAGCAGGGCGGCGATCGCCATGGCGATCACCGTGGCGATGCCGAGCCGACCACCCCAGGTCGTGTAGAGGCTCTCGTCGAGCTGGACCGAAGACATGGAGATCGGCGTGCCGCTCAGCTGGACGACCGCCGAGACCACCACCGCGATCGCCAGCGAGACGACGACGATCAGCGAGGTGCGAGCGGCCGCGCTCAGGCGACCCGGATTGCGCCACCGGGATCCGCCACCCTCGGGCTCGCCCCACGCCCCGAAGTACCCGTCGACGAGCGCCTTGCGTCGGGCGCTGTCGAGCGACATGCCGCAGGCGCCGCAGAACGGTTGGCGCAGGTCGGCCGACGCCCAGCACAGCGGGCAGTACGGCACGCTCTTCGGTGGTGCCTGCGGACGATCGGGTGCGCCGACCGGCTCGGCCGGCGCAGGGCCGAACCGGGGGTGGCGAGGCCCGTCGACGTTGGGGTTGCCGCACGCCGGGCAATAGCGGTCCGACTGATCCAGGGAAGCGTCGCAGCTCCGGCATCGTTGCACGACCGAATGATCGGGCCATCGCTCGTCGATCTGTAGCCCTTTCTGGGTCATCTGGCCTACCGGTGCCCCGTATCGGTCGGTCACCCGGGCCCCGGACACCACCGATGACGCTCAACTCGCGGCCGCGGGCTAGAACCTGTTCCCATGGCATTCGACACCCGTGGAGTCATCCGGTTCGAGGACGCCGACGGCATGCGCGTCGTCACCCTCGATCGTCCCGACGCGTTGAACGCGTTCAACCAGGACCTCTGGTATGCGGCCCGCGATGCACTCGCCGACGCCGCCGAGGACCCGACCCTCGCCTGCGTCGTGATCACGGGTTCAGGCCGAGCGTTCAGCGCCGGCCAGGACCTCACCGAGATGGCTGACCCCTCCGTGTTCACCAGCGGGGAGGAGCCTGGCTACAAGGCGTTCATGCCCGTGCTCGAGTCGTTCCCCAAGCCGCTCATCGCCGCGGTGAACGGCGTCGGCGTCGGCATCGGCCTCACGATGCTCCCCCACTGCGACATCGTGCTCATGGCCGAGAGCGCTCGACTGAAGGCGCCGTTCGTGAGCCTCGGCGTCACCACCGAGGCGTCGGCCAGCGTGCTGCTCCCGGCCCGCATCGGCTGGCAGGAGACCGCCCACCTGCTGTTCACCGAACCGTGGATCGACGCGGCCGAGGCCAAGGAGATCGGACTCGTGTGGAAGGTCGTACCCGACAGCGACCTGCTCGACGAGGCCACCGCCCTCGGTCGCCAGATCGGTGCCATGCCGGTGCCACCGCTGGTGGTCACCAAGCAGTTGATGCTCGCCGGTCGCCTCGACCAAGTGCGCGCCGCCCGACGCCGCGAGGAGTCCGAGTTCGAGCACCTCATCGGGTCACCCGAGAACCGGGAGTACCTCGAGGAGTTCTTCAGCTGATCGAGATCTTCATCTGATCACGCTCTCCGCGAAGTCGAGCGCCTGACCGAAGTCTGCCACCAGGTCCTCGGTGCCCTCCAGGCCCACCGACACCCGCACCGTGCCCTCGGTGATGCCGTTCGCCGCGAGCTCCTCGTGGGTGAGGTTGACGTGGGTCGTCGACGCCGGATGGGTCACGAGGGTCTCGGGTCCACCCAGCGACGAGGCCATCTGCGCGATACGACACGACTCGACGAAGGCCTCCCCGCCCGCTCGTCCGCCCGCCACCTCGAAGGTGAGGAGACCGCCCGCCAGCTTCATCTGCCGCTGCGCGAGCTCGAACTGAGGATGGGAGCGCAGCCCCGGGTAGCGGACGTCGACCACGGTGCGGTGCCCGTCGAGGAGCTGCGCGAGCGCGGTGGCGCTGGCGGTCTGCTGACGGAGCCTGACCGACAACGTCCGCAGGCCCCGCAGACCGTTGAGCGCATCGAACGGGCTGGCGTTCGCACCCTGGAGCACCGCGAAGTTCCACAGCCAGGTGACGAGCTCGTCGCTTCCCGCGACCACGCCGAGCGTCGCGTCGTTGTGCCCGGCCATGCCCTTGGTCGCCGAGTGCAGGACGAGGTCGACGCCGTGGTCGAGTGGGCGTTGGACGAGCGGCGTGGCGAACGTCGAGTCGACCACCGTGATCGGGCCCTTGATCGCGCCGATCTCGTCGAGGTCGACGAGATCGAGCCGCGGGTTGGCCGGGGTCTCCGCCAAGACCAGCACCGTCTTGCCCGGGATGACCGCCGAAGCGAACGCACCCGGCTCGGTGCCGTCGACGAACGTGACGTCGATGCCGAACCGTGGAGCGACCGCCTGGAGCAGCATCTGGGTTCCGGCGTAGATCTGACGCTGCGCCACGATGTGGTCGCCCGACGAGCAGATCCCCAGCACCACGGCGCTCACCGCGCCCATGCCCGAGGCGAAGGACCGGGCCGCCTCGGCACCTTCGAGCTGAGCCACCGCGTCTTCGAAGGCCTGGACCGTGGGGTTCCCGTACCGGGTGTAGAACCGACTGGCCCCGGCCATGGTGGCCATGCGACGCCCCTCGTCCACCGTCGGTGTCACGAACGTCGTCGATGCCCACAGGATCGGCGCGAGCGCGGTGTCGTTGTCCTTGCGCCCGGCGCGGATGAGCACGGTCTCCGGGGCGAGCTCGGGTGCCGTTTCGATGTCGGGTTCCGATGCGTCAGAGGTCACTCGTGGTTCTCCAGGTTCTTGTCGAGGTCGGTGAGGAAGGTCGCGATCGCCGAACCGACCTGCTCGGTCTCGAGGAGGAAGGCGTCGTGGCCGTCGTCGCTCGTGACCGTGACGTGCTCGGTCGGCACCCCGTGTGCCGTGAGCCCGTCGACCAGCTCCCGCTGCTGGTAGGGCAGGTAGAGCGCGTCGGAGTCGATGCTCATCACGAGCGAGGTGGCCCGCACGCGACCGAGTGCGCTGGCCACGCCACCCCTGCCCCGGCCGATGTCGTGCAGGTCCATGGCCCGACAGATGGCCAGGTACGAGTTGGCGTCGAACCGGCGAGCCAGCTTCGCCCCGTGGTAGTCGAGGTAGCCCTCGACGTCGTAGCGCTGCCACGGGTCGAACCCGTCGTCGGTCAGGTCGAGCTCGACACGCCCGAACTTCTCGGCGAAGGCGCTCTCGGTGCGGTACGTGGTCTGGGCCAGCTCCCGGGCGAGGGCGAGTCCCTGGTGCGGGCCGTCGCCGGGGGCGGCGTCGTAGTAGTCGCCATCCCGCCACTTCGGATCGAGGGCGATGGTGCTGCGCTGGATGGAGCTGTAGGCGATCTGCTGCGCCGTGGCCGCCACGGTCGTGGCGATGGCGACCATCGAACGCACGCGGAGCGGGTACATGACCGCCCACTCCAGCACCTGCATGCCGCCCATCGATCCGCCGATCACCGAGAGCCAGCGAGGCACCCGCAGGTGGTCGGCGAGCAGCGACTGGGTGCGGACGATGTCACGCATCGTCACGGTCGGGAACGCCGAGCCGAACGGCTCGCCGGTCGTCGGGTCGATCGATGCCGGACCGGTGGTTCCCTGGCACCCGCCGAGCACGTTGGCGCACACGACGAAGTACCGGTCGGTGTCGAGGGCGCGACCCGGACCGATCAGGTCATCCCACCAACCGGGAGTCGGGTGGCCTGGCCCTTGCCGTCCCGCGGCGTGGGAGTCGCCCGTGAGCGCGTGGCACACGAGGATGGCGTTGTCGGCCGTCGGCGACAACTCGCCCCAGGTCTCGTAGGCGATCGTGATGCCGCGAAGCACGCCGCCGCCTTCGAGCGCGAACGTGCGGGTCGCGGCGAGCTCGACGTACTGCCGGTCCCCCGTGGGATCACCCGGCGTCCAGGCGCCGCTGGCCGGGAGCAGGTCGGCCGAGAGCGGGGCGCGGCGCGACGGCGGCACGGGTTCTACCGAGGTCATGTCCGATTCGCCTCCTTGGCTCGCGTCACGTTCGCTCGCTGGGCGGACACCGCTGCTGCCGGTCGGGCCGGAGGCCCGGACACTTCGTTGCTCCGCGCCGGCCGGCGAGAGAGCCACATCCCCATCCCGACCGAAGCCGGTGCAGGAGGCACCTTGGGTGTCCTTCCCAGGTTGCCGGACCCGGCGAACCGGGCCACTCCTGATGTCGTGCGGTCAGGCTAGGCCCCAACGACTCACCGAGCCAAACACCTTGACCCGTGACACCTCGAAAGGCTCAGCTCCGAAAGGCGGGACGGCGGGACTGCCACCAGAGGAACACGTCGTCACCGGAGCCGTAGGCACGGTCCATCAGATGTCCGAGATCGTCCAGCATCGCCGACCACATCGCCGCGTCGCCTGACCGGGCGGCGCGTTCCGCCTGCTCGAACGCGGTGGCCGCGTCACGCCATGCTCGGGTGTCGACCTGTGGGAGCGGGATGGAACGGATCTGCGCAGCGGACAGCTTCAACGCATCGGCGGAGAGCGCAGCCCCCGCGAAGTTCGTCATCGCCCAGGCTGTCACCGCGGGGGCGAGCAGGACCGCGGCCAAGAGTGACAGCTCATCGGGTGGAGCGCACACCGCGATCACGGGGACCGACGGCCACCGCGAGCCGTCCCGATCGGCGATCACCTCGACGACCCGCGTCTGGGTCGCGACGAGGAGCTTCGGCGTGGCGAGTCCACGACCCCACGACGCCACCTCGGCATCGGCCTCGGCGAGGGCCGCGACATCGACGAGGGGACGGTCGAAGCGACGACCGCCGAACCGGGTGCCGGTTCGCCCCCACCGCTCGTTGGCCGGGTCGATGAGCCCGCTCGTGACCAGCCGCATGACCGCTCCCGATGTCGCCTGCTCGGGATCCACGTCGAGGGGATCGGCGTCGGAGACGAACGGGATCAGGCCGTAGAAGTGCTGCCGGAAGCCAGCGGAGACCGATGCGAGGTCGCCAACCGTCCGCGCCGCGCGTCGACCCACCAGACCGCCATCGGAGCGACCCACCGATGCCGAGCCGCCTGGTGGGCGCTCCGGCGAGCCCGTCGGTGAGCCCGTCGGTGAGCCCGTCGGCG
>CAZALT010000039.1:12255-17904 GCA_964485515.1 uncultured Rhabdothermincola sp. | reverse complement strand
CCTGGTGGGCGCTCCGGCGAGCCCGTCGGTGAGCCCGTCGGTGAGCCCGTCGGCGGGCCAAGGTCGACGGTGGGGACACCGCGGGCATCGGCGAGCAGGGGCGCCCACGTCGAACGCGTGGGCGATCCGACGCTCGACCCCGGCACCACCGTGGCACCCGTCCACCGCTTGACCGACGGGGGTGCCACGCAGGACCGATCGATGATCGGCGCACAGACCTGCACCCCGGCGTCGAAGTGCAGACCGTCGTCGGCCCAGAGCCCCACCAGTGCGCCCCGCGCCATCACCTCGGCCCGCACGGGCGCCGCGTCGCGCGCCGACAGCACCGACTGCGGTTGGATCAGCAGGACCCGGCCCTCAGATCGGACCAGGTCGAGCGCCGAGAGCAAGAAGAGCGCCGCCGTGTCGGTGTAAGCCGCGCCCGCGACCTTCAGTCGGCGCTGCACCGCGACCGAGTAGCTCCTGGGTCGAGCCGTCGACCGGCCGAGCTGGTTCTGGAACGGAGGGTTGCCCAGCACCAGGTCGAACGGGGTCCACTCGACAGCCCACACCGCCGACCCGTGGCGCAGCGTGTCGCCCACGACGACGTGCGTAGCGAGGCTGCGGGCGACGGCCTCCGCGCTCGCGGGTTCACGCGCCGCCACCCAGCGAGCAAGCTCGGATCGAGCGACGTCAACCGCGCCTTCATCGACGTCGGCGCCCCACAGGGCGGTGGTGGCGATCTCGGTCCTCGTCCGACCCGTGCGCCCCTCGATCTCGGCAGCCGCGGCCACGAGGAACGCGCCACCCCCGCACGAGGGATCGCAGATCCGCACCAACTCGCTTGGGGACCGATCCTCGAACGCGGCGCGGGTCAGGCCGGCCGCCAGCGCCGCCGGTGTGTAGAACACGCCCGCCCGGTGCCGACGTCCACGGTCGATCGACGACTGGTACCGACGACCGAGATCGTCGACCGATGGCGTGGCTACCGCCGTCGGCGCCGCGCTCGAATCATCCACACTCGCCGGGTCGTCCACCGTTGTAGACGATGACCGTGTAGTTGGCGCCCCCGCCCGTGGCGTTGAGGCCGAGGTTGAACCGCTCTTCGCCACCGCCCGAGATGACCACATTCGTGCTCGCTCGACCAGCGATGGTTCCCGACTGCGGATTCACCGAAGCCTTCTTGGGAGCGGAGGAGAACTGGAACTGGGCCGTCGCGTCTCCGACGTTCGCCAGGTTGATCGTCGCTGATCCCGAGCCCGTGAGGCAGATGACGCCTCCGCCAGGGCTGCTCACGACGCTGGCCGGCACGCGAGGAACAGTCGGGGGAGGGGGGACCGTCACCGTCTGAGGCGGACCGACGGTGGTCGGGGTGATGACCGCTGCCGTGGTGGTCGTCGTCTCTTCCGGAACCGCCGACGAAGGTGTCGACTCATCCGAGGAGGTCGACGTCGTCGTGGTGGCCGCTGTCGTGTCCGACGTGTCGCGGCCTTCGGTCGTGGTCGTGGTCGATGCGGCTGTCTCGACCTCGTCCTTGTCGCCGGCACCACCCCCCGACAAGGCCAGGACGACACCGCCGAGGAGCAGGACCAGCACCACGACGCCGGCGCCGACCAGCAGACCGGTCTTGCTGCCCGATGCGCTCGCCGGCTCGTCGCCCTCGCCGACCGACGCGGCTCCGACTCCACCTGCGGCCCCCGTCGCCCCCGTCGCCCCCGCCGCCCCCGTGACGACGGGTGTCACCGAACCGTCCGCACCGACTGCGACGAACTCGGCATCGTCGGCGAGCTCGTCGCCCTCGGCGATGTCGTCGACCGGCTCGACCGGCTCGACCGGCTCGACCGGCTCGGCCGTCTCATGCGGCGCATCGCCCTCGACCTCGACCTCGGCGGCGACAGCACCTGCGCCCGTTGGAGCAGCATCGGCAACCGGCTCGACCGGCTCGATCTCGTCAACCGGCTCGACTGGCTCGATCTCGTCAGGCTCGTCGGCCTCGTCAGGCTCGACAACGTCCTCGACCGACTCAGCGTCGTCGACCCCGTCGGCCCCGTCGACCGATTCGGCTTCCGCCCCATCGTCCGGCGCGTCGCCGACCTGATCGGTCAGCACGAGGCCGACGGCACCGACCCCGGCTACCCCCGCCGCCGCACCGCCGTCCCCCTCGGCCACGAGCAGGGAGAGATCGGGGGCGGCCGCGCCGCACTCCCCGCAGAACGCGGCGCCGGCGATCAGCGACGTCCCGCACTCGCCGCAGAAGGCCGGGGCGGGTGCCGCCGACTCAGCGGTCGCGGGATCCGAGGTCGTCTCGTCGGCGCCTGGCGCGTTGCCGAGGGAGAAGAAGGTCTTCGGAGCCTTTTGCTGCTTTTTCTTGCTCATGACGGTGCCTGGTGGTCGAAGGATCTGCCGACGAATCAGTCACACCTGTCGGCACGAACCCGACCGGTGTGGAGTGTTGTCAGGAAAATCCGACCGGGCCGACCAGGCAACGGCGGCTCAGGTCGAAGCGTCGGCCGCAGGGTCCCACCCTGCGAGGTCGGCAAGGCGCTTGTCGTTCGAGAAGACCTCGACGATGGGCTGCTCGATGCCGATCCGTCGCATGATGCGCTTGACTTCGAGCTCCTGGTTCCAGATCGACAACGTGACCACCACACCGGACTCTCCGGCCCGAGCGGTGCGGCCCGAGCGGTGCAGGTAGGTCTTGTGATCGTCAGGGGGATCGACGTGGATGACCACGTCGACCTCGTCGACGTGGATGCCACGAGCCGCCACGTCGGTGGCGACCATGACGGGCAGGCTTCCCTCGCCGAACTCCGCCAGGGCCTTCTCGCGGTCCTTCTGTCGAAGATCGCCATGGATGGCTCGGGCCCGCACTCCCTGCTCGGTCACCTCGGCTGCGAGCTTGTCGGCGTAGCGCTTGGTGTTGACGAACATGATCGTGCGGTTCGCCCCTCGGGCGATGGCCGCGGCGACCTTGATCTTGTCCATCTCGTGGACGAGGAGGAAGCGGTGCTCCATGGCCTCGACCGTGACCGTGCCGGAGTCGACTTCGTGCATGGCAGGGTCGGTCTGGTAGCGCTTGATGAGCGTGTCGACCACGCCGTCGAGCGTCGCCGAGAAGAGCAGCGTCTGATGACCGCTGGGGACGTGGCGAAGGATCCACTCGACCTGGGGCAGGAAGCCCATGTCGGCCATGCGGTCGGCTTCGTCGACCACGACGTGGGTGACCTGATCGAGGTCGACCTCGCCGCGGCCGATGAGGTCGATCATCCGACCCGGTGTGGCGACGGCGATCTCGACGCCGCGACGGAACGACTTGATCTGGCTCTCCATGTTCGCGCCGCCGTAGACGGCCTCGATGGCGAAGTCGCGTCCGTTGACGAGCGGCTCGAGCTCGTCTCGCACCTGCACCGCCAGCTCGCGGGTGGGCACGAGGATCAGACCGCGCGGGTGCTGTGGCTCTGCCTTCTTGATGCCCTCCAGGAGCGGGATGCCGAAGGCAAGCGTCTTGCCCGAACCCGTCTTGGCCTTGCCGCACACGTCGCGACCCGCGAGCGCGTCGGGGATGGTGAGCTCTTGGATCGGGAACGCGGTCTCGATCCCACGCTCGCGAAGGACCGCGGCGATGTCCGCGGCAACACCGAGGGATTCAAAGGTGGTCATGAGTGGCACTCACGCTACCGGTGCTCACGCCGCCCCGAAGAATCCCGACCCGCACGCACCGAGCCCACTGCCGTGTGGACGCCGATCTGGCTACGGCAGCGTGGCCTCGATGGCGGCGACGAGCTCGTCGGACTCCGGCTCGACACCTGGACGGAAACGACCCGCGATCGAACCGTCGGGAGCGATCAGGAACTTCTCGAAGTTCCACTGCACGTCGCCCGCTTCGCCGTCGCCGTCGGCGACTGCGGTCAACTCGACGTACAGCGGGTGGCGCTCATCGCCGTTGACCTCGATCCGTTCCGACAGCGGGAAGGTGACGCCATAGGTGGTGCTGCAAAAGGTCTGGATCTCTTCGGGGCTACCCGGTTCCTGCCCCATGAACTGGTTGCACGGGAAGCCGAAGACGGTGAACCCTCGATCGCCGTAGGTCTGCTGGAGGCGCTCGAGTCCCTCGTACTGCGGGGTGAGTCCGCACTTCGAGGCCACGTTGACGAACAGCGCGGCCTTCCCGTTCAGGTCGGACAGCTTCGCCGGCGTCCCATCGAGCAGGTTGATCTCGGCGTCGTACACGGCCATGGGATGCGATCTCCTCGGTAGCTCCAGCCGGATCGTGGTGGATCCGACAGCCGGAACGATACCGGTCGCGCCTGGCGGACCGACCTGGTCGACGGCGACCCGGGTAGCCGATCGCTCGGATGGTCCGCCCTTCGCGGCAACCGGTAACCTCGTCGAGCGATGGGCCTCCCGGCCCATTCCGGTCAAGGCGGTGCGGTCGCGGGTCGACCAGAAGTCCCAGATGCGGCCGTTCCGGGCCGCCCCGACGCGAGAAGGTCGATTGAGCGATCCGTTCGCCATGGCACGTGCACGAAAGGCCCTCAGCGATGCGGGCCTCGATCCGCACGTGCCGTTGGAGCGGGCCAGCAGCGTCACGAACGAGGTCTGGCTGTCCGACCGCCACGCGATCCGCGTGAACCGTCGACCCAACCGACGCCTCCACCGGGAGGCCGAGCTCGGCCCGCAACTCCCCGACACCGTGTGCTATCCCAACGTGGTCGCCTACGGCGGACAGCTCGGAGCCGACTGGCTCATCGTGGAGCGCCTACCCGGGCAGATGCTGGCCGGAGCCTGGCCGCTGATGTCGCTGAACGATCGACGCGACGCGGTCCGTCAGCTCGCGACGGTGCTACGCGCCGTCCATGCCGTGCCCGTTCCCGAAGGCCTCGGCCCGGTCGAGGACGCGCCGCAGCTCTTGGACCCGAACGCGCTGCAGATCGCCGCGCCGCTCCTGAACGCGCTGGCCGAGGTCGAGGGACGCCCCGGCGTCGATCCCGCGCTGATCGCCGACACGCGCCACCTCGTCCTCCAGAGCACCCCGGCGCTCGAACCGTTCTCCACCGACACGCTGATCCACGGTGACCTGCACTTCCAGAACGTGCTGTGGGACGGACGCCAGATCACCGGTCTGATCGATTGGGAGTGGGCCCGCGGCGGGCCGCCCGACCTCGACCTCGACGTGTTCCTGCGGTTCTGCTCCCAGCCTCGCTGGTTCGTCTGCGACGAGTTCCTGTCCAGCACCATCGCGTCGGACTACGCCGTGATCCCCTACTGGCTCGCCCACGACTACCCCGAGCTGTTCCAGCACAGCTACGTGCTCGAGCGCATGTTGATCTACGAGATCTCCTACGACGTGTTCGATCTGTTGCGCTCGCCCATCGATGGCCCAACCCGGTCGCTTCCCGACGAGCACCCGCATCGCCGCTTGGAGCAGACGCTTCGGGGCGACAGCCACCTGCACCGCCTCGCGGGGGAGGTCTCGTGGGACTCGACAGCGCTCGACCTTCCGCTCGACGCCGGCGCGCCGCCGTTGGCGCGGGCCGCCGACTCACTCCCGAAGCGGCGAGGTTCCTGAGCCGGCGTCAGACTCGTCAGACTCGTCAGACTCGTCGGACGAGTCGGACTCGTTCGCCTCGTCATCCAGATCCGGGCTGACCCCAGCAGAGGCGGTGCCCG
>CAZALT010000039.1:0-12155 GCA_964485515.1 uncultured Rhabdothermincola sp. | reverse complement strand
GACTCGTTCGCCTCGTCATCCAGATCCGGGCTGACCCCAGCAGAGGCGGTGCCCGCGTCACGGGCGACGTCCGTACCGTCGGAGGCTTCGTCTCCCTGGCCCGGTCCGGTGTGGTCGCCCTCCCAGTGGTGGCCGTCGACGTAGGGCTCGTCGTCATCGTCGGGACGGCGGCGAAGGCCCCGCACGGCAAGCACCACGATCGATCCGATGATCGCCGCGAGGCTCATCCAGGTGTTGACCCGCAGGCCGAGGATCAGGCTCGCGTCGTCGCTGCGCAGCGACTCGACCCACAGACGACCGACGCCGTATCCCAGCACGTAGAGCACGAAGAGGTTGCCCGGCCGGATCACCCGCTTGCGGTCGAGCCAGATGAGCAGGCCGACGATCGCCAGGTTCCACAGCCCCTCATAGAGGAACGTCGGATGGAATGTGGCATAGCCCTCGAAGGCCGCCGGTCGACGTGACGGACTGATCTCGAGTCCCCACGGGAGATCCGTCGGGCGACCGAACACCTCCTGGTTGAACCAGTTGCCGATGCGGCCGATCGCCTGAGCAAGCGGAAGCGCGGGGGCGACCACGTCAAGGCCGACCGACAGCCGCATGCCCTTGCGATGGGCGACGTACACGCCCACGCCGACCCCGCAGATGATGCCCCCGGGTATGCCCAGACCGCCGTTCCAGATCTCAAGCGACCGCAGGGGGTCGTCGGGGAAGTACGTCTTCCAGTCGGTGATGACGTGGTAGAGCCGGGCGCCGATCAGGCCCGCCGGCACCGCCCACAGAGCGATGGACCAGAAGTCGTTGGGGTCGCCCAGCCGAGCCTTCCACCTGCGGGCGGACAGCTCGATGGCGGCGAGCACGCCGAGGGCGATCATCAGTCCGTACGCGTGCAACGGTCCGATGCGGTTCTCGCTCGGACTGGGGATCGACGCGAGCACACCCGCGCTGTCGATGATCGAGATGTCGGGCATCGAAGCGCTCAGCCGGCCAGCGCGGCGAGGTCGACGGCGTAGAGGTCCTCGAAGCCAGCCTTGACCGGCGACACCAGGCCGTGGACCCCGGGAAGGATCTGCTCGGCGAAGAACCGCGCCGTCGTGATCTTGCCGGCCGCGAGGTCAGCATCGTCGCCGCTCGCGCCGCCGTCGAGCACTGCCTTCGCGGCGAGACCCTGCTTCGCCATCGCCCACCCCGCCACCAGCAAGCTGAACATCCGCAGGTACGGCGTGGCCCCGGCGAGCGCGTTGCGCGGGTCGGTCAACCCGTTCTCGAGCAGCCAGTTGGTGGTGTCGGTGGTGACCTCGAGCGCCGAGGCGAGCTGCTCGCGGATCACCGCGAGGTCGTCGCCCGCCGCCGCGAGGTCGACGTCGAGCGCGGCGACCTCGGTGAAGAAGTCCTGCACCACGCCACCGGCGCGCATCGGTAGCTTCCGTCCGACGAGATCCATGGCCTGGATCCCGTTCGTGCCTTCGTAGATGGTGGTGATGCGAGCATCGCGGAAGTGCTGCGGGACGCCCGACTCCTCGATGAAGCCCATGCCGCCGTGCACCTGGATGGCGAGCGAGGTGACCTCGATGCCCATGTCGGTGGACCAGCCCTTGGCCACCGGGATGAGCAGGTCGACGCGCTCCTTGGCCGCCGTGCGGGCGTCGTCGTCGGTGAGGTGCGCGGCGAGGTCGGTGCCTTCCGCCGTGATGTAGATGATCGCCCGCATGGCGTCGATGAGGGACTTCATGGTGAGCAGCATGCGGCGCACATCGGGCAGGTCGATGATGAACGACATCTCGCCGGGAGGCGCGCCGGGCGCTCGTCCCTGGCGGCGCTCCTGGGCGTACTGCAGCGCGTCCTGGTAAGCGCGCTCGGCGAGCGAGAGGCCCTCGAGGCCGACCGACAGGCGGGCGTTGTTCATCATCGTGAACATGTACCGCATGCCCTGGTTCTCCTCGCCGATCAGGTAGCCGACGGCGCCGTCGCCCTCGCCGTAGCTCATCACGCAGGTGGGGCTGGCCTTGATGCCCATCTTGTGCTCGATCGACACGCACGCCGCGTCGTTGCGCGCACCGAGCGACCCGTCCTCTTCGACGAGGTACTTGGGCACGATGAAGCACGAGATGCCCTTCGTGCCGGGAGGCGCGTCGGGGGTGCGGGCGAGGACGAGGTGGATGATCTGCTCGGCCATGTCGTGCTCGCCGAAGGTGATGAAGATCTTGGTGCCGGTGATGAGGTACGTGCCGTCGTCCTGCTTCACGGCCTTGGTGCGCACGGCACCCACGTCCGAGCCGGCCTGCGGCTCGGTGAGGTTCATGGTGCCGGTCCACTCCCCCGTCACCATCTTGGGGAGGTAGACCTCCTTCTGCTCCTCGCTGCCGTGGTGGATGACGGCGTCGATGGCGCCCTGCGTGAGCAGCGGGGCCATGGAGAAGGCCATGTTGCCGGAGCTGATGATCTCCTGGAGCACGATGCCCACGAGCCACGGGAACCCGCCGCCGCCGTACGCCTCGGGGAACGGCACGGCACCCCAGCCCGCGGCGACGTACTGCGCGTAGGCATCGGGGAAGCCGTCCGGGGTCTTGACCGTGTTGGTCGAGGGGTCGTGGACGGCGCCGACCACGTCGCCCGGTTGGTTGAGCGGCGCGATGGCATCGGCGACGAAGCGGCCGTTCTCCTCGACGATGGCCTTCACCGTGTCGAGGTCGACGTCGGTGAGCGAATCGATGCCGCTCAGCCGGTCGAGGTCCACGAGGTGTTCGAGGACGAAGAAGATGTCACGGAGCGGAGGTCGGTAGTCAGCCACACGAGGCAGGCTACGACTGCCCCGAGTGACCTGCACAGGGTCCGTGCCCGTCCCGAGCTCGGGCATCAGGCCGGCCCAGCGCCACACCCGCCAGAACGAACCGAAATGGCGGAGAGCGCCGCCTCATCGACCGTGCGCTCCACCAAGTTCGGGTCCTAGGTCCGAGCCGCGACAAGAAACGCGGTGTGCTACTTGATGAGGGGGTCTCTCGGGAGACCGAGGAGGCGCTCGCCGATCTGGTTGCGCTTGATCTCCGACGTGCCCCCGGCGATGGCCATGGCCCGGTGGATGAGCGCCATGTGGCCGCTCAGCGCGCCGGGACCGTCGAGGTAGGCCGTGTCCGGACCGCTCAGCGCGACGAGGACCGCCGCCGCTTCGGCCAGGTTCTCCGATAGCACCAGCTTGGTGACCGCGCCCTCGGGACCCGGCTCGCCGCCCGCCACGGCGCGGTGCGCGCTGCGCAGGTTCAACAGCTCGACCCCCGCCGCGCTGGCCAGATACCGACCGACCCGGCCGGCTCCTCCGGCCAACCGCTCGGGGTGCTCATCGAGCGGAGCGATCAGCGCCTCGCCGGGATAGGCCATCCCGTCACCGCCGCTGCCGATGCTCACGCTCTCGTTGCCGAGCGTGGCACGGGCGACCGACCAACCGCCGTCGACCGGGCCGACGACGTCATCGTCCGGGACGAACACGTCGTCGAAGAACACCTCGTTGAACTCCGAGTCGCCGGTCGGCATCCGAAGCCGGCGAACCTCCACACCCTCGGCGTGCATGTCGATGACCATCGTCGTGATGCCGTCGTGCTTGGCCGCCTCGGGATCGGTGCGCACGGTCGCCAGACCGAACCCCGACACGTGCGCGCCGCTCGTCCACACCTTCTGCCCGTTGACCAGCCAGCCACCGTCCACGCGGGTGGCACGGGTCTTGACCGCGGCGGCGTCCGAGCCCGCGTCAGGCTCGCTGAACAGCTGGCACCAGATCACCTCCCGTTCGAGGGCCGGTCGGACCCACCGGGCGATCTGGTCGTCGGTCGCCTGCTGCACGAGCGTGAGGATCACCCACCCCGTGATCGAGTACGAGGGCTTCGAGATGCCCGCCGCCGAGAACTCCTGCTCGATCACGAGCTGCTCGACCGCACCTGCGGCGCGGCCCCACGGCTCGGGCCAGTGCGGCACGGCGTAGCCCGAGTCGAGCAGCGCCGTCAGACGCGCCGCGTCGTCGAGGTCCACGACGGTGGACACGAACTCGCGCACCCGGGAGCGGATCGAGTCGGCTTCTGGAGGCAGGTCGACCGACCGCTCGCGCCGGACACCGTCGCGCACGAGGTCGACGACCGAGACGGCGGCCGCCTCGGCGTCGACGATCGACTCGAGCGCCGTGGCCCGTCGCAGGTACAGGTGCGCATCGTGCTCCCAGGTGAACCCGATGCCACCGTGGACCTGGATGTTCAACTGCGCGCAGCGATCGGCCGCCGGCAACGCCAGCGCCGCGGCCATGCCGGCCGCGACCGAGAGCTGGTCGCCACCCGTGTCGGCAGCACGAGCCGCGTCCCACACGGCGGCGGTGGCCAGCTCGGTGGCCACGAGCATGTTGGCGCAGTGGTGCTTGACCGCCTGGAAGGTACCGATGGGCCGGCCGAACTGCTGACGCTCCTTCGCATAGCCCGCGGCCTGCTCCGTGCACGCCCGTGCCATGCCGACAGCCTCGGCGGCGAACAACGAGCGGGCCAGATCGATCAGCACCCGGGCCGCGCCCGGGATGACCTCGACGACGGTGCCGTCGAGCGAGACGCGTGCTGCCGGACGGGTGGGGTCCAAGTTGGCCGGGACGACGACCGTCACGCCGTCAGACGCCATGTCGATCACGACGACATCGTCGCCCGAGGGAGCGAGCACCACGTGTGCGAGGCCGCCGCTCACGACCGGCCCGAGCTCCCCGGAGGCGACGACGCCGTCGACGGTCAGATCAGAGGTGACCGCCACGGCACCGATCACCGAACCGTTGGCCAGCCCAGGCAGGAGGCGGGCACGCAGCTCGTCCGAACCGACGGCGGCCAGCACCGCGGAGGCCAGGGTCGTCGGCACGAAGGGCCCCGGGCACACGAAGGCGCCGAACTGCTCGACGACGACCGCGAGCTCTTCGAGGCCGAAGCCAGAGCCGCCATCCACCTCCGCGAGGTGCAGGCCGAGCCACCCCAGCTTCGCCACGTCGTCCCAGAAGACCGGCACCTGGTCGTCGGCCCCGTCGAGGAGCGACCTCGCCGTGGTGAGAACCTTGTGATCGGCGAGGAACGTCGACACGACGGCGCCGAGCGTCCCATGGTCATCGGTGATCGCGAGCGTCATGGGGCCCGATGGTAACGCTGCGTCAGGTGCCGGGATCTGCGAAGAGCTCGATCTGGATGCGATCCGGGTCGCGGAACACGAGCACCGACCCATAGGGCTCCTCGCGAACCGGCGGATGCGCCACGCCCAGCGTGTCGAGGTGCTCGGACCACACCAGGAGATCGCGAAGACCGTCGACGCGGAACGACACGTGGTCGAGGCCGGGACGGAACTCGCTGAAGCTGGCCCCTTCGTGCGCCTTGTGCTCTTGGAGGAGCAGGACGACACCGCTCACCGTGACGAGGAGCACCGTCTGGCCGCCGGCATGGTCGTCGATGCCGACCATGCGAAGGCCGAGGACCTCCCGGTACCACGGCACCGACCGCTCGAGGTCCGAGACCGTGATCGAGAGGTGGTGCAGCTCGGCGAGCGGCGCCGGTGCGGGCGGTCCGCCCCCATCCTGCTCGACGCCCGCCGCGGCTCGTGGGTCACCCTCTGGCGTCAACGGACCCCCCGGACTCGTGCACGTAGCTGACGCCACGACCGCTGTCCTTGGCACGGTACATGGCGGCATCGGCCATGGCCATCAGCGAATCGACGTCGGCCGACCGTTCGTCGACGAGCACCAGACCGACCGACGCCCCGATCTCGGCGCGGATGTCGCCGATCAGGATGGGCGCACTGATCGCCGCGATCAACCGATCGGCGATGACCTTGAGGGTCGGCAGGTCGCTGATGCCTTCGATGAGCAGGCAGAACTCGTCGCCGCCCACCCGAGCCGCGGTGTCGGACTCGCGGACCAGCTCGTGGATGCGGTCGGCGACGGCGCGCAGAACGGCGTCGCCGACATGGTGCCCGTGCTGATCGTTGACGGCCTTGAACCGGTCGAGGTCGACGTAGAGGAGCGCAACGGCCTGGCTGTACCTGCTGTAGCGGGCCAAGGCCTGTTCGAGTCGATCGTAGAGCAGCACCCGGTTCGGCATGCCGGTGAGGTAGTCGTGCGTCGCCATCTGGTGGAGCTGACGCTCGGCGATCTTCAGATCGGAGATGTCGCGGGCGACCGCGAAGATCGATTCGAGGAACCCGTCGCTGTCGCAGCGAGCGTGGAACATCGCCGAGACGGGGACGTCGTCGCCGCCCACGGTGTGGAAGAGCAGCTCGCCGTTCCACACCCCGCCTTGGAGCAGCGTGGGGTGCACGAGCTCGTGCCAGGCCTCGAACGAGTCCGCTTCGAGCATGTCCATGAGGAAGCTCGGCGCCCGGTCCGATCCACCGGTGTGCACGCCAAGTCGTGTGCGCGCCGCATCGTTGGCGTAGGAGATCGCGCCGGTGCGCTCGGCGATCATCAAGAAGTCGGTACCCGCATCGAGAGCTTGCGCGAGCTGGTCGGCGCGGGTGTCGGCCGCGACCTCGGCGGAGACATCGGTGAGCGTGGCCACCCACCCGTCGTGCCCACCTCCCTGATCGAACACAGGGGCCACCTGCATGACCGCCCAGTAGGTGGTGCCCGGGACGTGGTCGTCGGGGTCGATGGCCAACTGCACGTGGTCGGTCGAAGCGATGCGGAAGACGAAGGGCTCGCCGGTCTCGAGCGACTCGACGCCGCGGCGGACGACGTCGTCGAGCTGCGCCGCATCGAGCAGCCGGTGCCAGTTGTGGCCCGACAGACGGTCCTGGTGATCGTCGAGGAACTCGGCCCACCGGCCGTTGGCGTAGACGACTCGTCCTTCGGCGTCGAGGCGCACGACGGCGATGGGTCCGACCTCGATCACCGCATGGAAGAGGCGCTTGACCTCGGCGAGCTCGGCTTCGACGTCGGTCAGGGCGGCGCGCAGGCGCTCGACCTCGGCGGCGTAGCCGCCCGACGGGGCGACGCTGCTCGCGACTCGGGGCGGTGCCGCGATCGGAGCAGGACGGGGCGCGGTCTCGTCGGTGAGTGGGGTGAAGTCGAAGATCTGCGAGAGCAGGTACTCCGGAAGCCCCGCTGGTCCGTACACAGCGGTGAACTCGGCGCGCACGAGCAGCTCCCCGCTCGGATCGGCTCCGCACAGGACACGGCACGAGAACGCGTTGCGCACCCCCCGCCAGATCTCGTCGATGTGCGAACGCACCTCGACGACGTCGCCGGGGTCGAGCACGAGCTCGATCCGCTCACCCTGGAGCGCGCCGAGGTCCTCGCCGAGCAGATCGCAGAGCACCGGGTTGGCGTGCAGCAGGTGCCCCTCCACGGACCACACGCCGACACCGATCGGGGCCGCGTCGAAGATGGCGGCGATGCGGCTGATGTGACGCGCGACCACCACGCCCGAAGCGGCGCTCTTCGCCGTCGGACCGCCACTACCGGGGCGGGTTACCTCCGAGGTCATGTGATCGTGGACCCTCCCATCACCGATGACGGCCCCAGGCCTGGCCTTCGCCGTGCCGACCTGGGAAGAAGTCGGCGTGGCGCTCCCCCAGGAAACCCCCGCGACTCTGCCGGCAGCCTACGACGCGAGATGGGTTCGTGCGCAGGAGAAGACGTCGGAGCGCTCAGGTGAGAGCAACGAGGCCGACCACTCCAAGCACCAACAGAACCGCGATCAGCGTCAAGATGATCGCCGTTCCCGGTCCCTTCCGGGCCCTGTTCAGGCCGAAGTTGTCCAGATCCTGCCGGGAACGGTGCAGCACATAAGCCTCGTCCTTGGGCGTGCCCACCTTGGGGAGGGGTCGGGTCTGCTTGCGCTTCTTAGCCGTCTTCTTGCGATTCGCCACGGAGCGGGATCGTACCGGTACGCGCTCCGCCGCGCCGCACCCTCGACGACGAGCTCCGAGCGGCACTCTCGGCGGCGAACACGCTCCGGTCGACGGCTCCACCGCACGCGAGATCGGCGCCGGGATCGGCGCCGGGATCGGCGCCGGGATCGGCGCTGGGGTCGGCGCCGGGACCGTTCGACGTGGCAGGTGCGGTTCAGCCGAGCAAACTACGGGCCATGTCCACACCGGGCCCCGAGACCCTCCTACGCCGATTCGGCTGGACCGATCGCGTCGCCAGCCTCTGGTCGAGCGCGCCAGAAGGCGCGGTGGCCGGTCGCGTCCTGCGCGCCGACCGCGGCCGGGTCCTGGTCGCCACGGGCGAGGAGATCGAGGGCGTCACCTCGAACGCTGCGGCGTGGCCCGGCTTCGACGAGGAGGTCGCGCCCACCACCGGTGACTGGGTCGCCGTGCACCATCCCGAGGGCGACTCGGTCCCGGTCATCGCCGGCGTGATGCCACGGCAGTCCGCCATCGCCCGCATCGACGCGCTGGGACGAGCCGAGCAGGTGCTCGCGTCGAACGTCGACACGGTCTTCATCGTCCACGGACTCGACCGACCACTCAAGGCCGGGCGACTCGAACGCTCCCTCGTCGTTGCCTGGGAGAGCGGGGCCACGCCCGTCATCGTCGCCACCAAAGCCGACCTGGTGTCCGACGAGCAAGCCCAGGTCGAGCTCGCCGAGCTGCGCCGACTGGCGGGCAGCACGCCCGTCGAGGTGATCAGCGCCCGCGCCGGCACCGGCATGGACACCATCCGCGGCTACCTCGTGGCGAACCGCACCGCGGTGCTGCTCGGGGAGTCGGGGGCGGGGAAGTCCACGTTGGCCAACGCACTGGTCGGCGAGGACCTCCAAGCCACCGCCGAGGTCCGCTCGGGCGATGCCAAAGGGCGCCACACCACGGTCACCCGCGACCTCATCCCGGTCCCGAGCGGAGGCGTGCTCATCGACACCCCCGGCCTGCGTGGCCTCGGCCTGTGGGATGCCGGCGACGGACTCGCCCTCGCGTTCGAGGACATCGGCGACGCGGCCGCCGACTGCAAGTTCCGGGACTGCCGACACGAGAGCGAGCCCGGCTGCGCGGTGCGCGCCGCCGTCGAGGCGGGCGACATCGACGCCGACCGCTTCGAGCGCTACCTCGGCCTGCGGGACGAGTCCGACGCGGCCGACGACCGCCGAGCCGACATCGCGGCCCGGGAGAAGAAGCGGGCGGATCGGGTCGTGTCCAAGGCGATCAGGAGCTACAACCGCGCCCGCCCCGAAGACCGCCGATAGCGCCGATAGCGCCGGACGCACCCGCGCACGACGGAAGTACGGTGGCCAGGTGGCATCTGTGAACGAGATCTTCGCCGGCGATCGCGACGACGAACCGGCCCCGGACATCCCCGCGGCCACCGTCGTGCCGCTGCGCGACGGTCCGGACGGGCTCGAGACCCTGATGTTGCGACGCAACGCCGACCTCGCCTTCGCAGGTGGCGCATGGGTGTGGCCGGGCGGTCGCATCGACCCCGGTGACTACGATCCCGACCGCCCTGACGACCTCCTGCTCGCCGCACGGCGCGCTGCGGTGCGTGAAGCGGCCGAGGAGGCCGACTTGCTCGTCGATGCCGATGACTTCGTCTGGTTCTCCCACTGGACCCCTCCCGCCGTCGCCCCCAAGCGCTTCATCACCTGGTTCTTCGCCGTGGCTGCGCCCAGCGGAGGTGAGTCCACCGTCACCATCGACATGGGCGAGATCCACGAGCACCGCTGGATCCGGCCCTCCGACGCGATGACCCTGCGCGACAAGGGCGAGATCGACCTCACGCCGCCCACGTGGATCACCCTCGAGCACCTCGTTCGGTTCGACACGGTCGATGCGACGCTCACCTCGATGCGGGCCGACGAGCCCGAGTACTTCGCCACCCGCTTCGCCCCGATCGAGGGTGGGCTCGTCTGCTTCTACAACGGCGACGCCGGCTACGAGTCCGAGGATCCCGATGCCGTGGGTGGGCGTCATCGCCTCACGATGCTCGACGCCTGGGTCTACGAGCGCGATCGCTGACGTGCCGTCGTCGCGGCGCCGCTGCGGGTGTGCTCTCAGCGAACGCGCAACACGTCACCCTGCTGGGTGACCCGCGGTGTGGAGGTCCGTTGCACCCACGCCCCGTCCTCGATGCTCGAGTTCGTGTCGGCACATCCGCCCGCGGACAGCGCCTGGAAGTTGACGCGGACGCTGTCGACCTCGAACACCTCGCCATCGGCGTTCACGGCTTCGAGCGCAGACCAGCGGACCTGGCTGGACGGCTCGTCGCACATCCCGAAGTTCTCGGTCCACACGACCACGTTCGCCAGCGAGTCACCCTCCGAGTACAGCTCGCGGACCACATCGACAGCACCCACGAGATCGTCCATCACCTCGCCGCGCCACGCCTTGTGCCCCATCGGGGCCTTGCCCCCATCGGTCGGTCGTCGGATGCGCAGCTGGTAGCGCCGGCCTGCGACCCATGCCAGATCACGGGTGTTGGGGTTGCCGGTAGCCGACGAGAGCGGCGACCCGCTCCCCCGGAGCTCGCTGCCGTCCTCGTCATAGCCACCCCAGTTGACCGCGGTGTTGCCCGGATGTCCCGGGTGCCACTGCAGACCGAGGTGCCCCGCGCCGCACGCGTGTCCCTGGTGCACGAAGCCCGCTTGGAGCGCCCAGAAGCAGAGCGCGGCCGTCGACGGCGGGACATCGACCTGCAGGGTGGCCCGGACCTCGACCCACGTGCCCGGCGGGAGGTCCCACGTCAGGTGGAACGACGACGCGCCGTTCGATGAGTGGGGCCTGCCGCTATGGCCGTCCCACCCGTCGGCGTCGCGATGCAGCAGCCCTCGAAGTCCTCGTGCCATCGATCCCCCTCGTTCCCCACCCGATTCGCCTCAATCGTTCATCCCTCGGCCCGCCGGTGGAGGATGATGAGCACGTCCATCTCCTCCGGATCGGCGCTGGGTCCGAAGCCGGACACCAGTGTCCCCCTCGTTCCCGACGTGGGGTTGAACAGCCCGAAGACGATGGCCTCGTCGTCCGGGTTGCTCGCGCCCTCGAAGCGGAAGTAGCGCTCGACCACCGCGATGTCGATGAGTCCGCTCTCGTTTCGCGCCGCGCACCGGAGGTCGCCGTGCTCGATGTGGAAGTCCTCGACATAGCCGTCGGCTTCCAGCATCGCGAGCGCCTCGACCACCGTGTCGGGCACAGCTTCTCCGGGTTGTGGTGCGTAGGCGGGCATGCGATCTCCCCCGTCGCGTCGTGCGGCGCACCAACCGGTCTACCGGAATCCGACGGCGCGTTGTCGGATCATCGCCCGATTCCCCCATCGAAGATCGGCGCGGGCGCGGACCCGGGCCCCTGAGCACCGGGCGGCCACCCGTTCAGACCGACGGACAGTCACCCGTTCAGACCGACGAGTGGGCGGCCCATGCCTCGTCGAGGGCGTTGCGGAACACGTCGACCGGCTGAGCCCCGGACACGCCGAACTTGCGGTCGATGGCCACGAACGGGACCCCGCTCACGCCGAGGGCGCGAGCCGTGTCCTGATCGTCTCGCACCGCGGTGGCAAAGCGATCGCTCTCGACCACGGCGCGCACTTCGTCGGGGTCGAGCCCGACCTCGGTGCCGAGGCGGACGAGCTCGTCCACCTCGCCGATCGGCACGCCCTCGGTGAAGTACGCCCGGAACAACCGCTCCTCGGCCTCGTCCGCGAGACCGCGCTCACCGGCCAGGTGCAAGAGGCGGTGCGCGTCGAAGGTGTTCGCCGGACGGGCACGTTCGAGCTGGTACTCCAGGCCCTCGTCCGCGGCGATCCCGCTCACCCGGTCGTTCATCGCGACGGCCTCATCGACCGACACGCCGTACTTCGTGGAGAGCATCTCGACGAGGCTCAGGTCGGAGGCCGACGGGGCGTCCGGGGCGAGCTCGAAGCTGCGCCAGGTCACGTTCACCTCGTCACGGTGCGGGAACTCCGCGAGTGCGGCCTCCCACCGGCGCTTGCCGATGTAGCACCACGGGCACACGACATCGACCCAGATCTCCACGTCCATACCGACATCCAACCGGCACGTCCGCTCGGATGTTCCGCCGTCGCGGCCCGATCGATCTCACGGTCGCGTGCGTACTGAGGCACCTCAGGAAGCACCAGGTACGCAAACGACGGGGCGACTCGCCCGATATCGCGGTCGCGTGCGTACCGAGGCACATCAGGAAGCACCAGGTACGCAAACGACGGGGCG
>CAZALT010000038.1:16614-23882 GCA_964485515.1 uncultured Rhabdothermincola sp. | reverse complement strand
CCCATGCGGTATCCGGACTTCTACGAGCAGTACAAGGCCGCCATCCGCAACACCTGGACCGTCGAGGAGGTCGACTTCGCCGACGACATCGTCGACCTCGACCACCGCCTCCTCCCCGCCGAGAAGCACCTCGTGAAGCGCCTCGTGGCCTTCTTCGCCACGGGCGACTCGATCGTGGCCAACAACCTGGTGCTCAACCTCTACAAGCACATCAACGCACCCGAGGCCCGGCTCTACCTGTCCCGCCAGCTCTACGAGGAGGCGCTGCACGTCCAGTTCTACCTGACCCTCCTCGACACCTACATCGCCGATGAGGGCGAGCGGGCCGAGGCGTTCGCTGCCATCGAGAACATCGCGTCGATCAAGGCCAAGGGCGACTTCTGCTTCACGTGGATCGGCTCCATCAGCGAGCTCGACACGCTCGACACCGCAGAGGACCGCCGCAAGTTCCTCCTCAACCTCGTGTGCTTCGCGGCCTGTATCGAGGGCCTGTTCTTCTTCGCCGCGTTCGCCTACGTGTACTTCCTGCGCTCCAAGGGCCTGCTCAACGGACTGGCGGCGGGCACCAACTGGGTGTTCCGCGACGAGAGCGCCCACATGAACTTCGCCTTCTCGGTCATCGACACGGTGCGCCAGGAAGAGCCCGAGCTGTTCGACGAGTCGTTCTCCGCCTCGGTCGCCCAGATGATGGACGAGGCGATCGACGCCGAGATGACCTTCGCCGAGGACCTCCTGGCCGAGGGCATCTCGGGCCTGTCGGTGCGCGACACCCGCGAGTACCTCCAGTACGTGGCCGACCAGCGCCTCGTGCGGCTCGGCCTCGAGCGCCGCTACGGCTCGTCGAACCCGTTCGGGTTCATGGAGCTCCAGGACGTGAGCGAGCTGGCCAACTTCTTCGAGCGCACCGTGTCGGCCTACCAGCTCGGTGTCGAAGGATCAGTTGCCTTCGACGAGGAGTTCTAACCCGAAATTGCGTGGATGTCGCGCGAATTCCGGACGACATCCACGCCAGAAGGGTGGGTGGGTGCCGTCCACCGCGCCACTCGGCGTTCACCCCGGCGGTCTAGCGTCCTCGCCCATGACGTACTGCCTGGCGCTTCGCCTCGACGAAGGTCTCGTGTTCCTGTCCGACACCCGCACCAACGCGGGGGTCGACAACATCAGCACCTACCGCAAGCTCCACGTGTTCCAGCCGGGTACCGACCGCGTGTTCGTGCTGCAGTCCGCAGGCAACCTCGCCACGACGCAGCAGGTGCTCGACCAGATCCGGATCGACCTCAACGCGGACGACGGACGGGAGAGCTTCACCACCGTCAGCCACCTCCACGAGGCGGCGCTCTACCTCGGGCGACTCACCCGCGACGTCGTCGCCCAGCACATCCAGGCGCTGTCCCAGGTGCGGGCCGAAGGCACCTCCACGTGGATCCTCGGCGGCCAGGTCGGCGCCGAGCCCGCCGACCTCATCCTCGTCTACCCCGAGGGCAACTACATCCGGGCCTCCGAGGACCGGCCCTACCTCCAGATCGGCGAGAGCAAGTACGGCAAGTTCCTCCTCGACCTCGTGTTCGAATCGCACGCCGACATCGAGCAGGCGACGAAGCTCGCGCTCGGCTCGATGATGAGCACAGCCCGGGCCAACCTCTCGGTCGGGCCGCCCTACGACGCCGCGGTGTACCGCCGCGACAGCTTCGAGCTCGCGCAGCACCGCTATGAAGCCGACTCTCCGTTGCTCGGCAAGCTCCAGGCCATGTGGCACCAGCTCATGGTGTCGGCGGTCGCCGACCTCCCGGTGGCCCCCAGCGACGAGTAGCTCGTCACGGACTGAGCGTGAACGCGCGCCATAGAGCACGAACCGTGCCCGACTGCTGCTTCTGGCGCTGATCTTGTTCGGGTACCGAACAAGATCAACGCAATTTGGTGGAGTTGCGGCCGGGGGCGATGGGATCGCGTGAATTCCCACCGGTAAGATGCTGAACTTCACATGAACGCCGTCTCCCCCCCACCGGCCCGCGTCTCGGGCGCTGCTGCGCGCAACCACGCCCTCGACGGGCTGCGTGGCCTGGCCCTGCTCGGCATGCTCGCCTGGCACGCCCACATCGGCTGGGTCAAGGGCGGTTTCGCCCGCATGACGATCTTCTTCGTGCTGTCCGGGTTCCTCGCCGCCAAGTCCTACCTCTCGCTACGCCACCGATCGGACCCCACCCCGTTCCGCACGTTCTGGAAGCGCCGCGCCCGACGTCTCCTGCCCATCACCGTCCTCGGCCTCGCCGCCGCGACCCTGGTCACGGTCCTGGTCGGATCAGAAGAGGCGCGCGCCAACCTGGGCGGTGACGCCACCTCGGTCGTGGCCTACGCCTCGAACTGGCGGTTCATCCTCAACGACCAGTCCTACGGGGCGCTGTTCGAACGACCGTCGGCGTTCCAGCACTTCTGGTCGCTGTCGCTCGAAGAGCAGTGCTTCTGGCTGCTTCCCCTCGTGCTCGCCGGCGCCCTGTTCATCAGCCGTCGCCGTCCCTGGATCGCCGTCGGGCTCGCCGCCATCGGGCTCAGCTCCATCCCGCTCTTCATCACGCACACCCCCGATGCCGCCTACTACGGCACCCATGTCCGCGGCGGCGAGTTCCTCGTCGGCGTGGTGCTGGCCCTCGCGCTCGATCGCCACGGGTCACGCATCCCGACGCCCGCCGTCCGCCCCATCCAGGCGGTCGGCGCCATCTCGCTCATCGGGCTCCTCGCGGTCATGGTTCTCGTCGATCGAAACCTCGGCTGGCTCTACCAGGGCGGGCTCGGCCTGTTCGCCATCCCCGCCGCGTTCGTCGTCGCAGCGGCGCTCATCCCGACCGGGCCCGTGCCGTGGACGCTGTCGCTCGGTCCACTCGCCCGTCTCGGTCGGTGGGCCTTCCCCATCTACGTGCTGCACTGGCCCGTGTTCATGTGGCTCGATGCCGCCACGTCGCTGCAGGGCAGCGCCCTCGTGCTCACCCAGCTCGCGCTGTCGATCGCGTTGGGTGCCGCCGTGCACCACCTCCTCGAACGTCCCCTCATGGAAGGTTCGTGGTCCTGGTTCGAACGCGACCGCGTCGCGTTCGGAGGTGTCGCCGCCGCGATGGCCGCCGTGCTGCTGGTCGCGGTGCTGACCCCCGTCGCGCCGCGCACCTACGACTTCGACACCGCGATGACGCGGGTCAACAGCGTCCAGGCCGAGCCCGCCACGCTCGAGGACGGCGCCCCGAGCGATGCGCGGGCGCGCCTCGCCATGTTCGGCGGATCCACCGCGGTCATGCTCGGCGCCGCGGCCTGGCCCTGGAGCGATTCGAGCTCCGCCTTGCGCCCGGTGCCCGGGCTCTCCCAGCTCGGCTGCGGGCTCCTGACCGACGGGGAACGGGTCTTCGCTCGGAACGCCGACGGTTCGCTCGACTCCTCTCCGCCCGACGACTACTGCCTCGAATGGGCCCCGAACTGGTCGGCCGCACTCGAACGCGAGCATGCCAACATCGCCCTGCTCATGGCTGGCGTGTGGGACACCGCCGACTGGCGCTTCCCGGGCGACGAGGCCTGGCGCACCATCGGCGACGCCGACTTCGACGCCATGCTCCGCTCGCGCATGGCGGCGGCGATCGAGACCCTGGCCGCCGGCGATCGCACGGTCGTGGTCGCCACCACGCCGGTCGTGGGGTCCGGTCGCGACGGGACAGCCTGGACGAACCGTGGCCTCGGCGACGACCACCCCGAACGCGTGGCCCGGTTCAACGCCCTCCTGCACGAAGTCGCCGCCGAGCACCCCGGCACCTGGGTGCTCGACTACGGCGCCTACGTCGACGCCATGACCCCAGAAGAGTCGGCGGTGCGCTTCCCCGACGGCATCCACCCCACCGAGACCGCCGCCCTCGACATCTGGCGAGAGTTCCTCGGCCCGTCGCTCGAAGGCATCGTCGCCGCCGCGCAGGGTGAGGCCACCGGGGCGTAGGCCCCCGTCCCGATCGCCGGCCCCGACCGGGTCAGCTCCCTCGCATCTCCAGGATGGGCCGTACGGCTCAAGACCAGCTCACTTCGAGCCGATGGTTTCCATGTTGTCCGCGCAACGAATCGGAACGCCGGGCCGAGGGAGTCGAACTCATGCACGTCGAAATCCGCGCACCAAGGACGGTTGCCGAGCTCGGCATCCCCGAGGGCCTGGTCCACGATCTGACGCTCAGGCGCGCCCTCTACGAGGGCAGAACGTCGACGCTGCGCCTGGCGACCGCCCTCGGACTCAGCCTTCCCGTGATGACCAAGGTCGTCGAGGAGCTGCGCGACCTCCGCCACATCGAGGTGCTCGGCATCGACCAGTACGACTACCAGCTGGAGCTCACCGGCCAGGGCCGCGAGGTCGCCACCGAGCGCATGGGGCTCTGCCGCTACGCCGGCACCGCCCCGGTCGGACTCACCCAGTACGTCGACGTCATCCGCCGCCAGACCGCCGAGCCGGTCATAACCCGCGACTCCATGCTCACGGCCTTCGCCGACCTTGTCGTCAACCCGCAGCTCCTCGACGAGCTCGGCCCCGCGCTGCTCACCCCCGGCGCCATGTTCCTCTACGGCCCTCCCGGCACCGGCAAGACCAGCATCGCCGAACGCCTCATCCGGGTGCACGAAGACCTCATCGTCGTGCCGCGCGCCGTCGAGGTGGACAGCCAGATCATCACCGTGTTCGACCCGGTCATCCATCGCGCCGTCGATCCGCAGCCGGTCGACCTCGACCCCCGCTGGGTCCTGTGCCGACGGCCCTCCATCGTGGCCGGCGGCGAGCTCCAGGCGTCGATGATGGACCTCACCTACGAACCCAGCAACGGCGTCTACCTCGCCCCGATCCAGATGCAGGCCAACAACGGCCTGCTCGTCATCGACGACTTCGGCCGACAGCAGATGACCCCCGAGGAGCTCCTCAACCGCTGGATCGTCCCGCTCGACCGCCGCATCGACTACCTGGCGCTCAGCTACGGGGTGCGCTTCGAGATCCCCTTCGACGTCAAGGTCGTGTTCTCCACGAACCTCGAGCCCGCCAGCCTCGGCGACGAGGCGTTCTTCCGCCGCATCCAGAACAAGATCCTCATCACGTCGATCCCCGACACGGAGTTCGACATCGTGCTCAAGCGGGCCGCCAAGCACCACAACGTGAAGATCGCCGACGGTGCCGAAGCGTTCCTCCGCAAGGTCAGCCGCGAGCAAGGGGACGGCGATCTCCGGCCTTACCTGCCCAACGAGGTGTGCAAGATCCTCAAGGCCGTCTGCACCTACAACCACCAAGAACCGGTGCTCGACGAGAAGACCATCCAGCAGGTGGCCAGCATCTACTTCACCCATGCCACCCGGGTAGCCCGACGCGAAGAGGCCGTGATCGAGGACCTGCTCGAACAGGCGACCGCGGCAGCTCAGGCCAAGCCGAGCACCGCTCCCCAGGCCGCACCCCAGGCCGCACCGCAGGCCGCACCGCAGGCCGCACCCGCGCCCACGAACCTGCCTCCTCAGCCCCCCGCCGAAGGCTTCGGCGGCTCGGCATCGGCCGCATCGTTCTGACACCGGCCGCTCCCGGCACCCCGCAGACCCTTCAACGCAGCTGAACGTCGGACCCGCCGCGGGTCCCCACAAGAGGACCGAGGTCGCTTCTTTCGTCACCTCGCGTCGAACTGGGGCAGGATCAGTGGATGTCCGCTGCTCCGGCGACCCGGGTCGACCGACGCGTCGACCAGGACGCACTTCCTCGCCTCGCGTGGAAGGAGCTCTTCGGCATCGGCACCGCCCTCCTCGTCGTCGCCGTGATCCTGGCCGAGCGCTACGGCTACCACCGCGACGAGCTCTACTTCGTCGCGTCGGGCAAGCACCTGGCCTGGGGCTACGTCGACCAGCCCCCGTTCACGCCCGGCGTGGCTCGCCTCGCTCAAGAGCTCTTCGGCGACTCCCTCCGCGGTCTGCGGTTCTTCGCCGCCATCGGTGCAGCCGCCAGCGTCGTGCTCACGGGAGTCGCCGCCCGCGAGCTCGGCGGCAGGCGCTGGGCCCAACTCCTCGCGGCAGGCGCGGCTGCGCTCACACCGCTCTTCCACACGCCGGCGTTGATGATCAGCACCGCGACCTTCGACTTCGCCTTCTGGGGTGCCATCCTCGTGCTGGTGCTGCGCCTGCTGCGCACCGAGGACGACCGGCTGTGGATCCCCATCGGTGTCATCGCCGGTGTGGGCCTCCTGAACAAGCACACCGTCGCCTTCCTCGGCGTGGCGCTCACCATCAGCTTCCTGCTCACCGCGCAACGCCGGCTGCTGCTCCGAACACCCGCCTTGATCGGCGCGCTGATCGCCCTCGTGCTCTGGTCGCCCAACCTCTGGTGGCAGTACCGGCACGACTGGCCCGTGTTCGAGATGAGCGAGGCGCTCAACGCCCGCAACGGGGGGCTCCTCAACCTCATCCTCTTCATCCCCGCCGAGCTCGCCCTCACCGGGGTCTTCAGCGTGGTCATCTGGGGTTGGGGTCTCCTCTGGTTGCTGCGATCCGCCGAGGCGAAGCGCTGGCGACCGCTCGGACTGCTCCCGGTGGTGCTGTTCGCCATCTTCGTCGTCGTCGGCGGCAAGCCGTACTACCTGGCGCCCGTCTTCGTCGTGTTGTTCGCCGCGGGCGCCGTGGTGATCTCGACCCAGTCCGAGACCGTCCGCCGCTGGGCCATCGTCGCCGCGGTCGCCGCCGGCATCGTCAGCGCACCGCCGAGCCTGCCCGTCATCCCCGTCCGCTACCTCGACACCATCATCGCCATGAACGCCGAGTTCGGCGAGATGTACGGCTGGCCGTCCCTCGTCGAACAGGTCACCGATGTCGTCGACGGGCTACCCGAAGACCGGCGCTCCGACACCGTGATCCTCACCCAGAACTACGGCGAGTACGGCGCCATCGAACGCTACGGCGACCTCGCCACACTCCCGCCCGTCTACAGCGGGCACAACAGCATCTGGCACTGGGGCACACCCGATCCGACCACCCAGACCGTCGTCGCCGTCGGCATCGACCCGGCCCGCCTGCGCGACTGGTTCCGATCCTGCGATGTGGTGCACACCATCACCAACCCCGCCGACATCGACAACGAGGAGTCCGGCGATCCCATCACGGTGTGCACCGTGCCCAGCCGACCATGGTCCACGATCTGGGCCCAGCTGCGGCACTACGACTGAGGGGTTTTCGTGGCCAGGGAGCTCGCTGCTCTCGCCTGTGCCTGCTGCGGTGACAACCGACGCCCGCGCACAGGA
>CAZALT010000038.1:14029-16514 GCA_964485515.1 uncultured Rhabdothermincola sp. | reverse complement strand
ACCTATCTTCCTGTCGT
This sequence comes from uncultured Rhabdothermincola sp., assembly GCA_964485515.1. Lineage (GTDB taxonomy): Bacteria > Actinomycetota > Acidimicrobiia > Acidimicrobiales > Acidimicrobilacustridaceae > CAZALT01. The sequence goes on along the minus strand of CAZALT010000038.1, from coordinate 16,497 downwards.
CGACCAGTGCCAGGGCTCCGAGGGGAGGTTGTAGAAGCCGTACCTTCCCGCGTTGGCGGCCAGCCACGTGAAGCATGCCGTGCTCCGGGTGGAGCAGTTCCGGAAGTCGATGGCCAGGCCCCGTTCGTGGTTCGACGAGCCGGGGATCGCCGTGGGCGGCGAGCACTGCGATGGGTCCATGTAGTAGATGGCCCAGTTGGTCGTCCCGCAGTTCTGACGGCGCAGCGCGATCTGCTCGTCCGCGCTACGGAAGCCCCAGCCCGTGAGCAGAAGCCCGTCAGCGGCTGCCGCGGCCAGGAGGCTCTCGACCTGCGGAGCGATGCTGGACGCGACCTGGATCCCCCGCACCCACGTGGTGCCCGGACGGGGCACCTCCGGGACGGGAACCGACGGCGGTGACGGTGACGGTGACGGTGACGGTGGTGCTGGCGTGCCCGGGCCTGGACCCGGGTCGGGCACCGGTTGCTCGGGGCCGGGTGCAGGGGGCGACGCGTCATCGACCGGGGGACTCGGGGCCGGTGGCAGCGACTGGACCTGAGCCACGAGTGCTTCCTGCTCGGCACGGACCTGCGCGGCGAGCTCCTGGTCGAACGACTCCAGGGCGGCGACCTCGGCCAGCTTGGCGTTCAGGCGCTCGCGCAACCCCGATGCGAACTGCTCCTGCTGGACCTGCGCCGCCTTGAGCTGCTCGATCTGCGCCAGGGCCTCGTCACGCTCCCGCACGGCGTCGGCCCGCGCCCGCTCCGCGGCGTCCTGCTCGCGCTCGAGCGCGTACTTCGCCGAGCGGAGCTGATCGATCACGTCGCCGGTCCGACTGGCCTGCACACCGAGCAGCGCCTGCTTCTGGGCGTATTCGGTGGCCGTGCTCGCCCGGAACCGATCCATGAAGTCCTGCCCCGGCGGGCTGACGTAGGAGTTCACCGCCGCAGTGGCCAGCAGCGCTTCGAGCTCGGTGACCTCGGCGGCACGCTCCACCGCCCGTCGCTCCGACTCGATCGCCCGCCGATCGGCGTCTTCCCACGCCTTCTGCGCGTTGGTGACCAGGGATTCCTGTCCCTTGACGTTCGCCTTGATGTCGGCGAGCGCGGCGTCGATCTCAGCCTGATCCGCCGACATCGTGTCGACCTCACCGGCGGCATCGGCCTTGCGGGCCCGGACCTCGGCCCGTTCGGCGGCTGCGTCTTGGAACACGCTCGGCGTGGACGACGCAGCAGATGCCGGGAGGACGGCGAATCCCGGACCGGCGCCGGGAGCCAGGACCCCGACGAGAAGGGCGCCCGCGAGGAGCTTCGCCAGCGTCGTGCGTGAGCGCAGCATGGACCCTCCTCACCGGTTGGTGAGACGTCCCGACGCGCGCCGACGGACCGACCCCGTACTCCCCCCGCAGCGGGGGACACCTTAGACACCCCGCACCCTCATGAAAAGGAATAGTTCGTGCGGTAGACGAACAACCGTTCGTGAGCGGCCTCGGTCGTGCGGCACCAAGCTAGGGTCCGCCTGTGCTCCTCGACCGCTTTCGCATCACCGACCGGGTGGCGATCGTCACCGGCGCGGGCCGAGGCATCGGCCGCGCCAGTGCCCTCGCCCTCGCTGAGCAGGGCGCGGATGTCGTCCTCGTCGCTCGCACCCGCGAGCAGCTCGATCTCGTGGCGGACGACATCCGCGCCCTCGGCCGCCGCGCCGTGGTGGTCGCCACCGATGTGAGCGAGACCGCCAACCTCGATCAGGTGGTCGACGCGGCGATCTCCGAGCTCGGTCGTCTCGACATCGTCGTGAACAACGCCGGGGGCTCCGAGCCCCGTCCGTTCCTGAGCACCTCGGAGCGCTCCTTCGAGAAGGCGTTCCACTTCAACGTGACCACGGCCTACGCGCTGACGCAGAAGGCCGTGCCCCACCTGCTCGAGTCCGACGGTGCCGCGGTGGTGAACATCTCGTCGGCCATCGGGCGTCTGAGCGGCCGGGGCTACGCCGCCTACGGCACCGCCAAGGCTGCGCTCACCCACCTCACCCGGCTCCTCGCCGACGACCTGTCGCCGCGCATCCGGGTCAACGCCGTCGCCGTCGGCGCGACGGCCACCTCGGCGCTTGAGGTCGTCCTGACGATGGACGAGCTCAAGCAGAAGATGATCGACGTCACGCCGCTCAAGCGACTCGGCGAACCCGAAGACGTCGCGCTCGCCGTCCTCTACCTGGCCTCGCCGGCCGGCAGCTACATCACCGGCAAGATCCTCGAGGTCGACGGCGGCATCTCCGTGCCGAACTTCGACCTCGGCATCGCCGACCTCGAACCCGAAGCCTGAAGGAGCTCCCCGCCACTCAGGCGAGCTCCCGCCTCGCCGAGGCCTGACGGAGAGCAGAGCGCCCCCTCCGATCGGTGAGCCGTTCGACGCTGCGGTGTCGACCTTTGGTCAGACGCTCAACACCGTGCGGATGCCCTTGGCGGCGCGCATGTCGTCGAACGCCTCGTT
>CAZALT010000038.1:0-13929 GCA_964485515.1 uncultured Rhabdothermincola sp. | reverse complement strand
CCGGCGAGCACCGCACCTTGGACGATCGACAGGCCGATGCCGCCAGCACCGGTGATGAGGACCGTGGCGCCCGGTTCGACCTTGGCCGTGTTGATCACGGCACCCACACCGGTCTGCACGGCGCAGCCGAGGACGCAGGCCACCTCGAGGGGCACGTCGTCGCCCACCTTGATGGCTCCGTTGACGTCGACCGTCACCAGCTCAGCGAACGCGCCGAGGGCGAGACCCCGGTAGACGACCTCGTCGCCGCGGCTCAGTCGGGTCGAGCCGTCGAGGAACGTGCTGGTCATCAGCGCCATCGAGTTCACGCAGATGCTGAACTCGCCCCGCTGGCAGTAGTAGCACCTGCCGCACGGCGGGCAGGGGCTGAGGACGACGCGATCGCCCGGCTTCAGGTCGGTGACACCGGGACCCACCTCCTCGACGACCCCGGCGGCCTCGTGACCGAGCACCGCCGGCACACCATGGGGAACCTTGGCGTCGACGACCGTGAGGTCGGAGCGGCACACACCGCAGTGGTGGATCCGCACCTGGACCTCGCCGGTGCGGGGCGGTTCGATGTCGATGTCGTCGACGAGGACGAGGGGCTGACCCTGTTCGGTGAGCAGTGCGGCACGCATGGCCGCCGAGCGTACTCATCGCCGTCGACGCGGCGACAAGCGGTGCACACGGCAAGAGACCCCCGAGGCCGTCCGCCGCTCCCTCCATCGGACTGCCACAATGCCGCCATGGACTCCGCCAACCCCACCGACGCACCGCCGGTCGATCCCGACCTGCTGAGCCAGGTCGTGGAGCTGGTGCAAGCCACCGGCGACCTGACGCTTCGGTGGTTCGACACGGCCGGTCTCGACGTCGAGGAGAAAGCCGACGGGACGCCGGTGACCGAGGCGGACAAGGCGGCCGAACGCTACCTGCGCGAGCGCATCGGCGATCGCTTCCCCGACGATGCGATCATCGGCGAGGAGGAACCCGACTCTGCCGGCACCTCCGGTCGCACGTGGATCATCGATCCCATCGACGGCACAAAGGCCTTCACCCACGGCGTGCCGCTGTACAGCAACCTCCTGGCGGTCTACGACCAGCACGGACCGGCCATCGGCGTGATCAACCTCCCCGCGCTCGGCGAGACGGTGTGGGCCGGGCGAGGACTCGGCTGCCACACCCGCACCGGGCCGGCAGCGGTCAACGACCATCCCGACATCGCCACCGGCGCCCTGTGCACCTCCGGGTTCTCGGCATGGACCGCCGAGGCCTTCACGGCGGTGCGCGACGGGGTCGGCATCATGCGGACGTGGGGCGACGGCTACGGCTACGCCCTGGTCGCCACGGGGCGCATCGAGGCGATGGTCGATCCCGCACTCGCGCTGTGGGACCTCGGCCCGCTCCCGGTCATCATCCGCGAAGCGGGTGGCCGGTACTCGCAGCTCGACGGCGACGAGGGCGTCGTCCTCGATCCCAACGCCATCCCCTCCGCCGTCGCGACCAACGGTCACGTCCACGACCAGGTCCGGGCGCTGTTCGGGTCAGTCTGAGCACGCCGATGCATCCGCACCCACGAACCGGCGGACGATCCCGCGCCCCTGCCGCGCTGGCCGCAACCATCGCCATCGTCGTCTGCGTCGTCAGCGTGCTCCTGGCCCTCGCCTCCCCAGCGAGCGCCCACGCCGTCGTGGTGTCGACGAACCCCACCGACGGGCAGGTGCTCCCGCAGTCCCCCGAGACCGTCCAGATCCAGTTCAACGAGGGCGTGTCGATCGCACTCGGCGGCCTCACGGTGCTGAACTCCGACGGCGAGGTCGTGAGCGACGGCCAGGGGACGCTCAGCGCGGGAGGCGAGCTCCTCTCCACCACCGTTCCGGCCGACCTCGCCGACGGCACCTACGTCGCGAACTACCGGGCGGTCTCCGACGACGGGCATCCCATCAGCGGGGCCATCGTGTTCGGCATCGGCGATGGCACCACCATCGACGACACCGTGCGCGACCTCGCCGCGACCACGTCGGCCGGTCTCGAAGCGGCGAGCGCCATCGCCCGGTTCGTCACCTACCTGGGGGCCCTGCTCGCCGCGGGGCTCGCCGTGTTCGTGGCCTTCGTCCACGACCAGCGCGACGACCGGCGTCGTCTCGATCGGCTCACCCGGATCGCGGTCGGCGTCGGCGCGATCGGGACCGCCGCGTGGATCGTCTTCCAGGCCGCGGTGTCGACCAGCGATGGCTTGGGCTCGGTCCTCGATCCCTCCACGCTCACGACGACCCTGGCCGACGGGCTCGGCTGGCAGGCCGCGCTCACGTTCATCGGCCTCGCTGCCGTGTTCGCCGCGGTCAACGTCTCCCGCCAGATCGTCGCGCAGAGCCTGGCGTTCTACGGTCTGCTCGCCGTCGCCTTCTCGTTCATCTTCTGGGGTCACGCCCGGCAGGCACCCAACGCCGTGGTGGCCCAAGCCTCGATCTTCGTCCACGTCGCGGCTGGCTCCGTGTGGTTCGGTGGCCTCGTCGCCCTGGCCATCACCCTGGTCGGACGCCGGCAGGCGCGCCGAGGTGGACGAGGACGCGAGGCGGCCGATCGGCCCGACGAGAGCGGGCTCGCGCTCTCGACGGCGGAAGTCGTGGTTCGGTTCTCCACGGTCGCAGCGTGGACCGCGGTGGCGCTCGTCGTCGCCGGTCTCGTGCTCACCTGGCAGGAGGTCGGCTCGATCGATTCCCTGGTGTCCACCGACTACGGGCGACTGGTGGCGGCCAAGATGGCTGTCGTCGTCGTGGTGCTCACGCTGGCGTCGTTCAACCGGGTCCGCCTCGTGCGCGACGTGGCCCGGGCCGGCATCGCGGCGAGCGCGGCGGGACCGGGCCCATCCGCGGCTGCCTCCTCGTCCGACCCGGCCTCGGGACCCGCCCGATCCGACCAGGCGCCCGACGAGGTCCGCTCCTGGGCGCGTCTCAGCCGGATCGTCGGCGTCGAGGGAGCCCTGCTCGTCGTCGCCTTCGCCTTCACCAGCGTGCTCGTCAGCGTCACGCCCGCCCGGACCACCATCGACCAACCGATCGTGAACCTCACGATCACGCAGGACGACCTGCTCGTGAACCTCGTCGTGCTTCCCGCGCAGACGGGGCGCAACTCGCTGCACATCCAGTACTCCGACGAGGCCGGGCGGCCGGTGGACTCGCCCCGATCGCTCGAGGTCTCGATGCTGCTCGACGAGAAGGGCATCGGCCCGCTCGACGTCGACGTCATCAAGGGCGGTCCCGGTCACTTCCTCGCCGAGGACGCCCGGATCCCCGTCGCCGGGACCTGGGAGATCACCCTCGTGGGTCGCGTGTCGGACTTCGAATCTTCCCGTACGGTCTTCTCGGTGCCGATCGCTGACCGATGACGGCGCACCCGAGCTCGGAACCCCTTCGAGCTCACCCATCGACCCGGTGCCTGCCACCAGGAGGAACCTTCCGTGACCCACGTCGTGAAGAAGTCGGCCCGACGGAGCGCCGTCGCAGTGACCGCAGTCGTCGTCGGGCTGGTGGCGCTGGCCGCTCCGGCATGGGCGCACGTCGAGGCCGAGCTCGGCGAGGTGTCCAACAGCGGCCTGGCCGAGGTCACCTTCGGGTTCCACCACGGTTGCGAGGGCTTGGCCACCACCGGGCTGCGCATCCAGATCCCCGAGGGCGTCAGCGACATCACGCTCGAGCCGGTCGAGGGGTTCACGACCGACATCTCCGACGCCGAGTTCGGCTGGAGCGGGGGCTCGGTGCCCGACGGCCAGGAGGCGGCGTTCATCGCCACGGTGCAGCTCTCCGGTGAGCAAGGCGACGTCGTCGCGTTCCCCACGATCCAGCAGTGCGGTGACGAGTCTCTGCTGTGGGACGGACCGCCGGAAGCAAGCAACGAGGACGAGACCGATCATCCGGCGCCGAGCATCACCCTGCCTGCCACCTACGCCACGGCGGACCCGTCGGCCGGCGTGGGCTCGGGCAGCTCGACGACCGATTCGGCCGCTCCGACCGGCCTGGTGACGACCACCACCCTGTCTGATGGCGCTACACCTGAGACCACCGAGTCGAACACCACTGGGCTCGTCGTGTTCATCGTCATCGTCGCGGTCCTGAGCGGCGGCGCGCTGTACCTGTACCTGTCGAACCGTCGGCCGCGTACCCCGGCCCCACCCACCGAGGCCGGCGACTCGACCGACCCGGACGCCAGCGCCCCCACGCCCCGATCCCCGCACTGACCTGATCCCGCACAGACCTGATCCCGTACAGACCTGATCCCGCACGATGGGGCCGCGTGACCGGCACGGCCGACACGTTGTCGACTCCGAGTAACCCTGTAATGCTGTAACGGTGACGCCGACGCCGTGGACCGAGGACGAGGTCACCGAGTGGTTCACCACCAAGGTGCCCACTTCCTGGTTCATCGGTGCGCTGCTCGTGCGCATCGACCGCGACGAGATCCTCGTCATCGGGGAGCTCGCCCCGCCCACGACGGGCGCCCCGGCCGCCGTGCCCGCCCCTACCGACCACGAGGTCGCCTGCGCCACCCACATCACCAGCTTTCGTGAGACGACCCGCAGCGAGCGCATGGCCATCGCCGACGAGGCTGAGGTGCTGTGGGAGCGGAAGGTCTCCTGGGGCGTGCAGTGCGCCGGCCACCGCCTGCTGTTCACCACCCAGAGCGTGCCGGTCATGACGCGGCTCCGCCTCGACGAGCGCGCCGTGGTCGACACCCTCATCGCGGCAGGGGTGGCCCGCAGCCGCAGCGAGGCGCTGGCCTGGTGCGTCCGACTCGTCGGCCGGCACCAAGGCGAGTGGATCGACCAGCTCCGCGACGCGATGGCCACGGTCGATCGCGTCCGCTCCGAAGGACCGCGGCCCTAGGAACGTGCTTGGCCGGCTGCCCCCGCTCGGGCCGGCTGACTCAGACCTGGGCGGTGGCGACGAGGCGGTTGCGCCACGCCGACGCATCGGAGATGGCCACGGCGTAGGTCGCCTTGCGCTTCGCCACCCGACCGGATCCCTGCTCCGGACCCTGGACGGGGCCGGCGTACTGCGCCTCGATGCCCTCCTTGAGCATCAGCAGCGCCTCGGAGCGCAGCTGCGAGACGCGCGACTCGGTCACACCGAGGAAGCGGGCCAGCTCGAGCGAGGTGCGGCCCTCGAGGAAGTACCCGACGATGACGAGGCGCTGCCGCTCGGGCAACAGCTCGACCGCGTCGCGGAGGTAGGCGTGCAGCTCTCGGGTCTCCAGCTCTTCAAGGGGCTCGACCGCACCCCGGTCGCACAGCACGTCGATGAGCGTGAGGTCCTCGTCGGAGCCGTCGTTGACCTCGTGCTCGAGGGCGAGCACGACCGAGCGGAACATGCGGTCCTGCAACCGGGCGAGCTCGGCTCGGGTCATGCCCAGCGCTTCGGCCATCTCGTCGGCATCTGGCACCCGTCCGAGCTCGGAGGCCAGCCGCTGCTCGACCGTGTCGAGCTTGCGGGCGAGGGTGCGCACCGATCGGGGCGCCCAGTCGGCCGCACGGACCGCGTCGAGGATGGCGCCGCGGATGCGCTGCGCCGCGAACCGGTCGAAGGGAACCCCACGGCTCTCGTCGTAGCGACGAGCGGCCTCGACCAGCCCGAGCGCACCGGCCCGGGCGAGGTCGTCGCGGTCGACGTGTCGGGGGAAGTGGACCGCGACCTGGAAGACGATGTGCTTCACGAGCGGCAGGTGCTCCTCGATCAGCCTGGTGAGCTCTGCGTTGCCCTCGGTGTTCCCACGCACGAAACGTCCCTCCCTGTCGTTCGACGACAGCCGTACTTCGTCCACTGAGTCGCCGAACTTTAGGTGAATTCCAATATCCGGTGATGGATTACATCCATGTAATTGGCCGCGTGCCCGTCGAATCATCCGTCCGGAGCTCGCGCCACCCGGATCGACGTGGCCCCCACGTCAGGCGCGGGACGGCTCCTCGTCGCCGTGGAACGCGGCGGCCCGCACGCCTCGGCGGGCCAGTTCGGTGAGGAACGGGACCGGTTCGACCATCTCGCCCAGACCACCCGCGCCGACCCGCCGCAACCCGCCCGACGCCGCGGCGATCGCCGTCAGGGCCGCGACCGCACCGGCCGCGACCGCGGGCCGGTCCATGACCCCCAGGACCACGACGTCTCGACTCGGACCCCGTCGCCCACGCACCTCGACGCGCACCGCCCCCGGACCGCCCTCGGGGTGGGTAGGCCACAACATCGGCAGGCGCATGGTCAGACGGTCACGGCGGGTCGCGGCCATGCGCGACGTCACCCGCTGCACACCGGGATGGGCCGGGACCAGGACCAGCGCATCGGCCAACGCCGCCCGGTAGCAGTCCTGGGCGCCGATGGGATCCGGGAACCAGCACAACTCGCGACCCGACCCTGGCGGCCGTTGCACCCAGCCACCGTTGCGCCAATCGAGCGCCATGCGCCCGAGCGCACCGTGGTGCTGGCGCGCGCAAGCCGGCCCGCCGGTTCCCGTCTTGGCCACGTGGATCTCCTCCACGGCATCGAACCGACCGGCGGCGTGGGTGGCGAGCACGCACGTGAGCCCCGGAGCGAAACCCGCACCGACCGCGACCGACACCCCTCGTTCGGACGCTTCGGCATCGAGATCGAGGAGACCTCGGACATCGGAGATGTCATCGCTCGTCGAGACCACCGGCAGGCCCCGGCCCAGGAACGCCTGCGCCTGCTCGACGTGCACCCCGGCGGGGCCGGCCAGGATCACCACATCGACGTCGAGCGGATCGGTGAAGCCGCCACGATCGATCGTGGCGCCCTCGCCGAGCGACTCGGCGATCAGCCGGAGGTGGTCGTCGCTCTCGTCGCGCAAGACGACGGTGTGGTCACCTTCGGTGGTCAGGATCTGTCGAGCGCAGCGCGCCCCGACCGCGCCGCTCCCGACGATGCCGAACCTCATCGATGCGACCTGGTCGGTCGACGGAACGCCCACCGGGCCATGACGGGACACCCCGCCATGTCAGGTGAGGTCCGGTCCTGAGAGCTCACGCCAACCGCCCTCGCGAGGGGGCGTGCCGCCCGTGCCGCGCAACCGCAGGACCCCGGCCACCAGCCCGGCGATGCCGAGAGCGATGAGCGCCTTGCGAATCATGTTCATGGTTGATCCCTCAGGCTGACGGCGTCGAGCCGGTGCTCGATGGGGCGCGGGGCCAGCTTCGCGTGCGGTTCGACCATAGCGAAGCGACGATGGAACAGATCGATGCCACGACACCGCGACCCGTCCGTACGGTCCTCAAGTGGGGCTAGCTGGAATCGAACCAGCGACCTCACCCTTATCAGGGGTGCGCTCTAACCGACTGAGCTATAGCCCCGTACCGGAGGCGTCAACCTAGCGGACGAGCATTGCCCCGCCAATTGCGTACCGCCTCGGACCGAGCGGTCCCGGCCACGAGCCGTGCTCAGCGCGGTGCGCGTGCGCGGCGAGGACGCGCCGTCTCGAGCTCGACGACCGACACGCGGAAACCGCCCGTGATGTCGCTGATCAGGTTGAAGATGATCGAGAACAGCACCGTCAGCGCTGCGGTGATCGCCACGCCGACGATGCCGACCACGGAGCAGACACGGAAGATCTGGGACCCGTCGACCCGGAAGTTCTCCTCAGCCAACAACTCATCCATGAAGCTCTCGAAGCTGCCGACCAGCCCCCGACTCGACGCGATCATCCACAGTCCCGTGCCGGCCAGGAGGAGCACGACGTACATGCTCAGGTAGAGCAAGGTCGACACCTTCAAGACCGACCACGGGCTGACGTGACGGACGAGGCGCTCGACGACCCGCGCCTCGAGTCGGCTCGGGTCGGCCTGTCGGCCTGTCGGGTCGGTCGCCGCGCTCGGGCAAACCGGTGACGGCGCAGCCGACGCGGGATCCGCCGAGGACGACCGAGCCGGCGCCGCCTGGTCCTGCAACGCGTGCGTCCGTGCCGGGCCGGGGGACACGAAGAGGTCGTCGAGCGATGGGTCGTCGAGCGATGGGTCGTCGGCCGCGGCGGGTGAACGGCCCTCGGGCACCTCGGGCTCGTTGGTCTGCGGGGTGACCGACACGCAGGCGAGTCTACGGGACGCCACCGTGCCGTCCGTCCTCGACCCGTGGCGCGCCGTCACCACCTGTGACCTCCGACGACGCCCGGGCCGATGCCTCGGCATCACCGGCCCGCACGCGCACCTCGACGGTCGGTCCCCGCGCCACGAACGAGACGACGATCGCGTCGTTCGCTGCGGCGAGCCGCTCCGCTCCGGCACGTCCTTCCCGCACGCCCGCCAACGCGGCGGCATCGGCCGCGGCGCGGGCTCGGCCGCGGTCGGCGACGACTGCCGAGACGCGGACGACACCCAAGAGCACCACAAACACCACCACCAACACGACGGCGAGCAGCGGGATCGCCTGCCCTCGATCGTCCCAGGCACCACGTGGTCGGCCCACGGCAGCCTCTCCTCGTCCCGCCGTTGGCGGGTCAGATCACAGAAGGACCGTCCGTCGACAGCCGATGAGCAACCGGAGTGGCACCGCGCGACGCCGAACGTCGCGCGGTGGTCAGCTCGAAGGTGGAGCGTCGCCTTCCGATGCATCCCCGTCGAGCACGTTCTCGACCTTGAGCACCGGAGCGACCGCAGCGACGACCTGGTCGCCGTCGAGGTTCATGACCCGAACTCCGGTGGCATCACGGCCCTGCGACGAGATCTCGCGGACACCCATCCGGATGACCACACCCCCAGAGGCGATGATGATCACGTCGTCGTCGAGCCCGACCATGAACGCCGAGACCACGACGCCCTTCTTGGCCGTGATCTTGATGCCCCGCACGCCCTGACCGCCCCGGCCCTGGCGGTTGAAGCGGTCGAGCTGCGTGCGTTTGCCGTAGCCCCCGTCGGTGACGATGAGGATGCTGACGTCGTCACGGGCGACATCGCACGAGACCACCTCGTCGCCCTCCTTCATCTTCATGCCACGCACGCCGGCCGCGGCGCGCCCCATGGCGCGGACCTCTTCCTCGGTGAAGCGGATGGTCATGCCGTTGCGGCTGACGATGAAGATGTCGTCGGTGCCGTTGGTGGGGATGACCTTGACCAGCTCGTCGCCGTCCTTGAGGTTGACCGCGATGAGCCCGGCGCGCAGCGACGAGTCGTACTCGGTGAACTTGGTCTTCTTCACCTGGCCCTTCTTCGTGCAGAAGAACAAGAAGCGGTTGGTCTCGTAGTCGCGGGTGTCGATGATCGACTGGATCTTCTCGTCGGGCTGCAACGGCAGCAGGTTGACGATGGCCGTGCCACGCGCCGTGCGCTCCTTCATGGGGATCTCGTGGGCCTTGAGGCGATAGACCCGCCCCCGGCTGGAGAAGAACAGCAGGTACGCGTGCGCTGAGGTGTGGATGATGTGGCTGAGGTAGTCCTCGTCCTTGACCTTGGCTCCGGCCACGCCACGACCACCGCGGGCCTGGGTGCGGAACGCGTCGGAGGCGACGGTCTTGATGTAGCCCTTGGCCGACATGGTGACGATGAGGTCCTCGTCGTCGATGAGGTCCTCGATGTCGAGGTCGCCGATGTCGTAGGTGATCTTGCTGCGGCGAGGCGTGGCGAACTTGGCCTTGATCTCGCCCATCTCGTCCTTGATGACGCCGCGCAGCTTGACCGGGTCGTTGAGGATGGACTCGAGCTCACCGATGGTGGCGCGCAGCTCGGCCATCTCCTCTTCGAGGTTGACCCGGCCCAGCCGGGTGAGCTGACCGAGCGTCATGCTGAGGATCGCCTCGGTCTGGAGCTCGCTGAACTCGAACGGTTCGGCCATGAGCGCGGCTCGCGCCGCGGCCTTGTCGTCGCTTCCCCGGATGGTGGCGATGATCTCGTCGAGGACGTCGATGGCCTTGAGGAGGCCCTCGACGATGTGGGCTCGGGCCAACGCCTTGTCGAGACGGAACTGCGACCGGCGGGTGATGACCTCGACCTGGTGGTCGACGTAGGCCACGAGCGCATCTCGCAGGTTGAGCGTGCGGGGCACGCCGTCGACCAGGGCCACGGTGTTGACCGCGAAGTTCGTCTGCAGCTGGGTGCGCTTGTACAGGTTGTTGAGGATGACCAGGCCGGGCGCGTCGCGCTTGAGCTTGATGACGATGCGGAGCTTTCCTTGGGCCGACTCGTCGTTGAGGTCGGCGATGCCGTCGAGCTCGCGGGCCTCGACCAGGTCGCGGATCTTGGTGAGCAGCGAGTTGGGGCTGACCTGGTAGGGCAGCTCGGTGATGACGATCGAGTCGGTGCGTGCACCTTCCTCGATCTCGGCCAGGCCCCGCATGCGGATCGATCCCTTGCCGGTTCGGTAGGCGTCCATGATGCCGGAACGTCCCATGATGAGCGCGCCGCCGGGGAAGTCGGGTCCGGTGACGAACTGCATGAGGTCGTCGGGCGTGGCGTCGGGGTTGTCGATGAGGTGGGCGACCGCGTCGACCACCTCACCCAGGTTGTGCGGCGGGATGTTGGTGGCCATGCCCACGGCGATGCCCTGGCTGCCGTTGACCAACAGGTTCGGGAACCGTGACGGCAGGACGGCCGGCTCTTCCTCCTGGCCGTCGTAGTTGCCGATGAGGTCGACGGTGTCCTCGTCGATGCCTTCGAGCATGGCGAGCGCGATGGGGGCGAGACGGCACTCCGTGTAGCGCGCCGCGGCGGGCGGATCGTCGAGCGAGCCGAAGTTGCCCTTGGGGTGCACCAGCGGGTGGCGCAAGCTGAAGTCCTGGCCCATCCGCACCAGGGCGTCGTAGATCGCGCTGTCGCCGTGCGGGTGGTACTTGCCCATGACGTCACCGGTGACGCGGGCGCACTTGAGCGTGGGACGATCGGGCCGGGCGCCGAGGTCGTGCATGCCCCAGAGGATGCGACGGTGCACCGGCTTGAGGCCGTCCCGCGCGTCGGGCAGGGCGCGCGAGGTGATGACCGACATGGCGTAGTCGAGGAACGACCGCTCGACCTCTTCTTGCAGCTCGATGGGCTGCACGCTCACGAGCTCGGGGGGGCCGTCGCCGCTCAGATCGTCGGGTCCGTCGGCGGTTCCGTCGGGTGGGGTTGTGTCACTCATGTTCTCGGGTATGTCCTTCGCGGGTGGGGTGGTCGTACTGGCAACGGGTCACCACTGGTGAGCCGGCTCAGATGTCGACGAACCGCACGTCCTTGGCGTTGTTGGCGATGAAGTGCTTGCGTGACTCGACGTCGTCGCCCATCAGCTTGGAGAAGACCTCGTCGGCAAGAGCTGCCTGCTCCACGGTGACCTGGAGCAGCGTGCGCTTGTCAGGATCCATCGTGGTCTCGCCCAGCTCGTCCCAGTCCATCTCGCCCAGGCCCTTGAGGCGCTGGAACTCCTTCTTGTGGTTGGGGTTCTCGGCGAGGAACCGATCTTTGGTGGCGTCGTCCTTGAGGTAGAGCTTCTCGCGACCGACCACCGTCGAGTACAGCGGCGGCTGCGCGATGTAGACGTGGTTCTGCTCGACGAGGTCCTTCATGCGTCGGAAGAAGAACGTGAGGAGCAAGATGCGGATGTGGCTGCCGTCGACATCCGCGTCGCACATGATGATGATCTTGTCGTAGCGGATCTTGGTGGCGTCGAAGTCCTCGCTGACGCCGGCGCCGATGGCCGACACGAGCGTCTGGATCTCGGTGTTCTTGAGCATCTGGTCGATGCGGGCCCGCTCCACGTTGAGGATCTTGCCGCGGATGGGCAGGATCGCCTGGTTGTACGGGTTGCGGGCCTGGGTGGCCGAGCCGCCGGCGCTGTCTCCCTCGACGATGAACAGCTCGCACTCTTCGCTGTTGCGGCTGGCGCAGTCCTTGAGCTTGTCGGGCATGCCGGCGCCTTCGAGGGCTGACTTGCGACGGGTGGCCTCGCGGGCGGACCGGGCGGCGAGACGGGCCCGGGCGGCGGCGACGGCTTTGCTGACGACCTTGCGGGCCTCGGTGGGGTTCTCCTCGAGCCAGTCGGCGAGGCGCTCGTTGGTGGCGCGCTCGACCATGGACCGCACCGACACGTTGCCGAGCTTGCCTTTGGTCTGACCCTCGAACTGCGGGTCGCGCAGGCGGACCGAGATGATGGCGGTGAGACCCTCGCGGATGTCCTCGCCGAGGAGGTTGGGGTCCTTCTCCTTGAGGAGCGTCTTGGCCCGGGCGTACTTGTTGACCGCGTTGGTCAGAGCCTTCTTGAAGCCCTCCTCGTGCATGCCTCCCTCGATGGTGGAGATGCCGTTGGCGAAGCTGTGGAGGCCGTCGGTGTTGTAGCTCGTGTTCCACTGGAACGCGATGTCGACCTCTTGCTCCTCGTCCTTCTGCTCAAAGTAGCCGACGCCCTTGAAGAGGGCTTCCTTCGATTCGTTGAGGTGCTTGACGAAGTCGATGATGCCACCGGCGTACCTGAACGTGACCGGCTCGGCGTGGCCGTCAGGACGGAGGTCCTTGAAGCGGATCTCCAGTCCCTTGTTGAGGAACGCCATCATCTGGAAGCGCTCGAGGAGGGTCTGGGCCCGGAAGTGCGTCTCTTCGAAGATGGTGGGGTCCGGCCAGAAGCGCACCGTGGTGCCGGTGCGGCCGCGAGGAGCCTTGCCGGTGACGTGCAGCGCCTCGACCGTCTTGCCGCCGTTCTCGAAAGCCATCGAGTGGCGGTCGCCGTTCTGGTCGATGTCGACCTCGACGCGGCGTGACAGCGCGTTGACCACCGAGATGCCAACACCGTGGAGACCGCCCGAGACCTTGTAGCCGGATCCGCCGAACTTGCCACCGGCGTGCAGGACCGTGAGCACGACCTCGGCGGCGGACTTCTTCTTCATCTTCGGGTCGGGGTGGATGTCGGTGGGGATGCCACGACCGTCGTCGACGACCTCGCACCCACCGTCGGCCAGCAAGGTGACCCCGATGTGACTGGCGTGGCCGGCCATGGCCTCGTCGACCGAGTTGTCGACCACCTCGTAGACGAGGTGGTGCAGACCGGCGGGACCGGTGGAGCCGATGTACATGCCGGGGCGCTTGCGGACGGCCTCGAGCCCTTCGAGGACGGTGATGTCCTTGGCGCTGTAGGACCCTTCCGAGGCCGTGGACCTCTTCTTGGGGGCCGCCGGCGGCGCAGCTGGGGCCTCTCCATCGGTGGGAGAGGGGGAGGCGAAGGACTCGTCGGACACGACGGAATCGTCAGACATGGGGGCCAGACCTCGGCCTTTCGGTACAGGTGCTCACCCGGGCGAGGGCCACGGCACAGCAGAGCGAAGATGGGACACGGGTGCCGCCCTCCGGAACCTGGGGACCCGCATGATCCGCGGGCTCGACGGGACACGACACGATGCCGACACGATACCAGCCAGGGGGGCCGATCCCGGGGTTCTCCGAGGGTGTTTTCGCCGGTCGATCACCGGTGGTGGACACCCGCCGACGAGGCCGCGAAAACGGGGCATGACCTGCCCGAACGCGGGCGCGGTGATCGAGACCGCCGTCACCGCTTGGGACGCTGGACCCGAACCTGCAGCGAGGTCAGCTCGCCCACGCCGATGGCCTCGCCCACGCGGGCGAGGAGGTCGTGCTCGAGGAATCGGATCTGGGTGGCCCACGCCGGATCGTCGACGGCCACGACGAGGGTCCCGGACCGCACCGAGACCGGTGTCGTGTGGGCCGCGATCTGCTCGCCGACGAGGGCCTCCCAGTCGCCGAACACGGTGTCGACCGCAGCGACCGACGGACCCCCCATGTGGCGAACCAGCCGATCGAGGGACGCGGTCATCGGTCGCGGATCGGACTCCGACGAGGTCGGCAACGGCTCCCAGGGCATGGCGTCAGTGTGCCACCACCCGGTGACGCGAACCCGGGCGGCCTCCGAACGGTCCCGAGCACCCGGAACCGCAGGACCAGGCCAGTCCACGATCGGGTTCGGGATCAGGTTCGGGATCAGG
>CAZALT010000037.1:14222-25200 GCA_964485515.1 uncultured Rhabdothermincola sp. | reverse complement strand
GGATCTCGAAGGTCTTGTCGTGCGAGCCGTACTCCTCGGCCTTCTGCGCCATGAGGCCCACGTTGGGGACGGTGCCCATCGTGGTGGGATCGAAGGCGCCGTTGGCGATGCAGTCCCGGATGGCGACGTCGTAGACACCGGCGTAGCTGGTGTCGGGGATGACGCACTTGGTGTCCTGCTGGTTGCCCTCGGCGTTCCACATCTGGCCGCTGGTGCGGATCATGGCGGGCATCGAGGCGTCGATGATGACGTCGCTGGGCACGTGCAGGTTGGTGATGCCGTTGTCGGAGTCGACCATGGCCAGCGGCGGGCCCGACGCCAGGGCGGCATCGATGTCGGCGAGGATCTCGCTGCGGACCGGCTCGCTGATGGCCTCGACCTTGGCGATGACGTCGCCGAGGCCGTTGTTGGGGTCGGCCCCGATGGCGTCGAAGGTGGCGCCGTGCTTGGCGAACACGTCGGCGAAGTAGGCGCGCACGACGTGGCCGAAGATGATCGGGTCGGAGACCTTCATCATCGTGGCCTTGAGGTGCACCGAGAACAGCACGCCCTGGGCCTTGGCTTCGGCGATCTGGGCGTCGAGGAACTCGCGCAGCGCCTCGACGCTCAGGGTGGTGGCGTCGACGACCTCGCCGGCGAGCACCGGGAGCGCCTCCTTCAGCACGACCGTGTCGCCCGAGGTGGGGACCAGCTCGATGCGCAAGGTGTCGTCCGCCGCGAGGGTGACCGACTGCTCGTTGGCGTAGAAGTCGCCGCCCGCCATGTGCGAGACGTGGGTCTTCGAGTCCGCGGACCACGCGCCCATCGAGTGCGGGTGGTTCTTGGCGTACTGCTTGACCGAAGCCGGCGCGCGGCGATCGGAGTTGCCCTCGCGCAGGACCGGGTTGACCGCCGAGCCCTTGATCTTGTCGTAGCGCGCCTTGATGTCGCGCTCCTCGTCGGTGGTCGGCTCCTCGGGGTAGTACGGCACGAGGCGACCGCTGCTGCGCAGCTCCTCGATGGTCGCGTTGAGCTGCGGGAGCGACGCCGAGATGTTGGGCAGCTTGATGACGTTGGCCTCGGGCTGCTTGACCAGCGCGCCGAGCTCGGCGAGGTCGTCGGACACCCGCTGGCTCTCGTCGAGCGCCTCGGGGAACGCGGAGAGCACCCGGGCGGCGAGGGAGATGTCGCGGGTCTCGACGCCGACGCCCGCCGCGCCGGCGAACGTCTCGATGATGGGCAGGAACGAACCGGTCGCCAGCGCAGGCGCCTCGTCCGTGTAGGTGTAGATGATCGTGTGGTCGGTGCCGGCCATTCGTCTTCCCAACTCTCAAGGGATCGGTTCGGATGCGATCGTGCGGACCTGAGACTACGGCCCCGGCAAGTCCGCCTCCCACTCCGAGCAGCGGGCGCGATCGTGGCGCAGGGGCGAGTCGGAGGGGCCGAGCCGAACCTCCGGGCGAGGCTCTGCACGGCAACGGGCGTCCGGCGCGGCCAAGATGGGCCACGCCGTCGGGGGACGGCCGCGGTCAGCTCCAGGGGGACGACCATGCCGGTAGGCACCGGGTGAGCAGCCAAGCAGGAACCGCCTCCGCTTCGGGGACGGCGCGGCGATGTGGCCCATTCGGGGCCGGCATCGTCGCGGCGGCGCTCCTGGCGCTGACGGTCGTGGCCGCATCACCGATCGCCGACGCGCAGTCCGCCGACGACACGACCGCCGCGGCGACGTGCGGTACCGACCCGAGCGCGAACGCGATCACCATCACCGGCACGGCCACCCCTGAGCAGGCCAGGACCTACGAGCTGTTCCCGTTCGCCGTCCCCGACGGCACGACGCGGATCGAGGTGGGCTACACGTGGGAGCCGCCAGATGGGGATGCAGGCGACGGAGGCGTGATCGACCTGGGCGTGTGGGACCAGGACGGCACCCGCGGACCCGACGCGTTCCGGGCATGGGCCGGAAGCCGGCAGGGCCGCATCGACAAGGGCACCGCACCGCTCGTCATCGAGGCGGGCAACAGCAGCCGCACCGTCGTCGACGGCACGGTCGACCCCGGCGTCTGGAACATCGAGCTCGGCTACGCCGCCGTCGACCAACCGCTCAACTGGCGCGTCGAGCTGCGCTGCATCGCCGGCACCGCGCCACCGCCAGCCACGAACGACCCGAACGACCCGAACGACCCGAACGACCCGGTCGATCCGGTGGCCGTCGCCCGAGACGAAGCGGGTTGGTACGCCGGAGACTTCCACCTGCACAGCTACCACAGCAGCCCCGACGGACCCACCGCCGACGAGACGGTCGCCGCGGCCAAGGCTGCCGGCCTCGACATCGTGCCGGTCACCGAATACGTGACCCCGGCGCACTGGCACACCCTCGGGGCGACGCAGCGAGCCAACCCCGACGTGCTCATCTGGCCCGGACGAGAGGTCATCACCTACTTCGGGCACTTCATCGTGCTGTCCGAGACGCCGTCGGTGGTCGAGCACCGGGTCGGCTTCGATGGCATCACGATCGACGACCCTGTCGCCCCGGCCGCGGGCGACGGCGCGCTCGTGTCGATCGCGCATCCCACCATCTTCCCGCCCGAGACCTTCGGTACCGCCTGCCGCGGGTGCTTCAACCAGCTCATCGACGAGGTCGACTTCGCGAACGTCGAGCTCATGGAGATCGTGACCGAGGGCTCCATCGTCGAGCTGGGCGACACCACGGCGGCGAACCCGTTCGTGCGCACGGCCGTCGAGCTGTGGGAGTCCGAGCTCCGGGCCGGCAACCGCCTCACTGCCGTGTCTGGTTCAGACGCCAAGCACGCCGACGGCTACGGCTCGACCACCACCGAGGTCTACGCCGACCAGCTGAGCCGACCCGCGGTCGACGAGGCGCTGCGGCGCGGGCGTGCCTACGTCCGGGGCCTCGGGCAGGACAGCCCGACGATGGACCTCCTCGCCACGGCCCCCGATGGGTCGACGGCGATGATGGGCGACACCCTCGTCGCCGATACCGCCGAGCTGCGCGTCACCGTGAACGGAGCGGCAGACCAGCAGCTCTCCATCCGTCGCAACGGCACCGAGGTCGGAAGGATTCCGATCGCCACCGACGACTTCACGCACACCACGTCGCTCGCCCGGTCTAGCGACGAGGGACCGCTCGGCACCTTCTGGGGGATCGAGGTGATCGACACGACGAGCTTCCCCGGCTCCGACGTGCCCACGGCGATCGCCAACCCGGTGTTCCTCGACGACACGGCGGCGCCCGAGCCGGCCCTCCCCGCTTTCGGACCCGTCGACGCGCCGGCCGGCGACGCGGCCGTTCCGGGCGCCGACAACACGGACTCGTCGGCGCTGCCGTGGGTCCTGGCCGCAGTCGCCGCCGTGGCCGTCGTCGGTGGCGGTGCGCTGGCGTGGACCCGACGGGCGAGTGCCACCCCGGGGTCCTGATCGCCGGCACGTTCACGCAGAGTGGTGCGAGTAACGTTCGGCGGTGCATCCGGACCGGTCCGAGCGGGACTTCCTCATCTACGAGTCGCTCGTCGAGCGGACGAGCGACTTCATCGTCGCCTTCGACGATGAAGGCCTGATCCAGTTCGCCAACCAGGGCGGCAAGGCCCTCCTCGGCTTCGATCCCGAGCACTTCATCGGTCGCTCCGTCCTCGAGTTCATCCACCCCGACGACCACGCCCGAGCGCTCCAGACCCTCGCGATCACCGTCGAGTTCGGGTCTCCTCCGGGCACGACCGAGTTCGAGCTCCGCCACGCCGACGGCTCCTGGGTCCACGTGGAGACGACCGGCGGCCACGCCACCGACGACGGCGAGCGCGTGCTGTTCAGCGCGTCCTCGCGCCCCGTCGACGACCGCTACGCGATGAGCGAGCCGCTGCTGCGCCTCCTCCGCGGTTCACCGCTCGTCGAGGTGATGCGTCCCGCGTGCGACACCGTCGCCTGGAAGGCCAACGGGTCCGAGGTCGGCATCTCCTGGCGCGACGTCGACGGGCTCACCGCATCGGTCAGCACCGGCGTCGACTTGTCCCTCGTGGGCGAGCGCCTTCCCTTCGACGAGGTCACACCCGCGCCGTGGTCCACGGTCTGGGAGACGGGCACAGGCATCACCGGCCTCGATCTGCACGACCTCGACGCCGACCGCCAGACCATGGCCGGGGCACGTGGTCTCGGCGCGTACTGGATCGAACCCGTGGGAGATCCCGCCGAGCCGGTGGCCCTCGTCACCGTGTGGACCCGGGCCGGATCCCGACCGCCGATCAACCACGCCTTCGGCATGGAGACGGCCAAGACGGTGGTCGAGGTCATCCTCCGCTGGGCCGAGCAGCAGCGTCTCCTCGACTTCGCCGCCTACCACGACCCGCTCACCGGGGTCGGCAACCGCAAGAAGTTCTTCGAGGCGCTCGACCGCAGCCCTGCGGGCGGAGCGGTCCTCTACCTCGACCTCGACTACTTCAAGGCGGTCAACGACCTGCACGGCCACGGCGCGGGCGACGAGCTGCTGCGCCTGACCGCTCGACGCATCGAGTCGTGCGTGCGAGCCGGTGACGTCGTGGCCCGCCTCGGTGGCGACGAGTTCGCCGTGCTCTGCCCTGGCGCGTCACCCGCCCGCGCCGACGAGATCGCCAGCCGCATCGAGAAGGCCCTCGACGAACCCTTCGAGCTCGATGGCCGCCGCGCCCACATCGGCGTGTCGATCGGCGTCGGCCACGCCCTCGGCCGTGTCGGCCCCGAGACGCTCGAGGTGGCCGACCGCAACCTGTACCGGGTCAAGGCCCAGCGTCGCCCTCCTCGCGGGTCCGAGCGCTGAGCAACCCCGCACCGCCAGCAGCGTGCAACGGCTACGACTACGACTACGGGTGCCCGGCGTCGACGACGCCGGGCACCCGTCGAGGTTCCTGCCTCGGCTACAGAACGATCAGCCGGCCGGGTCGATCCACAGACCAGAGACCCACGGCTTCGCGTAGTACCCGGCGATGCCCAGGTTGCGGAAGGCGTTGAGCCCCCGGATGTTCTTCTCGCCGATCATCGCCCAGGGCGTGTTGAACAGCCAGATGTCGACGGCGTTGTCGTTGCGCTCCCTGACCAGCTCGTCGTAGGCCTTCTTGCGGAAGACCGGGTCCTGGCTCTCCCGCCCGAGCTGGAGCGCGGCCTGGGTCTTCTCCGTGGCGAACTGGTTGAAGTTGAGCTTGATGTCCCCCTCGAGGAAGTCGGTCGCCCAGAAGATGTAGTTCCCGTCCGGGTCGGCCCACGCGTAGTTCCTCGAGACGACGGCCTGGAAGTCTCCGGTCACCTGCCGGATGACGAGCGACTCCTTCTTGATCGACTCGATGCTCGTCTCGATGCCCGCCTTGGCCCACATCGCCGACAGCGCCTGCATCAACTCGAGGTCGTCGAGCGAGGCGACCCCGAGCAGGTCGAAGGACAGCTTGTCGACCGGCGTGCCGGCGTCGGCCATGTCCTGCAGGTAGAGCTCGAGCTCCTCAGCCGCCTTGCCCGGGTCGTACAGCGGGTAGTTCGTCTCATCCGGCGCCAGACCACCCCACACGTCGGCTTCCTCGAACGGCGACGTGTCGACCGGGATGTCCTCGCCGGCACCCAGGGCCTCCACGAGGGCGACCCGGTCGGTGGCGTAGGCCAGCGCACGTCGTGCGTGCTTGTTGTCGAACGGCGCCTGACCGGTCTGCAACTGCACGAAGTTCTGCTCGGACGTGTAGTCGGTGACCACCTCGAAGTTCGACCGGAGCCCGGCGGTGATGCCGGGGCGGGTGTTCAGGATCAGATCGACGTCGCCGGCTTCGAGCGCCTGCTGGCGCTGCACCGAATCCGGGATGGGACGGAACTCCATCGAATCGAGGTACGGACCGTTCCTCTGGCCGAGCTCGACGCCCATGTCCTCGCACAGCGTCACCACGCGCTCGCTCGGCTCGGGACGGGCGCACGGTCCTCCCCAGTACCCGTCGAAGCGCCGCACGCGCAGGTACCGGTCCCGCTCGTTCTTCTCGAAGGAGTAGGCACCTGTCCCGACCGGCCGGTTCGTGCCGTAGTCGGTGTCGGCCAGCATGGACGGGGCCATGACGTAGCCGAACCCGGTGGCGAGGTAGGTGTCGAACGAGCCCCACTGGACGTTGACCGGGATGGTGAGGGTGTACTTGCCGGTGACGGTCGGCGCGCCGATGAGCTCGGCGGTCACGATCGATGCCAGCGCCTCAGGTGAGTTCTGCATGATGAGGCTGTCGGCGACCGCCTGGGCGTCGAGCTCCGCCCCGTCTTGGAAGGTGATGCCTTGACGCACCGTGATCGTCCACTCGGTCGCGTTCTCGTTCGGCACGACGCTCTCGGCGAGCCACGGGACCGCCTCGTTCTTCGAGTTGTAGACCATGAGCGGTTCGAGGAACGACGAGCCGATGAAGTTTCCTTCGAGGGTCCACGTGTTGGTCGCCGGGTTCCAGCCGGGTGTCTCGGATTCGACCGCGATGATGAGGTTGCCGCCTTCGATCGGCGTGCCCTCGTCGATCACGCCGTTGCCCGCGGTCGACGTGGTGGTGCCGCCGCCCGACTCCTCCGATTCGGCGCCCCCACCACCGCCACCGCACGCCGTGGCGATGAGGCTGGTGGCCAGGGCCACCGCCAGGACCTTGCCTGTTGATCTCGTTGCGGAGCTCGTCGAGCGCATCGACAACCGCCTTTCCCCCACGGGACTCGTCGTCTCTGTCACCATGACCGTCGTCACAATCTTGACGCTCATTGAGGTCTGAGCGCGGCATGTCCGCCCACATGGGCCGTTCGGCCCATCACCTCCGAGATGGGTCGATCGGCTGAGGGCGACCCGAATCGCCAGCTCACAGGGGCGATCGAGGCCGACGTCGGGTCCACCCACCGGCGCCGGCCGCGGGCGCGTCGTTCGTCGATTTGTGCCAAACGACCTAGCGCCGTGGCCCACACGAGGGCACGGCGCTCAGCCCGCGACCGGTCGTCAGGACCTCAGGACGTCAGGTTTGTGGCGGGATCGACTCCTTCTTGATCGACTCGATCTTCGCCTCGATGCCGGCGTTCGCCCACATCGCCGACAGCGCCTGCATCGCCTCGAGGTCGAGGTCGAGGTCGAGGTCGAGGTCGTCGATCGAAGCGACTCCGAGCAGACCGAACGAGAGCCGTCGACGGGCCGAGAGGCGCCGAACGACCCACGGCCGCACCCGAAGGCACGGCCGTGGTCGACGCATCGTCAGTTGGTTCGCGTCGCGGGTCGAGCGCCCGGATCGACCTCGAAGCTCAGGCGGTGGGATCGATCCACAGACCGGCGACCCACGGCTTGGCCTCGTAGCCGGCGATGCCCAGGTTCCGGAATGCGTTGAGCCCGCGGACCTCGTTCTCGCCGATGAGCGCCCACGGGACGTTGAACAGCCAGATGTCGACGGCGTTGTCGTTGCGCTCCTTGACGAACTCGTCGTAGGCCTTCTTGCGGAACTCCGGATCGCGGCTCTCGCGACCGAGGTCCAACGACGCCTGCGACGTCTCCGTGTACCACTGGTTGAAGTTGACGATCAGTGGTTCCTCGACGAAGTCGTCCGACCAGAACACGTAGTTCTGATCGGGGTCGGAGAACGAGTAGTTCCGAGACAGGACCGCTTGGAACTGGCCGCCGATCTGGAGCGACACCACCGCCTCCTTCTTCACCGACTCGATCTTCGCCTCAATGCCCGCCTTGGCCCACATCGCCGACAGCGCCTGCATCACCTCGAGATCGTCGAGCGTCGCGATGCCGATGAGCGTGAACGAGAGCTTGTCGACCGGCGTGCCCTTGTCGGCCATGTCCTGCAGGTAGAACTCGAGCTCCTCAGCCGCCTTGCCCGGGTCGTACAGCGGGTAGTTCGTCTGATCCGGCGCCAGACCACCCCACACGTCGTCTTCCTCGAACGGCGACGTGTCGACCGGGATGTCCTCGCCGGCACCCAGGGCCTCCACGAGGGCGACCCGGTCGGTGGCGTAGGCCAGCGCGCGTCGAGCGTGCTTGTTGTCGAACGGCGCCTTGCTCGTCGAGAGCTGCACGAAGGTCTGCTCGGAGCTGTAGTCGGTGACCACCTGGTAGTTCGCTCGGAGGTTCGCGGTGATGCCGGGGCGGGTGTTGAGGATCAGATCGACGTCACCGGACTCCAGGGCCTGCTGACGCTTCACCGAGTCCGGGATCGGCCGGAACTCCATCGAGTCGAGCCACGGACCGTTCTTCTGACCGAGCGGCACGCCGAGGTCGTCGCACAGCCGCTGGAGCTCGGCGTCAGGGTCCTCGACGACGGCGCACGGTCCGCCCCAGTAGTCGCCGTAGGCGCGGACCCGCAGGGCGCTGTCCTTGTCCCAGCGCTCGAACTGGTAGGCGCCCGTGCCCACCGGGGCGCTGGCGCCCTTGTCTTCCTTGGCGAGCATCGAGGGTGCCATCACATAGCCCAGGGCGGTCGACAGCATCGTGTCGAACGCTCCCCATTGCGCGTGGACCGCGATGGTGAACGTGTCCGGTCCCGTGACCGCGATGTCGCCGATCAGCGTCGCGCTGATGACGGCGATGAGACCTTCGCTCACCTGGAACCTGAAGCTGTCCGCGACGTTCTCCGCCGTGACCTCGGTCCCGTCCTGGAAGGTGATGCCGTCGCGGACCGTGATCGTCCAGAGCGTCGAGTTCTCGTTCGGCTCCACCGACTCGGCGATCCACGGCACGGCGACGCCGTCCGAGTTGAGCACCATGAGCGGCTCGAAGAACGACGAACCGACGAAGTTGCCCTCCAGGGCCCACTGCGTCGACGCCGGGTTCCACCCGGGCGTCTCCGACTCGACGGCGATCGTCAGGTTGCCGCCCTGGACGGCCGCACCTTCCGACGTCGGAGCGCTCGACGGCGGGGCCGAGGTGTCGGTCGAACCCTCGTCAGAGCTCCCGCCTCCTCCACAGCTCGCCGCGATCACGCCGACGGCGGTGAGGGCCGCCACCCCTTTCGAGATTCGCCGCATCTTCGAACTGACCTGTCGCATGACTTCGAGCCTTCCGGGGGGGGATTCGGGGGGAATTCTGGGGGGATTCTGGAGTACCCGAGGTGGTTCGACAAGAAGAGGGCGGTGCTTGAGCATTCGTTCACATGAACGACATCGGAGCGGCCAAGAAGGGGCCGAACGACCCATGAGGTCGGCGGATCCCGACCCGGCTCAGGCGATGCCAGGCCCCTCTCTCAGGCGATGCCAGGCCGCGCGGCCGAGACCGCGGCGGTGAGCTCGTCGATCGTCTGAGCCACATAGCCGTAGCCGATCGCCGTCGTCGCCTTCCATGAGGTCATCTGCCCGGCCTCGACGGCGGGGAGCGCCTTTGCCGGCGCTGGCATCTGACCGATGAGCTCGTCGAGCGTTCCCGTGCGGGCGTCGATCAGCAAGAGGTCGGCGGGGTACTTGTCGGCCTCCTCCCAGCTCAGCGTCTCCCAGAACCCACCGGCCGTGTCGTGTTCGGCGGGCTCGACGAACTCCATGCCCAGCTCCTGGTAGTAGGCGAGGTCGGGGAACGCTGGCGCGTAGGCCACGTACATCTCGGTCGTGGTGCCCGAGGCGGCCGCGACCCGAAGGCCCGGATTGGCGGCGACGGCCCCGGACAGGCGGTCCGAGGCCTGCTCGAACGCGCCCTTGGCGTCGGGGACGTTCGCGGTGGCCGGGTCGGCGCCGAGCGACTCGGCTAGCGCCGCGACGAGCTCGAGCGGTTCGGTCATGAGACGGTTGTCGACCCGGATCTCGACGATCGGATACCGGCTTTCGAGCTGGGCCGCCACGGCATCGGAGATGCCCCACAGGCCGTTGTCGCCCCAGGAGGGCACGACGATGATGTCGGGGTCGAGCGCGGCGATGGCTTCGGCGCTCGGCTCCTCGCTTCCGTCGGAGATCGAGGTGAACGCCTCGGGAGGCGCCAAACCGATGGAGGAGTCGGGTGCTCCGCTGGCGGTGACCATGGGACCGATCACGCCGGCGGCGACGATGCCGTACTCCCACAGGCCACCAGCGATCGTGCTTTGGGCCACGATGCGCTGCGGGATCTGGTCGAGCTCGTGGGTCGTGCCGTTGCTGTCGGTGAAGCTCCATGACGTCGATTCGCTGGTCGCCGACGTGTCGGTCGAAGCCTCGTCACCCGAGCCCGACGATCCACACGCGACTCCGGCCGACGCGAGCACCGTGAGGGCGACGACCGCGAGTGGACGCAGCAGGTGGGTTCGGGTCGAGGCCATGTCGGGGCGTTCCTTCCGGTTGGAGACGCGCCGCGTGATCGCTGCAGCACGACCGACCGAACCATGCTGTTCGGCCGACCTAACAGGGTCTAGTAGGAGTCCATGAACGACGCCAGCTCGGCGGCTGTCGGCCGTCTTCGCGACGATGGCGCCGTGCCCTCCCGACGAGCCACCTCACGTGCTGGACATCCCAGGCGTTCACCTGGTGTGGAGCTGGCCCCGTTCGAACGCATCGTCGACGAGCACGCCGACCGGGTCTGGCGCGTGTGCCGGGCGCTCACCGGACCGGACGACGCCGACGACGTGTGGTCCGAGACCTTCCTCGCTGCACTGCGCGCCTACCCGGACCTGCGCTCGGAGCGGAACATCGGCGGGTGGCTGGTGACGATCGCCCACAACAAGGCCATGGACCACCACCGTCGAGCCGCTCGACGGCCGACGCCGATCGAGCCCGCCGACACCGCGATCGCGAACCGTGCGACCCCGGACGCGACGGCCTTGGTCGACCGACTCGTCGACGAGGACATCTCCGCACTGCTGCGCCACCTCACCGACCGGCAGCGCACCGCCGTGGTCCTGCACCACGTCGCCGGACTCCCCTACGCCGAGGTCGCCGCCACGATCGGCGGTTCCGCACCAGCGGCCCGACGCGCCGCGGCAGACGGCATGGCTCGACTCCGCACGAACGCACCCGAGGAGACGACCTCATGACCCAGGACGACCCGACCGCGAACGACCCGACCGCGAACGACCCGACC
>CAZALT010000037.1:1645-14122 GCA_964485515.1 uncultured Rhabdothermincola sp. | reverse complement strand
CGAACGACCCGACCGCGAACGAGGCCTTCGCGCCGCTCGATCTCGCTCCCCCACCGACGACGATCGACCAGCTGCGGCGCCACCTCGCTGACGACGCCGCCCGAGAGGACCTGCTCGACGTCAGCTACCGCGTGGTCGACAGTCCGATCGGCTCGCTCCTCGTCGCGGCCACACCCGAAGGCATCGTGCGCATCGCCTTCGAGTGCGAGGGGCTCGACGACGTGCTGTCCACGCTCGCCACGACCGTCAGCCCCCGGATCCTCGAATCCGGGCGTCGCACCGACCCGGCCGCCCGCCAGCTCGACGAGTACTTCGCCGGCTCACGAGTGGTCTTCGACCTGGCCGTCGACCTTTCGCTCGTCTCCGGCTTCCGGCGCGAGGTCGTCTCGAGCCTGCCGGCGATCCCCTACGGCACGACCGCTTCCTACGCCGAGGTGGCCGCCGCGGCGGGGAACCCGAAGGCGGTGCGGGCGGTGGGGAGCGCGTGCTCGCACAACCCGATCCCCGTCGTCATCCCCTGCCACCGCGTCGTGCGCAGCGACGGCACCATCGGCCAGTACCTCGGCGGAACCCAGGTCAAGGTCGCCCTCCTCACCCTGGAGTCCGGCCACCCACCGGCGTGAACGCATCGTCTGTGCGACCACCTCGTGTCGCGTCGACCGGCTCCCAGGCCCCTGGGTCGCGGCCGGGCGAGGTGCTCGCACGCGAGTGGGACTCGATGCGCGCCCGGAGGGCGTGGAGCGCGTACGCGACCCCGAAGCCGACGCTCTCGACCAGCACGATCACGGGTCCCGACGCGATGTCGAGGTGGTAGGAGGCGATCATGCCGATGGCCCCGCCGGCCGCCCCGAACAGCGTGGCGAGCCACAGCATCCGACCGAACCGGTTGGTGAGGAGCCGGGCCGTGGCGGGCGGGATCACGATGCCGGCGGCCACCAGGGTGGCACCCATGACGTTCATCGCCGCCAGCACCGCGATGGCCAGCATGGCGAGCAGCACGGCGTCGTTCCAGCCGACGCGGATACCGCTCGCGGCCGCCACCTCGGCGTCGAAGCTGCACGCCACGAACGACCGGTAGCCCGCGGCGACGACCACCACCGCGAGCAAGGTGACGGCGGCGACGACGACGAGATCGGCCGTGCTCACGCCGAGCACGTTGCCGAACAGCACGGCATCGGGATCGACGGTCCTGGTCGGCCGCCAGCCGAGGAGCGCGAGTCCGAGCGCGAACGAGGCAAGCGTCAGCACACCGATGGCTGCGTCGCTCGACACCACGCGACGACGCGACACGCGCCCGATCATCAGGGCGACGACGACGCCCCAGACCGCCGCGCCGGCCACCACGCTCACGCCGAGGATCGCGCTGACGGCGAAGCCGCCGAACACGGCATGGGACAGGCCATGACCCAGGTAGGCCATGCCACGGACGACGACGAAGGTCCCGACCATCGCGCACAGTGCGCCAGCCAGGACGGCGACGACGAAGCCCTGCCGGAAGAACTCGAAGGTGAAGGGGTGGAGGAAGTCGCTCACCGGGCCACGCCCGTGGCCGAACGATCGACGCCGTGCGAATGACCAGGGACGCCGAGTCCGTGGTCGACCACCACGGGCATGCCGGCGTGGACGAGCACCTCGAACGACGCGCCGTAGGTCGCCTCGAGCACGGGCGGGGTGAGCACGTCGAGCGGCGCGCCGCGAGCGACGACCGTGCGGTTGAGGCAGATCAGGTCGGGCAGGTGGGCGGCCATGCCGTTGAGGTCGTGGGTGGCCAGCACGATGGCGGGCCCGTCGACGTGCAGCTCACCGAGCAGGTGCAGCATCTCGTGACGGGTCCGGACGTCGATGCCCGACGTGGGTTCGTCGAGGACGAGGAGATCGGGGTCGCCGAGCAGCGCCCGGGCGATGAAGACGCGCTGCAGCTGTCCGCCCGACAGCTCGCGGAGGTGACGGTCGGCGAGGTCGCCGAGCCCGAGCCGTCCGAGCACCCGCTTGGCGTCCGAACGCTCGGTGGCCGACGCCCACGGCAGGCCCCGACGGCGGGCGCCCGCCAGCAGCACGCACTCCGTGACGGTCAGTGGGAAGGTCGCGTCGACCGTTCCGATCTGCGGCACGTACCCGATGCGCAGGCCCGCTCGGCGCTCGGTCGATCCGACCGTCGCTCGCTGCAGACCGAGCACGGCGCGGAGCAACGTGGTCTTGCCGGCGCCGCTCGGCCCCACGATGCCCACGAAGTCCGACGGGCCGATCTGGAGGTCGATGCCCTGGAGCACCAGCGATCGTCCGAGGCGCACGCCCACGCCATCCAACCGCACGAGCGCCGTGTTCGGAGGCGTGGGGGGCCGCCCGTCCGGGGAGTTCACTGGGGATAGGTTGCCGCATCCGGCACCGCGGGTGCCGTGTCGAGCGCGTCGAGCGCCGTCGGGTCGCCGCCGAGCGCCGCGGTCATGGTGGCGTAGTCGAAGCGCATGAGGCCGTACCAGGAGTGGTCGGGCGACCCAGGCTCGCCCGGCAGGTCGTCGTCGCGCAGCACGTCGACGTAGCGCACCCCGGTCTCCGATCCGATCTGTTCGAGCACCGAGCTGGGGAACACCTCGGAGCCGAAGATCGCGGGCACTCCCGACTCCCGGACTTGGGTGATGAGGTCGGCGACCTCGGACGGGGTCGGCTCGTCGAACGACGACGGCTGGATCGCGCCGATCACGTCGAACCCGTAGTCCTGGGCGAAGTAGGCGTAGGCGTCGTGGTACGTGAGCAGCTTGCGGTTCGCGGCGGGGATGGTGGCGAAGGCCGTGCGCATCGCGGCGTCGAGCTCGGCGACCTGCTCGGCGAAAGCCGCCGTGTTCGCGGTGTACTCGTCCGCGTTGGCGGGATCGAGCTCGACCATCTCGTCTCGGATGATCTCGGCGTAGCGCTGCGCCATCGCCGGGTTGGTCCAGAGGTGCGGGTTCGGCTTGCCCTCGTCCTCCGGGAACGAGAAGTCGTAGACCCACTCGTCCTCGGAGATCGTGTCGTCGGCGAGCTCGATGATGGGGGTCGACCCGACTTTGACCTGTTCGGCCAGATCCATGGTGGGCGCTTCGAGCTGCATGCCGTTCACGAAGATGACGTCGGCCTTCTCGAGCGCCTCGGCGTCGGAGGGCTTGGGGGCGAACGTGTGCGAGTTGGTCCCCTCCGGCACGATGCCGGTGATGTCGGCGTTGTCGCCGATGACCGCCGCGGCGATCGATGTGATCGGCGCGACGGTGGTGACGACGTCGAGGCGGGCGCTCGTGGCAGTGCCGCTCGAGCCTGCGGCGGAGGGGTCAGAACCGCTGCCTCCACAGGCGAGGACACCCGTCGCCATCAGCCCCGCCATCGCTGCCGCTACGACTCGACTGCGCGTCACCTGATCTCCCAACTGCTCAGAGATGCGAACCGTTCGCATCAGAGGGAGGACCCTAGTTGCAAGACGTTCGCAGTTCCCGTTCGAGGCCGCAGCCGCGGTCGAGCCAAGGCCCGTGTCGGACACCCCAACAGCGCGAGCAGGCCCCAGTAGGGTCCACGCCGTGACCGGCGATCAACCCGCGCATCACCAGCACGACACCGCCGCTGGCTCTGGGTCCTCCGGGCCGGACGCGCCCACCGTGGACAGCCTCATCGCTCGAGTCCGCGAGGCCGGCGGTCGCATCACCGAGGCCCGCCAACGCGTGTTGGAGGTGCTCCTGCAGGCCGGCGCCGAGCACCTCTCCGCCGAAGAGATCGCGACGAGGGTCCATCGCTCGGCCCCCGATGTGCACCTGTCGACGATCTACCGGACGCTGGAATCGCTCGCCGACATGGGTGTGCTGACCGAGGCCCGGCTCGCCGACGGACCAGCGAGCTACCACCTGGCATCCGACCGCCACCACCACGCCGTCTGCTCGTCATGCGGGACGGTGATCGACCTCCCGGGGGCCACGTTCGCTCCCGTCGCCCGGAAGCTCGCCGAGGACTTCGGCTTCGTCGCCGATCCGAACCACCTCACCATCACCGGCACGTGCGCCGCCTGCGCGGCGCAAGCCGGCACGACGAGCTGAGCGGGTCTTCCATGCGAGCGCTGGTCCAACGGGTCACCCGGGCGGCGGTCACCGTCGACGGCCAGGTCGTGGGTGCCATCGATGCCGGACTGCTCGTGCTCGTCGGCGTCACCCACGACGACGACGCATCGGCCGCCGACAAGCTGGCCACCAAGCTCTGGAGCCTGCGCATCATCGACGACGACGACGGCCAGATGAACCTCTCGGTGTCCGAGACCACCGGGCAGATCCTCGTCGTGAGCCAGTTCACGCTCTACGGCGACACCCGCAAGGGCCGACGTCCGTCGTGGATCCAAGCGGCGCGACCCGAACAGGCAGAACCGCTCGTCACCCAGGTCGTCGAGTCGCTCCGCGGGCTCGGCGCGACCGTGTCCACCGGGGTGTTCGGTGCGGACATGGCGGTCGAGCTCGTCAACGACGGGCCCGTCACCGTCCTCGTCGAGACCTCACCTTCGGCATGATGGGGCCGGGCACCGCCATGGCGAACGACCTCCTCGAAGGGGTCATCGATCGGTTCCGATCCTTGCCCGCATCGCGGACCGCGTACCTCGTCGGCCACTACCTCGCCGAGCTCGGTGGCCTGTCGCTCTCGATCGTGATCCTGCTCAGCACCGGGCTCCTCGTGGGCTGGCGGGTGCACAGCTCCCCGGCGGAGTTCGCGCTCGCCATCGTCCTCCTCCTGCTCTACGCCTCTGCCATGGTGTGGGTCGGCACGGGCATCGGCCTGAGCGTCCGCAGCCCGGACGCGGTCATGGGCGTGGGCTTCACCATCGTGTTCCCCATCACGTTCGTTTCGAACGCCTTCGTCCCGATCGAGACGATGCCCAAGGCGCTCCAGGTGTTCGCCGCATGGAACCCCGTCAGTGCCATGGTCGCCGCGGTGCGGGAGCTGTTCGGCAACCCGACACCGCCGCTGGACTACGCGAGCTGGCCGCTCGAGCATCCGGTGCCCGCGTCGTTCATCTACTGCGCGCTGATCCTGGCGATCGCCGTCCCGTTCGCGCTGCGCCGCTACCGCACCAAGACGACGGACTGATCCCACCGGGGATCCACGGGGTCCCCGAGGGCCCGGCCAACGAGCCGCCAACAGCACCACCGCAACCAGATCGGCCCGCCGGGAAGCGCTTCTCGGCGGGCCGATCGCGTGCACGACCGCAAATGTCCCGCGAACCGGGCCCGTGTCACATCTCACCAACAACGGGACACGCGCCACGATCGCGGCGGTGTCGGACGGATCGAGATGCGGGAGGCGCCACGAATGCCAAGACGGGAACCGACACCAGGACAGGCACCACGACAGACGTCACGACAGACGCCGGGGGGAGACATGATCGCGATCTTGGGTCCGACCCGGATCGGCGACGAGGTGCTCACGGCACGACAGCGGGCCCTGGTTTCCACGTTGGTGCTGCACGGCGAGCGCGGCGTGACCACCGACGTGCTCATCGATGCCGTGTGGGCAGGTCGGGCGCCCGCCACCGCACGGCAGTCGCTGCAGAACCAGGTCGCACGGCTGCGCAGCGCCTTCGGTGACGACCTGATCGTCAGCGACGCGAGCGGCTATCGAAGCGGGCGACCCACCGACGTCGGGTTCTTCGACGGCCATGCCGACGAGGCGCTCCGCCGCCCGGCCGGGCCCGCCGCGCTCGCCCCGTGCGCCGAGGCGTTGGACCTCTGGACGGGAACGCCGTACCTGGACCTGACCGACCACCACCCCGCTGAGGTCGAGCGGGCGCGGCTCACCGCCATCCACGCCGACGTCGCCGACCAGCTCGCCGCGAGCCGGATCGTGATGGGCGACACCGAAGCCGCCGCTCGGCTGCTCGTCGAGCTCACCGCAGCCGACCCGCTGCGCGAGCGCCGGTGGGCCCTCCTCCTGGCCGCGCTGCACGCCAGCGGCCGGTCGATCGAAGCGCTGGCCGCCTACGACCGTGCCTGCACCACCTTGGTCAGCACGCTCGGCGTCCGTCCCAGCTTCGAGCTGGCCCAGATCCACGGCGAGATCGTGACGGGCCGAGAAGGCGAGGAGGTCCTGGCCCTGCTCGACCTGCATCCCACGCCCCAGCGAGCGGCGCCGGCCTGCGCGCACATCCGCCGAGCGAGCCACCTGCGTCGCACCTGCCGATCGGCCTGAACCCACCTCAGGTGAGCTGCCAGGCCACCCGGTCGCTGCCCGTGTAGCGGCACAGGTGGCCGGGGTGCACTGTGACACGGAGGTGCCGGGCGAGCATCACGTGCTGATCTCCGATCCGCTCGATCGACCGGTGCAGCAGCTTCGAGACGCTCGACCGGGCACGGTCATCGCGGAAGCGCTCGGCGAGGACCGCCGCGGCTCGGTCCGCGCCCGCACCCGATCCCCCGTCGGCGACCGCACCGATCTGGCGGACGATCTGGTTGGCATCGTCGAGGCGACCGTCGACGATCGCCTCGATCTCGACCGCGGGAACGGCCCGCGACCGGTTGCCGACGAGATGCCGGAGCGCGATCAGGCCCTTGCTCGCCCGCACGTCGACAGCCGGTTGCACGCCGAAGCCGATCGACCAGCGATCGCCGGGCAGGAGATGGCCGAGTGTGGGATCGGCGCGCACCGTGACCGCGGGCGTCGAGGCGAGATCCGTTGCGACCATCGCCAGGTGGACGTAACCGCCCGCCACGAAGAACATGCTCGCCGAGCGCAGGACACGGTCTCGCTCGTCGGCGACGAGGGCGGGTGTGTCGACGACTTCGGCGAGCGTCGCCAAGGCGCGGGCCCACTCGAGTCGGACTCGCGCCCCCCACGCCGGCGACCGCGCATCGCCGGCGGCGGCGGCCGCCGCGAAGAGACCGAGAGCATCGTCGATGTCACCGTCGTGTAGGCGGAGCAGGGCCCGGAAGAGGTCGGCCGGGCCGAGCACGACCCCGTCGTCCTCGACCAACACCCCGATGCCATCTGCGTCATCGATGCGCCGGTTCCACACGTCCCGAACGTCTCCCGGCGCTCCGACCCGCGACCCGGCCCACACGCCGGCCGCAAGACCCTGCACCGACCCTGACCCGACCCCTGGCTCGGTGAGCGCGTCGCGCGCCTCTCCCGGTCGGCCGGCGATCACGAGGGCTCGGGCACGAAGACCCGCGTCGACGTCGGGGGCGACCCATCGCTCCCACCGGCCGGCGAGGAGGTCGACTTCAGCGGCGAGTACGTTGGGCAGCGCGGCGGTGGACGTCACGTCGGGCACTCCCCGATCAAGCACCTCACTCGCCGTCCGCATCTCCCGATCGTAGGAACATCCGGCGGCCCCCGTGACATGAGCCATCCACCCCCACTGCCGTGGGCGATCGTCGAGACGCTGCCCACCACCGACCGGACGCTGCTCGACCATTGGCAGCACCGGGTCGAATCGGCCGCTGACGACCACGAGCTGGCTCGGGCGCTCGTCGGGCGTGCGCTCACCCGGTACTGGTCGGTCCAAGAAGGCGCGACGACCGAGACCTGGACCGAGGTGGCACGCGGGCGTGCTGCGGACCTGGAACGAGCGGCGTCGTTGATCGGTGAAGGTGACGACGACCTCGCGGCCGAGGTCGCCCTCGGACGGCTCTACGCCCAGTGGGGTCCCGACACGCTGCTCGAGCGCGAGGAGCTCATCGAGTCGGCCCGCCGGCTCCCGGCCATGACGGACTCGGACCTGCGACGACGCATCGTCGAGTGGACGGTCATCGACCGCTTCGACCACGGCGATCTGCGAGGCGTCGTCGACGCCATGGAGACCTATGCGGCCGATGGCGTTGCAACGCCGATGACCGAGCGACGTCTCGAGCTGTGGCGCAGCAACCTCGCCATGCTCACCGGACAGATCGACGACGCCGTCGCCGCCAACCAGCGCGCCATCAGCTCGACCGCCGCCGACGCGGGCTCGCCGTTCTCGTTCCAGAACGTCGCCATCGTCACCGCCATCGAGCGGTTCTTCCGGCGGGGCCTCGCCGATCTCATCGAACCGATCAGGTCGATCCGCGCCTCCTCCCCCCGGGTCGGGGTCAACTGGGACGTGGGACTCGCCTTCTCCCTCGCCGAGATCGGCGAGCTCGACGAAGCCCGCCAGCTCTTCGATGCCGTCGCTGTCGACGACTTCGCCTGCGTCCCTCGCGACCTGAACTGGCTCGTCACCGTGCAGCTCCTCGGACTGACCGCGCTCCACCTCGACGACCGGGTCCGCAGCGTCGTCCTCCTCGAACTGCTCCGCCCCTTCGGCCACCTCGATGCGACGCACGGATCCGGCTACGCGTCCTACGGTCCGGTCGGCCGAGTGGTCGCCGGACTCGCGGGCGCCATCGGCGCGTGGGACGAATCGGACCGCTGGTATGAGGCGGTGCTGACCAGCCGACCGGTGGGTCCGTGGACCACGCTCACCCGACTCGATCGGGCCGCCGCCCGCCTCCCCGGCCGAGATCGAGCTCAGGACCTCGCCGACGTCGAGCTCGCCATCGCTGAGCTCCGCGGCTGGGGACTCGAGGCACGGGCCGAGGATGCGGTTCGGCTCGCCGGCGAGCTCCGGCGCGACGGAGGCGCGAGTCACGTCGCGACGATCGATGGCGGCGAGTGGGAGCTGACCCACCCCACAGGGACGGCGACGGTCCGCCACTCCGCCGGGCTGGACCTCCTGGTCACCCTGCTGGCTCGGGCGGGTACCACGCTCACCGCGGTCGAGCTCGGGGGCGGTGTCGAGGCGGGCATGCCCACGACCTCGACGGCCTCGACCACGCTCGACGCCCAGGCCCGAGCCGCGTACCGCCGCCGGCTGGGCGAGCTCGAGCGACGACGCCGATCACCGACAGCTGCGGAGGCCGAGGAGATGGAGGCGCTTCGCCGGGAGCTGGCGGGCGGTTCCTTCCTCGTCGCCTCGGATCCCGAGCTGGAACGGGCCCGGGTGCGCGTGACCAAAGCGCTGCGTCGAGCCCTCGACGCCGTCACCCGGGCCTCGCCGGGGCTGGGCGAGCACCTCGCGGACAGCGTCACCACCGGCCGGTTGTGCGCCTACCTGCCCGCCGATGGGCAGTCGTGGGTCGTGACCCGAACCTGAGGCACGCCCGCGCCGGTCGATCGTTCGTCTCCGCGCTCGATCCCGCGTCTCTGCCGGAACCGACCATGTCGGTGCCGCCGGGCGTGGGTTCGCCGGTCGGAGCGAGCTCAGGAGCTCAGGAGCTCTGGCGCTTGGCCTGCTGGAACTCGTCCTCGACGAGCCCTTCACGCCAGTAGCCCGAGATCGACAGCTGCTCGACGGGCACGCCCCGCTCGTCGATGAGGTGGCGGCGCAGTGCTCGGACCTCGTGCAGCTCGCCGTGGACGAAGGCATCGATCCGCCCATCGGAGAAGCTCAGCGACGCGACCATGTCGACCAGACCCCGGTCGGCGTCGTCGACGAGCCAGTGGACCTCGACGTCGTCGGGAAGCTGGAGGTAGGCGGCCTCGTCCTGGTCGTGGGCGCGGGCGACCACGACGACGCGGGCATCGGGAGGCAGCGACTCGACGGCACAGGCGATGGCGGGGAAGACGGCCGGGTCGCCGACGAAGAGGTACCAGTCGGCATCGAGGTCGGGGCGGTAGGCGCCACCGGGTCCGCGCAGCGAGATCAGATCGCCGGGTCGTGCGTTGGCCGCCCACGGACCCGCGATGCCGGCGTCGCCGTGCTGCACGACATCGATGACCAGCTCGCCTGCGAGCGCGTCGTACGAGCGCACCGTGTAGGTGCGGATGCGAGGTCGGTCGTCGCCCGGGAAGACCAGCTTCACGTAGCGGTCGGTGAACGGCTTGTCGTCGTAGGCGGCGAGCCCGTCGCCGCCGAGCACGACCCGCACCATCGACGGCGTGAGCTGCTCGGTCCGCAAGACCTCGAGATCGATGGCGGGACGGTCACGTCCGCCACGTCGCCCGGTCGTGGGGGTGGCCGACGGTGGAGGTGCGGCATCACTACTCATGAGATCACCCGTTTCTTGAAGCCCGTGACGCCTTGCCACAAGAAGAGCGCCGAGAAGGCGACGAGGCCGAGGTACACGGCCCACAAGCTCATGTGGCTCGAGGTCGTCACCGCGGCGCGGAACCCTTCGCACACGTAGACCAGCGGGTTGATCAGGACGAGGTCCTGCAGCCAGGAGATGCCGTGCCACTGGATGGGCGCCAGCGAGGTCCACGAGTAGTAGGTGCAACCCAGGAACGTCAGCGGGAGGATGATGACGCCGAACAGGACCGGCACCGAGCGGGGGTCGAACTTCGTGCCGAAGAACAGGCCGAGGCTCGAGCAGGCGATGCCAGCCAGCGGGGCCAGGGTGAGCAGGATCAGCCAGTTGATGTGGAGGTGGACCGGGTAGGTCGGGACGACGGCAGCGATGGGGAACACCAGCAGCGCGGCGAGCAGCCCCTGCAGCGCACCCGACACGACCTTTTGGAACGCGACGAGGCCGATCGACATCGGGGCGAGCACGCGGTCCTCGATCTCGCGGGTGAAGCCGAACTCCTGGACGAGCGGGAGTGCGACCCCCTGGACGCCCTGCATCAAGATGCTCATGCCGAGCACGCCGGCGACGAGTTGCGTGGCGAAGGCGCTGCCGGCGGCACCGGTGGGACCGTTGCCGATCTGGGGGAACACGAAGGCGAACACGAACACGAGCAGGAACGGCTGGATGACCGTCCGGGGGATGAACGTGGACAGGCTCTTGCGCAGCACCGTGACGTCGCGGCGCAACAGCGCCCAGAACGCATGAGCGGCGAGTCGGGCGGGCGACGTGGCGTCGGACGAGCGAGGCCCGACGGTCAGTGCGTTCGAGCCGGAGGTCGGGGTGGTCGCGAAGGTGGCCATCAGTCCCGCAGCTCCTTTCCGGTGAGGTGGATGAACACGGTCTCGAGCGAGGGCTCGGTCACCGAGATGTTGACGAGCTCGATCGAGGATCGGTCGGCAGTCATCACGATGGGGGCGACGATGCCGTCCGTGCCGGCGATGGCCAGCCTGATCACATCGCCGTTGCGGCTCGCCGACCGGACGCCGTCGATCGCTTCGAGCGCATCGACGAACCCCTCGAGGTCGCCTCGTGCGTCGAGGGTGACGATGGTGTCGGCCCCGATCTGGCGCTTGAACCCGTCGGGCGTGTCGAGCGCGAGAACCTTGCCGTGATCGATGATCGCGATGCGCTCGCACAGCTCGTCGGCCTCCTCCATGTAGTGCGTGGTGAGGAGGATCGTCTGACCATCGGCGTTCAGCTCGCGCACCATCTCGTAGAGGGCGAGCCGGCTCTGCGGGTCGAGGCCGGTCGTGGGCTCGTCGAGGAAGAGCACGTCGGGGCGGTGCATGACGGCCCGCGCCAGCATGAGGCGCTGGGCCATCCCACCGGAGAGCGCCAGAACTGGTTTGTCGGCGAACCGGTTCAGCTTGATGCGGTCGATCCAGTAGGCGGCTTCGCGCTTGGCCTGCTTGGCCGACATGCCGAAGAACTGCCCGTGGTACGAGAGGTTCTCGGCAGCCGTGAGGCTCCGATCGAGGGTGTTGGTCTGCGGGACCACCCCGATGATCCGCTTGGCGTGGGTGGGGTGGGCGACCACGTCGATGCCGCCGACGAAGACCGTGCCCGCCGTCGGGATGACCCGGGTGGTGAGCATCCCGGCCGTGGTCGACTTCCCCGCACCGTTCGGCCCGAGGAGGCCGAAGATCTCCCCCCGTCGCACCTGGAGGTCGAGCGAGTCGACGGCGAGGACGTCCGGTGGGTACAGCTTGGTGAGGCCGGTGACCTCGATGACGTGGTCGTGGGCAGCATCGTTGCCCATCGGCGAGCGGTCGGTCGGCGTGTCGAGGCTCATGCGTCGACCTCCTGGTCTCGGAGCTCGGCGGCGCGTGACGCGAGCCGATCGAGGTAGCCGAGGAGCTGGGTGATCTCCTCGGCGGTGAGCTCGGAGGTGATGGCGGCATCGGCCGCCCCGGTCACCTTCTCGAGGTGGGTGAGGCGGCGCTTGCCCGCAGGGGTGAGCTCGAGGCGATGGACCCGACGATCGCGGGGATCGGGGTGCCGGGCCAGGAGGCCGTCGGACTCCATGCGATCGACGTGGCGCAGCGTCGCCGGGCCGCCGAGGTGGAGCCGGTCGGCCAACTCGCGCTGCGACAGGCCCGGCTCGGTGGCGAGGATGCGGGCCAGGATGACGACGTTGAGCGTCGAACCCTCCTCGGCGACCTTGCCGTCGACGTAGGCACGGACTTTCTTGGCGGTCAGGGCGAGGCGCCGGCCGATGTGGTCCTCGTAGCCGTGGCTCTGGCCGCCGTCGAGGTCCTCGGACCCGCGGCACCCGTTCTCATTCATAGATGAATCATTCGCACACGAATGATTCGAGGTCAAGCAGTATCTCGCACCTTGCGCACCTTGCGCACCTTGCGCACCTTGCGCACCTTGCGCACCTTGCGCACCTTGC
>CAZALT010000037.1:0-1545 GCA_964485515.1 uncultured Rhabdothermincola sp. | reverse complement strand
GCACCATCCCGCCGGCCCACTGGACCGGGCCGTCGAGCTCGCCCCGAATCTGGTAGAACGGGATTTCCTCCTGGGGCAACGGGCGTTCTCCTGATCGTTCTCCTGGCCGCTCCGGGCGTGGAACCATCTAGATGTTTCTGACTAGTCTCCAGGCGCGGCCAACCCACGGGCTGCGCGCCTGGGCGACCGAGGAGATCCCGCCATGCAGAAGCCACTCGCCGACATCTTCACCTGGCCCTCCGACGAGCCCGCGCTCATCGG
Organism: uncultured Rhabdothermincola sp.; assembly: GCA_964485515.1. Taxonomy (GTDB): domain Bacteria; phylum Actinomycetota; class Acidimicrobiia; order Acidimicrobiales; family Acidimicrobilacustridaceae; genus CAZALT01. The sequence continues at coordinate 1,284 of CAZALT010000037.1, read as the reverse complement.
CAGCCAGTGCTCCGCGTGCCAGGCGGTGACCTTCCCCGCCCAGAGCCGCTGCCCACGTGAAGGCACCCAGACGATGGAGACCATCGAGCTGCCCACCCGCGGCACGCTCATCGCGTGGACCACGCAGGGCTTCCCGCCCGCCATCCCCTACGCGGGTGATCCAACCGGCGCGTCGTTCGTCCCCTTCACCGTGGGGCTCATCCAGCTCGGCGACCTCATCCGGGTCGAGGGCAAGCTCACCGAGCAGGACACCGACAAGATCGACTTCGGCATGGACGTCGAGCTCCAGATCGTTCCCTTCTACACCGACGCCGAGGGCGACGAGATCATGACCTTCGCCTTCGCCCCGACCTCCGCTGCCGTCGCCGGCGCGACCAACTGAGGAGCTGACCATGACTGACGTCGCGATCATCGGAGTCGGACTCCACCCCTTCGGACGCTTTGGCGAGAAGTCCGCGTTCGACATGGCGGCCGACGCCGTCGACATGGCCCTCACCGACGCCGGGGTCACCTGGGCCGACGTGCAGGTCGCCTACGGCGGCAGCTGGGAAGCCGCCCAGGTCGACCCGCTCACCGGTCTGCTCGGCCTCGACGGCATCCCGTTCATGAACGTGTTCAACGCGTGCGCCACGGGAGCGTCGACCATCATCAACTCGGCCCAGGCCATCAAGGCCGGCGCCGCCGACATCGCCGTCGCGGTCGGCATGGACAAGCACGGGCGCGGTGCGTTCCGCTTCGACCCGAACCTCGTCAACATGCCCACCTGGTACGCCGACAACGGCCAGTACACGACCACCAAGTTCTTCGGCATGAAGATCAACCGCTACATGCACGACCACGGCATCACCAGCGCCACGCTGGCCAAGGTCGTGGCCAAGAACACCCGCAACGGGGCGCTCAACCCCAAGGCCTTCCGTCGCAAGCCGCTGGCTGAACAAGACGTGCTGGGCGGCGCGATGCTCAACTACCCGCTCACGCAGTACATGTTCTGCGCCCCCGACGAGGGCGCCGCCGCCGTGGTGCTGTGCAACGCGGACCTGGCCAAGAACTACACCGACACGCCGATCTACCTGCGCTCGTCCAAGATCCAGAGCCGCAGCTACGGCGCCTACGAGGTCAACACGTCGTGGGCCGCGGTCGACGAGGACGTGTCGCCCACGGTGTACGCGTCACGCAACGCCTACGAGGAGGCCGGCATCGGGCCCGAAGACGTCGACGTCATCCAACTGCAGGACACCGACGCCGGCGCCGAGGTCATCCACCTCGCCGAGAACGGCTTCTGCG
>CAZALT010000036.1:0-25258 GCA_964485515.1 uncultured Rhabdothermincola sp. | reverse complement strand
CCATCCAGCAGGGCGACGTGGGCGCCCACGTGCTCATCGGCGACGAGGACCAGCTCGGCCGCATCAGCATCGCCATGGGCATGGCCTGCACCCGGTTCCTGTTCCGGCGCCCCGAGAACCTGCGCATCGTCGGGGAGCCCGACGTCCGCAACCACAACTTCCTCTCCCTGCTCGCCTTCCTCGGCTACCGCAAGGACAGCGAGATCGAGCTCCCCGACAAGCGCGCCGCGTTCATGGTGTGCCGACGGGCCGACTTCGAACGCCTCACCGCCCGCCGGCGAGTCACCACGATCCGCTGATCACCGGCTGATCACCGGCTGATCATCGGCTGATCACCGGTCATCCACCGAGCAACGCCCAAACCGTCAGACCGCAGCCCGTCAGAGCGCAGCCCGTCAGACCACAGCCTCCCCAGATCGCAGCCTCAGATCGCAGCCGTCAGACCACGCCTCCCCAGATCGCAGCCTCAGACCGCAACCCTCAGACCACAGCCTCAGACCGCAACCCTCAGACCACAGCCTCAGCCCGTGTGCTCGGGAGGTCGACGGAGCGCCCTCGGCAAGCGGACCAGCATCACCCCCGCCGCGACGAGGGCGAGGCCCAGTCCGGTCAGGGGACGGGTGTCGCGTCCACCGGTCGCCGGCAGCATCGCCCGGGCCGCTGAGGTGTTGTCGCCGGGGTCGCCGGCGGCCACGAGGTCGGACACTCCGAGCACCTCGGTGGACACGATGTAGGTCCCGGCCGGGGCGGTGGCCAAGCAGTCGAACGACACCAGGACGTTGCCCCACTGCGCCGCGCTGATGGTGATGTCGAACGTGGCTGCTCGGACCTCGAAGCCGACGGGGCCCCCGCCGACCGCGGTGACGGTCTGATCCGGCGGGCTGAACGTGAGGGTGCTGGCCTGTCCCTTGATGAGCGGTCCCAGTTGCGCGGGGATGCTCGACACGTCGAGCATCCCCTCGACCGTGTTCGACGCGAACAGCGTCGTGCTCGCCACGCCGCTGAGCACGTCGCCGTCTTCGATGGCCTTCACGTTGAAACCGGTCTGCAGCGGTCCGCGCAGCTCCCACGGGATGGTGACCGTGTACGCCTGATCCGAAAGCGTCACCTTGTCGCCGGCGACGACTCGTGTGGGTACCGTGCCCGTCGCCGACAAGCCGTAGTAGACGGTGCCCGGCCCGGACCCCGGAAGGTCGTAGACGTAGGAGCAGGTCAGCGGATAGGTAGCCGTCCCGGTCTTGGGGGTGAGGTCCGGTTGAAGTCCCGCTGTCGTCCAGTCGGTCGAAGACGCGGTCGCCGTCGTCGACGGCGTCGACGTGGTCGTGGTGGCGGGGGCCACGACGTCGGCGGACTCGAACACGACGGGTTCGACCGCACAATCGAGCTCGAGCCAGCTCTGCTCACCGAAGCTGAGCCACAGCTCGGCACCCGGCGAGAACGTGACCTCGCCGACCTGGCCAGGGGTGAAGGTCGCCGTCGGGAGGTCGGCGTCCACCACGGCACCGTCCGCCGTGGTGTCCCCGGTTCCCTCGGCGGGGCCGTCGGTGACCGAGCCGGTGAGCGTCCCGGTCGTGGTGAACGGCTGCGTTGCTCCGGCCGGTGACGAAGCGGTGATCGACCCGGTGATCGCGACGGGAACCGACACGTCCCCCGTGCCGATGTCGCCCGCCTGGTACGCATCGACGAGCACCGCGTCGTCGACCTCTACGGACACTGCGCCGTTGCCGACCTCGACGGTGCGGCCGAGCACCACGGTCGACGGGCTGGCCGAGCCGAACCACGAGCTCGTGACCTCAGCCGAGGCGCACGTCGTCGGCGTCGACACCGGCCCGGCGACCCGATCGAACGGTGCCCAGGTCGTGGCCGGGACGAACGGATACGGCGGGTTGACGATGTCGACCGTGCCCGGGCGGCAATCGAACGTGATGTCGAAGGCTCCGAGCTTCGCGGCGATGAACAGGCTCCCCAGGTCTGTGCCCGCGTCGCTCTCGGACAGCGAGCCTGGCTTGCCTTGGCGAAACTCGATCGATCCGCCCGTCGCTGTCCACGTCGTCGCCGGAAGCACCAGGTTGGTGACCGAGATCGGCGTCGCCTTCGTCTGGCTGCCGGGGACCTCCGGATCGGACGGGGTGATGTCGGTGCTGGCCATGACCTCGGCTCGCACCACCTGGGTTCCCTCGACGGTGTTCGACCCCTCGATCGCCACCCATATCGACGCCGGGATGTCGTTGTGGCCCGCCTCGAGGATGTTGAAGTTGTACCCGTAGACACCCAACCACGCCTGCAGCTGCGCGGAGATCGTGGCGTTGCTCAGCGTGACGGTGTCGCCGGGTGCCGCCTTCCGGGGCGACGCCTCGCCCGAGAAGCTGATGGCGAGGTTCCGATCGGCGCTGTCGAAGCTCCAGAAGCACCCGTTGTCGGTGGTCGCGCTGGCCGCGCTCGCCGGCTGGATCGAGGGGGTGCCGACGACGAACGCGAGGGGAACCGCGAGGGCGAAGGCGACGAGGAGGGCCAGGTGGCGGCGGTGAAGCAAGGTTCTGAAGCTCCGATTGCGTGTGGTGCGATTGCCATTCGTGGGAGGGAGGTCCTCCGTGCGGCGAGGGAGCCCCTCGATCGAGCCCAGGAGCTCCCCTGCAGCACGGCACCTGCCCAGGGGGCCGGACGGTCGAACGTCCGGCCCCCGTAGCAGTTCAGATCACGGCAGCGTCGTTGCTGCAGTGGGGCAACGCCCTAGGGGAGCTGCAGGTAGGTGTAGATGAACGCCGCGGCGGCCTGACGGACGACAGCAGCCGACGGACCGAAGGTGCCGTTCGAGTAGCCGTTGACGATGCCGTTGGCCTTGGCCCACTCGATCTCCGTGAAGAAGTTGTGCGTCGTCGGGACGTCGGTGAACGCCGTGGTCGTCGGATCGGTGAACGTCGGCTCACCGGCGAACCGGTAGACGAACGCGGCCGCGCCCTGGCGGGTCACGGTCGTGGTCGGCTTGAAGCTGCCGTCGCCGAAGCCATCCACGATGCCCTCGGCCTTGGCCCACTCGATCTCCTTGAAGAAGGCGTGGGTGGTCGGGACGTCGGTGAACGACGCGGTCGCCGGCAACGTGAAGGCGGGCGAACCCGCGGCCTTGTACAGGAAGCTGGCGAACGCCTGGCGGGCGACGGGCGACTGCGGCCGGAACGTGCCGTCGGCGAAGCCCTTCACGATGCCGTGGCTGGCGAGCCAGTCGATCTGCGTCGCGAACCCGTGACCGGTGGTCACGTCGGAGAAGTTCGCGGCCAGAAGCTCGTGCAGCGTGGCGAACGTGGGCTCGGTCCCGGGGGTGAGCGTGTAGCGGCCCTGCGAGCCGCCGTTCACCATGAGCTCCCAATCGGTGCTCTCGACACCACCAGTGGTCTTGGTGACCCAGCCGTAGAGGTCGGCCACGTCGGCCGCGAACGCGCCGTGCACGTTGCGGCCGGGGACCGTCAGCGGGCCAGCACCGTCGGGATCGACGTTGACCGCGATGTCACCGAGGACGCAGTCCAAGTTGACGCCGTAGCCGTTGACGTTGACGCCGGTCTGGGCACGCTCGGGGTTGCTCGAGGTGTCGACACGCACGAACACCGAGCCGAACGGCTTGACCCAGTACGGGTTGGTGTTCATGTTGTGCGTCGAGATGCCGTCGACTCGCACCGTGCCCTCGGGCTGCGCGCCGTAGACGGCGAGCGGGTCAGGGGTGGCCGGCAGCGCCGGGTTGGGCGTCGGGAGCAGGTCTTCCACGTAGGAGATCGAACCCGGCGCGCCGCCCTGGAACGTCACCTCGCCCGAACCGTTCGGCGTCCACGTGGTGGTGGGCAGCGTCACAGTTGCGGTGAAGTCGGTGGCCGTCTCGTCGAGGCTGTTGCGCCCGGCGAAGTCGGTCACGTCGGTCACGGCCAGGTCGCTGTTGGGCGTCGGATCCGTGATCGTCGGCGTGTACTCCACGTTGAGCTTGACCGTCTGGGTGCCTTCTTGGGTGTTCTTGCCTTCGATCGCCACCCAGAACGTGGTCGGAACCGAGTTCGCACCACGGTTGAGGAGGCTGTAGTTGCCCGAGGAACGACCGCGGTACAGCTGCAGGGCCCACTCGGCGGGGATGTTGATCTCGAGCTGTGCGGTGTCGAGGTCGAACTCCTCACCCGACCGCGCTTCGGGGTTCTCACTCGCGCTCAGAGCGAAGGTGAACGGGCTGAGCTCCTGGCCCACGAACGCGCCCAACGAGTTGATGCACTCGTAGTTGCCCGCGGGGGTCAGCTGCGCCTCGGCGAAGGGGATGTGGACGGCCGGGTCAGGCGTGATCTTGTAGCGACCGTTGGAGCCGTTGTTGACCATCAGCTCCCAACCGGTCGACTCGACCCCGCCCGTGAGCTTGGTGGCCCAGCCGTACAGGTCGCGCACGGTCGGCTCGAACGCCCCGTGGATGTTGCGACCTGGCACGGTCATCGGGCCGTCGCCGTCGGGATCGGCGTTCACCGCGACGTCGCCCGCGACGCAGTCGAGGTTGATGCCGTAGCCGTTGACGTTGTCACCCGTCTCGGGGCGTTCGACGTTGCTGGTCGTGGTGACGCGGGCGAACACCGAGCCGTAGGGCTTGACCCAGTACGGGTTCGAGTTCAGGTTGTGCGTCGAGAGACCGTCGATGCGGATCGTGCCGTCGGGCTGCGCCACGTAGTCGGAGTCCGGAGCGACCGGATCCGGCAGTGCCGGAGTCGGCGTCGGCAGCACGTCGACGGGCTTGGAGATGGTGCCGGGGTCGCCCTGTGAGAAGGTGACCGGGCCGGCACCCGTGGGCGTCCACGTGGTTGCCGGAAGCGTGACCGATGCGGTGAACGCCGTCGCTGCCTCGTCGCCGCTGGTGCGGCCGAGGTAGTTCGTGACGTTGGTGATCGACGTGTCGCTGTTGGGCGTCGGGTCGGTGACGGTCGTCGAGTAGGTCGTCTTGACGTAGACGGACTGCGTGCCCTCGACGGTGTTGGTGGCCTTGATGGACACCCAGTACTCGACGGGCAGTGAGTTGGCGCCGCGGTTGAGCAGCGAGTAGTTGCCCGACGAACGGCCCTGGTACATCCGGACGAACTCAGACGCCGGGATGTCGACGTTGAGTCGCGCCTGGTTGAGCGTGATGGGTGCGCCTTCGATGCCGACCGGCTGAGCGGTGGCAGACAGGCCGAACGAGGACGTCGTGATCTCCTCGCCCATGAAGGCCGCAAGGCTGTTGATGCAGTCGTTCGGCGACGTAGCTGGTGCGACCGCGGCGCCCGCAGGTGCGGCACCCGTAAGCGCCACCGCCCCGGTGGACACCACCGTGCCCATGATCGCGAACGCCGTCAGCGCGGCGGTTCCTCGTCTCGTCCGTGCTTGCAAAAGCTTCTCCTTCTCCAGGGGGACACCCGGGCGCGAAAGGCCAGGGACGGCGCAAGGATGGACGTGCCTTCGGTCGTTGTCAAGCTTCCCTTACAAATAGTGATCAATTATCCGATCATAAGATGGCGCTCCGCGAATTAGTTGATGACAGGTCCTCCGAACAGCACCCAGAAGGCGAAGGGAAGCGTCACCTGGAGAGGCGACGCTTCCCTTCGTCGGTCATCGCGTCCCGCGGAATCACCGCGGTGCAGGACTCAGGTCAGGAGGTCTCGACCTCGTGGAACCACACCGCGACGGCCTGGCGCAGCGTCGTCCTCGAAGCTCCGAAGCTGCCGTCGGACAGGCCCGACGTGATCCCCTCAGCCGCCATCCACTCGATCGCCGGGAAGAAGGCATGCCCACGGGGCACGTCGGAGAACGAGGCGTCCGCCGGAGCGGGGGCGTTGTTGCCATACACCTTGTACAGCCACTGCGCCGCGGCCTGGCGCGCGACCTCACGCGTGGGGCCGAACGTCCCGTCGCTGTAGCCCGCCACGACGCCCTGCGCCTTGGCCCACTCGATGGCCTTGAAGAAGGTGTGGCCCGAGGGCACGTCGGGGAACGACGGCGTCGACGGCGGCGTGAAGGCAGGCCTGCCCTTCGCGTTGTAGAGGAAGGATGCGAACGCCTGGCGGTTCACGACGCCGTTCGGGCGGAACGTGCCATCGGTGTAGCCGCTCGTGATGCCCGACTGCGCCAACCACTCGATGTCGTCGTAGAAGGTGTGGGTGTAGGGAACGTCGGCGAACCGAGGCGCAGGCATCGCAGGGATCGACTCGAACACGGGGGGAGGGATGTAGGCCTGGTCGAACGTCTCGTTGAAGGTCGCGGGACGGCAGTCGCCGAAGACCTCGATGTAGCCGAGGCCCGCGAACGGCGCGAACCTCGCCTTGACGACGATCACCCGCTGGCTGAAGTTCACCGCCCCTGCTCCGGAGCGCTCCCAGGTCGTGTCGGGCACGTCGAGGTCGACGCTGATCACGTGCGGCTGCTGCGCTTCTTCCGTGTAGTCGAACCCGGGCGTGTAGTTGACCGTCACCTGGACGGGGACCGTGAGCGTCTGCCGCGCCGGAGTCACATTCGTGGCCTGGATCGTGACGTCCACGTTCACGTCGATCACGTTGACACCGGAGACGATCGGGGCGGTGCCCGCGATCTCGAACTGGGCGGCCTCCTCGATCGTCCACCACGGCAGCGTGCTCGCAAGCGTCGCACCGTCGAGCGTGATGGTCTCACCGATCGCCGCGTCGGCCGGGGTCGCCTCACCCCCGAGATCGAAGGTGACGGCACGGATCGCCGTGTCGGGCCACTCACAGGCGCTCACCTGGGTGATCGTGCCTGCACCAGCGGCGGGAGCTCCGACGAGTGCGGTGGTGCACAGCGTTGCTGCCGCGATGGCCACGGCGCCGAGGCGCCGGGTCAGACGGACGTGTGGGGGGGACAGATGCTGCAAGGGAGATCCTCTCGAAGGGTGAGACGTTCGGCAAGGTTGACCGGAATTGATTAGGTGCTCCGTATTAGTCCTGTTTGGTACACCTATCAATAGGAGTTCATGTTTGGGCCAGGCTCCACCCACCACAGAGAGCGGCGCGCTCAGCCAAGCTGCTCGGTGACCCGGTCGAGCAGCAGCTGCGCCGAGGCTGGACCGCCGTAGGTCCAGGCGTCGGCCCCCAACGGGAACAGCTGGCCGGCGATCACCGGTTTCCAGCCGTCCCACAGCGGGTTGCCGACGAAGCCGCCCTTGGCGATGTCGTCGCCGTCCGCGGTGTAGAGCACCGATGCGTCCGTCACCGTCGTGAGTCCCTCGAGGTCGGTGGAGGTGAACCCGTACTCGTCGCCAGGTTGCGTCCAGGCGTTCACGAGACCCGCCGCGGCGAAGAGCTGTCCGGTCAACGAGTCGTCGGTGAACACCCGCAGCACCGGTACGTCGTTCGCGACATAGGGCTGCACGACGAGGATGCGCCGTTGCTCGTCCGAGAAGCCCTCGAAGGCCTCCCTGGTCTCTGCGACCGAGGCATCGAGCGCGGTGAGCACCTGCTCGCCCTCGGCGTGCTTGCCGGTCGCCGTCGCGATCTGCGTGAACGTCGAACGCATCTCCCGGAGCTGCGGCTCGGTCGAACCGTATGGATCGAACAGGGCGGTCGGGGCGATGGCTTCGAGGTCGCCCAGGACGGCGTCGTGCCGCATGACGACGCCGATGATGAGGTCGGGGTCGAGCGCTCGGATCGCCTCGAGGCTCGGCTCCTGCCTGGTGCCGACGTCGACGACGTCCTTGGCCAGGGCGGGCGGCGCACCGACGTAGCCCCGGTAACCCTTGACGTCGGCGACGCCGACGGGCGTCACGCCGAGCACCAGCAGATCCTCTGCGTAGACCCACTCGAGCGCCACGACCTTGGTAGCCGGCGCAGGAAGCACCACCTCGCCGTTCGACGCGGTGATGGCCACTCCCCCGTCGGCCACCCCCGTCGTGCCCGCCGGACCGTCACGGCCATTGCCCCCTGAGCCGGTCGACTCGCCGGCGCGGCCGCCGCATGCGGATGCCAAGGCGAGCAGAGCGACCACGACGGCGAAAGCGGCACAACGGCGCATGGGAGTTCCTTTGGGGGGGGTGGGCCGAGCGTGTCGGGATGGGTTCCCACACATCGTTAGGTGGACTTTACATCGCTACCATGCCGCCGATACCGTCGCCAACCGTGCTGAACCGCAACCGATCCCCCCGAATCCGCGCCGCCGTCGGCCTCGCCGCCGCCACCGCCGGACTGCTCTCGCCCGCCCTGCTCACGCCCCCCGAGGCCAACGCCGCATCGGTCGAGACGGGCAACGCCTGCTTCTACAGCTTCGACAACTACTACCGCGACCTCGCCATCACGCTCGACGGAGCCGCCACCCCCAACCCGCTTCCGGCGGGCGAGAAGGCGACCCTCACGGCGACGTTCAGCGGATCGATGCCCGACTGGATCCCGACCTACGGGTACAACTACGGCCTGCTGCATGTGGGCCAGAACCAGATCCCCACGAAGATCTGGCTCGCACTCGAAGGCATCGGGTCGATCGAGGGCACGCAGGTCGTCGAGGTGGTGGTCGACGCCGTCACCACGGTCGAAGACCCCGATGGCACACCGAGCTCGGGTGACGAGGACGGCACCCCCCCGACGGTGAGCATCGACCTCCCACCCACCACATGGACCTCGACGGGCGGCGCCATCGAGCTGCGTCAGGCATCGGGAGGCAGCCTGCCCCTCCTTCCGGGCGCTGGCCCCGACGGACAAGACGTCACCCCGCAGGGCTCGGCGTTCATCGCCGCGCAGCTGTCGGACCTCACGTTCGACCTCGACTGCCAGCCCGGCGAGTACGACGCAGCCACCCGCGGCGAGACCTTCATCGCCGCGGAAGCGGAGCCCTTCGACGTCGTCGAGGTCGGCACGGCGCCCCCGTCGACGGAGACCGAGAAGACGACCACCACCAGCGGAGTCGCAGCTTCGCCTTCGGACACCACGACGGCGGTACCGGACGCGTCCGACGGGTCCAGCTTCCCCATCGGGATCGTGATGGGCGGGATCGCAATCGTGCTCGCGGCGCTCGGGGCTGCCATGACGATCGCGAAGCGCAAGGACAAGGCTGTCGACCCCGACCCCGACCCAAACACCGATCCAGCCGGTCCCGGCTCGACCGGGGCCACACCGACCGACACCGAAGCTGACTGACCCGAAACTCTCCTTCGGCCTCCGGCCCGGGCCGACCGAGTCCGAGCCGTCCTTCGATCTGTTCGGCGCCGTCCTCGGCCTCGGGTCGTCAGCGCTCGGCGGGTGAACGGGTGCGCGTCCCGAGCAGCAGCCCGACGAACACCGGGGTGCCGAGCAGCGCCACGACGAGACCGGCGGGGATCTCCCGCGGTGCCATCGCCCAACGACCTACGGCATCAGCCATGACGAGCAACGTCGCCCCGACGACCGCGGACAGAAGGATCGACCGCCGGTGCACGGGGCCGGACAGCAGCCGGGCCACCTGCGGGGCGATCAGACCGATGAAGCCGATCGCTCCGACGACGGAGACGGCCGCGGCAGCCAGGAGGGTGGCAACCCCGATGAGAAGCAGGCGGTTCGGCTGGGGCCGGACTCCCAGGCTCGCCGCCACGTCGTCGTCGATGGCGAGCAGGTCGGCGCGTCGACCCATCACCCATGCCGTCGGGACCAGCACGATGAGGAACGGAGCGAGCACGGCGACGTCGCTCCACCCTCGACCGTAGGTGCTCCCCGACATCCAGCTCAACGCTTGAGCGAGACGCAGCTGGTGGCTGACCACGAGCAGGCTGACGACGGCCGTGGCGAACGCGGTGACCGCGACGCCGACGAGCACCAACCGGTTCGGGTCGCCCGCGCGAGCGACGACGAGCACGATCGCGATCGCGAGCACTGCACCCGCGAACGCAGCCCACGGCATCAGCTCGATCGGAGCGGATGGCACGGCGAGGGCCAGGGTGAGCGCACCGGCCGTGCCGCCCGCCACGATCCCGAGCGTCGATGGGGCCGCGAGGGGGTTCCGGGTGACGCCTTGCAGCAGACAGCCCGCGACCGCCAACGCTGCGCCCGCCCCGGCGGCCACCACCGAACGCGGGAGTCGCCCGTCGATGACGAGCTCTCGCAGGCCTTCGGGACCGCCACCGGCAAGGATCGCAGCGACGTCTCCGATGCTGACCGGCGTCGAGCCGAGGGACAAGCAGAACAACCACACGACGACGGCGAGACCCGTGGCCAGGGCCATCGCGGCGGGAAACGGCAGGTGGCCCACGTTGAGCTGCCCGGCATCTCGTGGTGGGGCTCCGCCAGGGATCCGCCACGCGAGGAAGACGAGGAACGGAGCGCCCACCAGCGCGGTGATCACCCCAACCGGCAGCTCGCCGAGCCCCGCAGCCTTGCCGAGCTCCCGGGTGACGCCGTCGGCGCCGAGCACGAGCGCGGCGCCGAGCAGCGCTGCGGCGGGGATGAGCGCCAGATGTCGTCGCGCACCGAGCGTCCGCGCCGCATGTGGAGCGAGCAGCCCGACGAAGCCGATCGGGCCGGTCACCGTCACGGCCGCCGCGGTCAGCAAGACGCCGGCGATGGTGGCGAGCAACCGGGTTCGTCCCGCGTTGGCGCCCATGGTGGTGGACCGCTGGTCTCCGAGCGCGAGCAGGTCGAGCCGGCGACCGAGGGCGATGGCGCCTATCGAGCCCGCGAGAGCGAACGGAAGCGCGCTCCACAGGCGGTTCGAGGTGCTCGGCGCGAGCGATCCCTGACCCCAGAAGAACAGGCCAGCCGTGGCTTGTTCGTCGATCAGCTGGAGCGTCGCCGCGATCGATCCGAACAGCAACGCGACAGCCGTCCCGGCCAAGATCAGGCGGGCTGGCCCGGCGCCCGCGCTCGATGCCACCAGGAAGGTCAGGGCCGCGGCGATCAGCGCCCCCGTCAAGGCCACGAACCCCCGGGGCATCCCGCCCACGTCCCACCCGACGATGGCGACGACGGCCAACGCAACCTGCGCGCCCGCGCCGATGCCGAGCAGCCCTGGCTCGGCCAGTGGGTTGCGCGTCGCCCCCTGCAGCAGCACGCCCGCAACGCCCAAAGCCGCGCCGGCGAACAGTCCAGCCTGCCAGCGCGGCAGCCGACTTCCCTCGATGACCGCCGCAACGGCGGGCGACGAGTCACCCAAGAGCCACCCGACGATGTCACCGAGATCCACCGGAGCGGGACCGCGACCGAGCATGAAGGCCGAAGCGAACACCACGGCGATGATGCCGACGACGAAGGCGAACCACGGCCCCATCCGACGCGAGAACCGCGCCCCATGCCTGGTCGGTTCTCGGCCCGCGGCGCGCTCCTCCACGTCTGCTGGGGCGGCGATCGATCGCGAGGAGCGCTCGCCGATCTCGACGTCAGCGGTCACCGACCCGTCCGCCTCAGCGCCCGTCCGCTGCTCACAGGCCCGGCCGTTCGAAGAAGCACACCGGCAGGCCCGTCACCGGGTTCTGGCCGACGGTCACCTCGACGCCGAACGTGTCGCCGATCAGTGGATCGGTGAGCACATCGCCGGGCGTCCCTTGGACCATGATGGATCCGTCGCACAGGACGACGAGCTCCTCGGCGTGGTCGGCCGCGAGGTTGAGGTCGTGCAGCACCACGACGACGCTGCGCCCGCGCTCTTCGACCTGCTGTCGGAGAAGCGCGAGCAGATCGAGTTGGTGCCGCAAGTCGAGGAAGGTGGTGGGTTCGTCGAGCAGCAGGAGCGGAGTATCCTGCGCCAGAGCCGTGGCCAGCCACACGCGCTGTCGCTCACCGCCTGAGACCTGCTCGATGCGACGGTCGGCCAGGTGAGCCACGTTCGAGTCGACGAGCGACTGCTCGACGATCGCATGGTCGTCGCTGTGCGACCGGAACAGGCCCCGGTGCGGATGACGTCCGAGCTCGACGACCTCGCGGACGGTCAGACCCGCCGGCACCGCAGGATCCTGCGGAAGGAAGCTCAGCCGACCGGCCCGTTCCCGGGGCTTCAGGTCACCGAGCGCCGTCCCCCCGATCTCCACGGTTCCACGCTCCGGTTGGTGCAAGCCGGCGATCGTTCGCAAGATGGTGGACTTGCCCGACCCGTTCGGTCCGATCAGCGAGACGAGCCGACCCGCCGGGATCTCCAGATCGAGGGCGGCGACGACGACGCGCCGCCCATGGCGGATCTCGACGCCCGCGCACCGGACCGCGGCTGGTGGATCGTCAGGGTGAAGATGCGGCGAGGGGTCCAGGTCCACGGTCTGCCATCGGCCGTCGAACGCATGCCGACAAGGTCACGACACCTTGAATGTAAGGGCAACCTACGAACCCCGTCGAACCCGAGATGACCGGACGGCCGCGCCACCGCACGGCCGCACCACCGGACGGCCGCACCTGGGCACCACCGCTCGCTTCTGCCGGTTCAACGAGGGCGACGGAACACCCGACCCAGGAAGCTGCCGCTGCGCTCTGGGGTCCGGGTCCGGCTAGCCGCGCCGCTCGCGCCCGATTCGGCGAGGCGGATCAACTCGTCGTGCAATCGATCGTCACGCACCACGTCTCCTGACGCGAGGAGCCCCGAGAGCTGCTCGTCGGTCACGCACATCTGGGCCCAGACGTCGTCGAGCGAGCCCGTCTCGTCGTGGATCTGCTTGAGCGCACGCCAGTGCCAGCCCGCGTTCGGGTCGATGTCGGGGTTCGACGCCAGCGCCTGTCCGCCGTTGACCGCCTTCGCCTCGACCTGGGCGCGACGCCGCCACGGGAAGTGGAGCACCTCGATCGAGGCGTCGTCCACCTCACCCCCGGCGAGACCCTCCACATCGTGGTTGCCCATGGCGACGACAGCGTCGACGGTGGCGCGATGGCACACCTTGCGACCCATCGGCTTGGCGTCCCACGTCTCCGAACGGACCTGCCGCCACCGCATCCGCGCATGGAACGGCTCGTCCACCGGGCCCTCAGGCCGGGGCACGAAGTTGTACCGCCACGCCACCACCTTGTCGACGTCGGCGGGCACGGCGGCCAGCGTTTCGGCGAGCGTGCCCTCGCGAGGCCACCAGAACTCGTCACCGTCGCCGTTGATGACCCAGTCGGCGCCGTGGTCGGTCGCCGCGAGCCGAGCCATCCGCGTGACCCACTTCGACTGGGCGTAGTCGTCGTCCGGCTCGTCGATGAGCCGGAGCGTGCCCGCCCGCTCGTAGCCGGCGAGCACGTCACGAGTCCCGTCGATCGAGTTGTTGTCGGTGACGATGACGAAGTCGACGCCGTTGGCGAGATGGTGATCGATCACCGCGGCGATCGTGTCGATCTCGTCGCGCACCAGCAACGTGAGGACGGTGGTCATGACCCTGCACCGTAGGGCCACCGACACGGGCGGCGCGACCAGGCCTGGGGGTGAGGGGGTCGGCCCGGGCGGCCTGTCGGGTTGGTCCGACGCGCTCGATGCAGATCCTTATACTCCCCCGGTGTTCTTGATCGCTTCTTCCGGCCGCTCCGGCACGGCAGCCCTCACCTACGGGCTCACCATGCACTCCGACACGGAGGTCGCGCACGAGCCCGACCCGCTGCTCCACGAAGCGTGGCTGAAGCACCGACGCCGCCCCTACTGGACCAAGACGTACCGAGCTCGCATGGCCGACTACAAGGCGAAGGCCCGGTCTGGCCAGCGCTACGGCGAGTCGTTCCGCACGTCGAACCTCGTCCCCGACGTCATGCGCCAGGTGGGCACGTGCCCGCTGCTCGTGCTCGCCCGCGATCCCGAGGGCTACGTGAAGTCGGCGCACTCCCGCCAGGTGCTCTCCAAGAACGACCAGTGGGACCAGTGGCGCCTGGTACCTCGACGCCAAGACCCCGATCTACCCCTCGCCCTGCGCATCGCCGACCACTGGATCACGGTCAACCGCTATCTGCTCAACGCCGTCGACCGCTACTCACCGTCACGGGTGGTGCTGCACCAGCCGCTCGATCCAGTCATCGACGACTGGGCCGACTTCCTCGGGATCACCATCACCAAGCGGGCCGAGCTGAGCGAGTACCTCAGCGAGAAGCCGAACAAGTCGCTCACCTTCGACCTCCCCGAAGGCTTCGAGCTCGTCGCCGAGCGCTGCCACCCGATGTGGGAAGAGCTCCAGAGCCGAGCGACCTGACCACCGGCGACCCATCGTCGGTCGGAGCTACCTCACGAGCTCGCGAGCGATGGCGAGCGCCTCATCGGTCGACGATGCCAGGTGGGTGAGCCCGCTCGCTCCGGTCGTGCACTGCACGACGCCGTGCACCTTGCCGTAGGAGTTGTCCATCACGACGCTCGGGATGCCGGAGAGCCAGGCGATCACATGGGCGTGGAGGCGGTCGGTGACGACCACGCGCCCCTCGCCCACGATGTCGACGCCCCGGTCGAGCCACCCCTGCGCCACGTCGTGGAAGGTCGCCGCCCCCATGCGGGACACGAGCGGGTGGTCGTTCCAGCGGGTGCCCGCTGGATCCCAGCCCACGAGGCGATCGTCGAGACGACGGGCGAGCCGGAAGCGAAGCGAGCCCGGGTTGGTCGCGTCCCGGGGAACCTCGCCGAGCCAGTCCACCGGGCGCACATCGGGTTCGTCGGCGGGCCGGTCGTGGAACCGCTCGGGGTCCTCCCGTCCCAGCCACAAGATGTCGACCTCCGGTCGGCGCCGCGGGAACGGGCCGAGCAGGAAGGCCAGGTCGGGGCAGTGCACGGCGGTCGCCGCCCACTCGCCGGCGATCGCCAGGCTGGCCTCGTCCCGGCACAAGATGGTCATCCCCCCGTGCTGAGCGACGAGCTCGCCCATCGAGTCACGCGCCGCCGGGTCCTGGAAGTGGATCGACTGCGGAAGCTGGAGGATCGGCCGGTCGCGCCACTCGGTCAGGACGCGAGCCCGCAGGGCCTGCTGTCCGTTGGGGTAGAGGTCACCGAAGTTCCCGCCCCCGTTCAGCACGATCCAACCGTCGGATCCGAGTGCCTTGTCGAGCAGTGCCGCCGACAGGTTGTTCCACGCGGAGCGGTAGGTGATCCGTCGGTCGCGACCGCCGATGATCTGTTCGCCGGCCAACCAGATCGCGTCGTCGCCCGCGTTGCGATGGTTCGGGAAGTTCAGATAGGCCAGCCTGACCCCGGCGGGCAGGTGGGCGTCGACCGCAACCTGGATCTCGGACCGTAGGCGGCGCAGGATCGGTCCGCGATCGTCGACGGGTGCGGCCCTCACGACACAGCCCGCATTCAGGGGAGCCCGAGCGGGATGGCCCGCGACCGCGGGATCAACCCGGCGGCGGCGAGACGGGACACCGAGAGTCCACCATCGAGCCAGGTGGCGGCTTGGTACGACGGGGACCCGATCGCCGCCATCTGGAGCTCGCGCTCGGCCTTGCGCCAACGGTGGAAGACGGCGGGCACGACCGGCACCCCCGCTCGACGCAGCAGATCGAAGGCGACGTCGTCCACCACGGCGTCGGGCGAGCCGGCGTAGACGATCCCGCGAGCGGCGAGGGCCCGGGCGAAGTTCCACAGCGCACGGACCATGACCAGCTCGCGACTGACCGGTCCCGACGCCCGCCACTCGCGGTCGATCCGCTCGACGGTTCCGTCCGGACGCCGCACGAAGTTGCCGAGATCGATGTCGAGGCAATCGGCGGGCAGCAGAGCTTCGCCGTCGGCTCCGGCGAACGGGTTCGCCACGTCAGACGCACCGGACGCGTCCGATGACGACGGGACGACTCCCACGTCGGCGATCCGTTCGAGGTCGACGGTATCCCTCCAAGAACGCAGCACGACGTCGAGACCGTCCTCGTCGAGCGCGACCGCGGCAGTGGTCGCCAGCCGGCCGAGGTCGGTGCCCGTGAGGTAGGCCGCCTCGGCGGGCACCTCTTGACCCAGCCAGCCGCTTTGGCGATCGATCGAGCCGAGCAGCGATCGAACGACCGGTGCCTTCGGGGCCTTGGCGTTCTTCCTCGTGGGAGCGGGAGGAGCGAGCACGACCCGTGGGGCGATCCAGGTGGGGAGGCGCTCGTCGCACAGCAGCCACGCCAAGGCGTCCGGGTCGACGACGCCGTCGACCGCGCCAGGCTCTCGACCGGCGACGATCAGGAACGAGTTGGCGGTGTCGGGACCCATGCCGGCTTCCACGAACACCTCGTGCGACATCTGGATGTCGTAGGGGTAGCGCCAACCGAGGTGGTGGTGGGGGCTCACCACCGAACGGGCCATCGCCGTGACCGCACCCGGACCCTCTCCCAGCTCAGGGAGCACGTCGTAGGCGCGCTCGGAAAGCACGCTCACCGGGATCTTGTAGTCGGGAAACGGGAAGAGCCAGCTCTGCTCGGCCACGCCGGCGTCGGCGAGCATCTGGCGAAGCACCTTGCGACTCCACGTGCGCGGACCGGACCGGCGGTACCCCTCGGTGCCGGAGTACGGCTCCATGCGGTGATCCTCGGGGGCACCCGCGAGGTACTCCACGCCGAGCTGGTTCTCGATGGCCATGACGAGGACACCGCCCGGAGCGACCAGGCCGACCGCTGTGGCGAGCAGCTCGTGCGGCTCCGGGAAGCCGCCCACGCCGCCGTACTCGACCACGCCGATGAGCAGCACGGCATCGAACGGCGGCTCGTCCGCGAGGTCCGAGGCACGACCGCCGATGACCCGCACGTTGTCGAGGTCGGCGCAACGCTCGGCGGCGATCTCGGCGCGGGCGAGCGAACCCTCGACGGCGACGACCTCGAGGTCCTGCTCGCCGAGCCACCGGGTGATCGCACCAGCGCCGGCGCCGATCTCGAGCACACGAGCACCCGGGGCGAAGGTCAACGGACGGAGCAGCTCACCACGCCGGTGGGTCAGGTGGTAGCGGGTCGGCCAGTCGTGGATGAGCGCCCGCAGCTCGAGCGAACCGACCGAACGGTCCTCGACGCTGGTGATGAGCTCGAACAGCTCGTGCTCGGCGCCGTCGGCGTACTCACCGGCGGCTTCGCGGATCTCGAGTTGTGCCACGACGTGGGGGTGCTCCGTCTTCCGTGCTGCGACGACCGGGCTTGCCTGCGGCGACCACCGGGCTTTCGTGCATCCCAGCCGGTCCGGCCAGACGCCGACGGTACCGGACGCGGCGACACGTGAGGGACCACCGGGGACCACCGGGGACCACCGGACCGGACCCGGTCTCGACCCGAGCGGCGGTCGATCGGGGACCACGTCGCGGGTTCGGTAGGGTGGTCCCGCCCATCGCGGCCGGTCGACCGGGACAGCATCGCGACCGACGCGGGCACCTCGCTCTATGCCCCTCATCTGCAGGCTCCACATCACCAGCCGGGGAAACCTCTTCCTGAAGGACCTCGCCCAACTGCTGGCCAACGTCCTCGTCGACCTCGGCGTGTCGGCCACCGTCGTGTCCGACGGGATCCCCACCGGCGAATCCGGCGTCGTCGACATCGTCGTGGGTCCCCACGAGTACTTCGTCATCGACAGCCAGCTCCCGCTCGAACGCAGGCAGGAGATCGCGGCGGCATCCGTGCTGCTCACCACCGAGCAGCCGGGATCGCCCTTCTGGGACGTCCAGCGAGAGTTCGTGGCGGTTGCCGCGGGCACGCTCGACATCAACGCCACCGCCATCGCCGCGTTCGCCGCCGAGGGCATCGTCGCCCACCGCCTGCGCCTGGGCTACCACCCGTCGCTCGACCTGTGGGGCGGCCCCATCGAGGGCGTCGACACCGGACGCGAGATCGACGTGGCCTTCCTCGGCGGCGCCACACCACGCCGCCTCGAGATGCTCAGCGAGAGCGCCGCCGTGCTCTCGCACCGAGAGTCACGACTCCTGCTCCACGATCCGTTCATACCGGTTCAGGCGCCGTCTCCGTGGTTCGTGTCCGGACTCGACAAGGCGGCACTGCTGCGCAGCACGAAGCTGCTGCTCAACGTGCACAACACCACCAACGGGTACTTCGAATGGGTTCGGGCGATCGAGGCCATCTGCAACGGCGCCCTGCTGCTCACCGAGCCGGCCCTCGACAGCGAGCCGTTCGAGGCCTTCCGCCACTACGTCGCAGCCGACCCCGCGCTGTTCCCCGCCCACATCACCGCACTGCTGGCCGACGAGCCGCGGCGTGTGCGCATGGCGGAAGCGGCCTACGACCTCCTGCGCTCCGACCTCCGCATGACCGACCACGTCCGCGACGACATCCTGCCGATCCTCGAGGAGCAGGCTGGCCGCTCGGTGCCGGTGACCGTGACGCAGGCCGAGTTCACCCGCCTCGATCCGGGGCGACCACGCGACCCCATCGTCAGCGCCGACACCCACCGCAGCGACGACCTCGTCGACACCCGCTCCAGGCTCCGCGACGCAATCATCGAGGCGCGTCGTCGCGGCCGACTCCTCGCTCGGGCCGAGCTGGAGCTGGCCGGCGACGACCCCGGCCGCGTCGACGAAGCCACCACACCCGCGTGGGACGAGCTCGGCGAAGCGGCCGACGTCACCGTCGTCATCCCGCTCTACAACTACGAGGACCACGTGGTCGTGGCGCTCGACTCGGTGTTCGCCTCCCGAGCCATCACGCCGGAGGTCGTGGTCGTCGACGACTGCTCCACCGACGGTTCGGCCGAGGTGGTCCGGACCTACATGGCCGACCACCCCGACCGACCCGTCCTCGGGCTGTTCCGGGCGCTCAACGCCGGGCCCTCGACGGCCCGCAACCTCGGCCGGTCGCGAGCCCGCTCGTCGCGGCTCTTCCTCCTCGACGCCGACAACGCGCTGTACCCCGACGGCCTGGCCATCCTCCGCGAGGCCCTCGACCGCTCCGACGCACCCGTCGCCTACGGCATCCTCGAGATGTTCGGCGACATGCACAACCTCGTCTCGGCGCTGCCCTGGAGCGTCGAGTCGCTCACGCTGCGGCCCTACATCGACAACATGGCCATGGTCCAGGCCGCGACGGTCGATTCGCTCGGAGGCTTCCCGGACGACGGACTCGGCCTGGAGGACTATCGCTTCTACGTCGCGCTCGCCGCTCGCGGCGACACCCCCGTGTGGGTGCCTCGGATCGTCGGCCGCTACCGGCTCCACACCGACACCTCGGCCGGTGCCGTCGACTCGCTGGACCACCGACCGGTCCTCGAACTTCTCCGCTCCGAGCACCCGGACCTACCCTGGCCCGCAGAGCAGCCATGACGATCCACGACCCTGACCTCGACGCCACCGACGCACCCGGGCCCATGGCCGATGCGGGCGACCGCGATGGTGCCCCGACCCCACCGAAGGAGCCGGCGACCCCCGACATCCCGGCCGATGCGGCCGAACGTCTCCGTGACGCCGAAGATGCGCTGCGCTCCTTCTACGGACGCGTGGTCGAGGTCGAAGCCGAGCTCGCCCGCCAGACGCTCCGAGCCGACAAGGCCGAGGAGAAGCTGGCCTTCGCCGAGGCCCAACTCGTCAAGCAGAACGAGGCGCTCGCCGACGCCGCTCGCGTCAAGCAGTCCGAGGAGCACCACCGGGCCCGCACGCTCGAGCTCGATCAAGAGCTCCGGAACGCGCACGAGGAGATCCAGGCGCTGCACAACAGCCGGACGATGCGCGCCGTCGCCTTCCCCCGGCGCATCTACGCCAAGCTGCGGTCGCTGGTCCGTTGACCGACGACAGGTCCCCCATGGACTTCCGGACGAGCACGGGGCGATACCACGGCGTCCGCTCGGCCCCTGGCTTCTGCGTCGCCTTCGCGCTGGCCCTGACGCTCGCAACGGCGCACCAGGTCGCACCGGCCGGCGCGCAGACCTCCACGACCTCCACGACCGCCACGACCGCCGCCCCGGTGACCTCGACGACCTCGACGACCTCGACGACGTTCGATCCCACCTCGGAGACCGCGCCGATCCTCGAGCTCACCCCGGACGACAGCACGCCGACGGCCGAGGCAGAGGACAGCTCTGACGACGGGCAGAAGGTCGTGATCTTCGCCGCCGCCATCCTGCTCCCCCTTGCCGGCATCGCCTTCTTGGTCTGGTACGCCCGCCGCATGGCGAGCACGACCAAGGCTCGAACCGAGGCCCGCGCCGACCCCGAAGTCGACACGGAACCCGACACCCAGCCATAGCCCCAGATCGGCGGAGGATCCGGTCAATGGAGCGGCGCTCTCCGCCAAGTTGGGCAGTTCAGGGCTGGTGGTGGGACGGATCGAGCGGGGCGTCGTCGGGTCGGCGGCGGCGCTCACGGGTCGTGAGCATCGTGACGCCCCACACGACCACGACCAGCGTCACGATGACGAAGCTCGGGGGCAGGTCGAACATCGCGGCGAGCACCAACCCGAGCCAGGTCGCGCTCAGGGCGACCGCACTGCTCAGCAGGCAGACCCGACCGGGACGAGCGGTGATGGCCAACGCCGTCGCCGCCGGGGTGACGACCAGCGCGAACAGCAGCAACGTGCCGACGACCTGGACCGCCATGGTGACGACCAGCGCCAGCAGCACCAGGAACACGATGCTGAGGAACCGGACCGGAAGGCCTT
Source organism: uncultured Rhabdothermincola sp. (assembly GCA_964485515.1). Classification (GTDB taxonomy): domain Bacteria; phylum Actinomycetota; class Acidimicrobiia; order Acidimicrobiales; family Acidimicrobilacustridaceae; genus CAZALT01. The sequence continues at coordinate 4,829 of CAZALT010000036.1, read as the reverse complement.
TGGCCTCGGCCACCCGAGGGTTGACCGACGCGAACATCAGCGGTCGGGCCACGACCATCAGCGAGACGGCGAGGACGACGGTGAAGCCGGCGAACACGACCAGCTGACCGGCCGAGACCGCGAGGAGGTTGCCGAACAGGATCGATGTGAGCGTGCCGGTGTTGCGACTCGCCATCGAGGTGAACAGGACCCCGAGCCCGGTCGCGAAGGCGAGGATCGTGCCGGTCGCGACCTCGCGCTCCGAGACGCGCTTGCCGAGCGCACCGATGGCCAACCCCCCACCGACGCAGAACACGGCCAGGCCCAACGTGACCGGCAGTCCGAGCAGCACGGCGAGGGTGGCTCCGGGGAAGCCGATGTGGGCGAGGGCGTGAGCGGCGAACGCGTGCTGCCGCACCACGACGAAGTAGCCGAGGAGTCCGGCCGCGATGGCGACCAGCGCTCCGGCGAGGAAGGCGTGGCGCATGAACGTCGTCTGGAGCACGTCCCACCACTCGGGCTGCCACCCCACGTCGGCGAGAAGCGATGTCGAGCTCACGGCAGGTCGCTCCGCGGTGGTTGACGGTCGCTCCGCGTGAACAGGTCACCCTGCGCGGTGCGGATGACCCGGATGGGGGTGCCGTAGAGGTGGGTCAGCAGCGAGCCGTCGACGACCTCGCCGATGTGGTCGTAGTGCGGGTGACCGTCGAGCAGGTACACAGCACCGCTGAGGACTGGGAGAAGCGGGTTGAGGTCGTGGGCGACGACGACCACCGTGACATCGCCCGTGTCCCGCAGGTCGCCGAGGAGGTCGACGATCTCGTGCTGGTTGCGGACGTCGAGGTTGGCGAGCGGCTCGTCGAGCAGGACGATGTCGGGCTCGTCGACCAACGACTGGGCGATCGCGACGCGCTGCTGCTGCCCACCGGAGAGCGTCGACATGCGCTGGTCGGCGAAGCCGCTCGCTCCGACCGCAGCGAGTGCCCCGTCGATGCGCTCGCGATCGTCGCTCGTCGCGCTGCCCATCCCCCACCGCGTCCCGAGGCGTCCGAGGGCCACGAGATCGCGAGCGCGGACCGCCTCACCGACGGTGGCGGTGTAGTTCTGCGGGACGTACCCCACGCGGGTCGAGCCGCGGCTGGGCACCTCGCCCAGGACCTCGACGCGACCGGCCGACAACGGGACGAGACCGAGGATGACCTCGAGCATCGTGGTCTTGCCCGACCCGTTCGGGCCGATCACGACGACGACGTCACCCTTCGGGATGGCGAAGGTGCCGTGCGACCACACGGTACGGCCTCGACGTCGGACCGCGGCGTGGTCGAACGCGATGACGGCTTCGCGGGCGACGTCGACTTCGGCTTCGCTCGCCGGTTCCGGGGGCACGACGTCAGCCATGGACACCCAACGCGATCTCGAGCGCTTCGAGCTGAGCGACCTGCCACTCGACGAACATCGTCTCTTCTGGCTGTGTCTCGGTGACCTCGACGATGGGGATCGCTTGGCCGTCGGCGACACCGCGCAGCTGGGATGTCAGCGCGCTCTCGGTCTGCGAGTTGAAGATCAGCACGTTGGCTGAACCGTCCCGGAGGACACCCTCGAACGCGGCGAGGTCGCCCGGTGACGGCTCCGACTCGTTGGCCGCCGCCCGTCGGTAGCCGACCGGCGTCACGTCGACGAGGCCGATCGCCTGGGCCATCAGGTCGAAGACCGACTCGGTCGCGACGTACGGCGCTCCGTCGACCACGCCGCGGAGGCGGTCGATGAGCTCGGTGTAGGGCACGAGGGCCGCGTCCCACTCGGCGGCCCGGTCGGCGAAGTAGGGCCCCGCATCGGGAACAAGCGTCGCCAGCTCAGCGGTGACCGCGGCGCCGACGGCGCCGACGGCCTCAGGGCTGTACCAGAGGTGAGGGTTGCCGCCGGCTTCGACGCCCACGACCTCGGCCGCATCGACCACCGCCGGCGTCGCACCGCTCGATTCGAGCGCGTCCTCGGCCCAGTGGTCGAAGTCGGCGCCGTTCATGACGACGAGGTCGGCTTCGTCGAACGCGGCACGATCCGAGGGGCTCGGCTCGAAGTCGTGGGGGTCGCCGGCATCACCGGTGACGATGGTGTTCACCTGCGCGCACGAACCCGCCAGGTAGGTGGTGAGGTCGGTCCACTGGCCCAGCGTGACGACGACCTCGATCGGGTTGCCGGGGCACGCCGGCGTCGGCGGGACCGTGTAGCCGACCCATCCCGTGAACCCCTCGGACTTGGACCCGCCGGCGTCGGAGTCCCCGCATGCGCTGAGCATGGGCGCGAGCGCGACGAGTCCGAGCAGAGCGATCGAGGTGACGGCAAGACGGCGCACAGGGGATCCTTGGGTGGCGGGCTGGACCAGTGTGCCCGTCTTGAGAACGGTTCTCAACCTCATCGACCGCGGGATGGCGGTACGGTGGAGATCGTGACGAGCGACCTCGACACCCGCATCGGCGACCAGTTGCGGGCCATCGCCCAGCGTTACACAGCGGGACGCCAACGCATCGTGCGCGTCCTCCAGAGCGCTGACGGCCCCCTGACCGTTCCCGAGATCCTCGCCGCCGACCCGTCGATCCCCGCCAGCTCGGCCTACCGGAACCTGTCGGTGCTGGTCGACGCGGCCGTCGTCGCCCGCATCGTCACCAACACCGAGTACGCCCACTACGAGCTGGACAGCTCCTACACCGAGCACCACCACCACCTCGTGTGCCAGTCCTGCGGCTCGGTCAACGACTTCACCCTGGGCGACAAGGCCGAACGGGCACTCGACGCCGCCCTCGACCGCGTCGCCCGCAAGGCGGGCTACACCCAGGCCGACCACCGCCTCGACGTCATCGGCATCTGCCCCACCTGCGCCGCCGCCTGATCGTCTGCTCCTCCCGAACTGGCAAGCCATAGCCGTCGCATCCGACGAACGCTCCCAGCCAGTTCGGTCCCGGATTCGTCAGCTGGCGGCGCGGGTGGTCAGCTCGACTGCCACGGGCGCCTGGCCTTCGGCGGCCTGCTTGGCGTGGTAGCTCGACCTCGTGAGCGGGCTGGCCTCCACGTGGCCGATGCCCATCGCCTCGCCGACGCGGGCGAGCTCGTCGAAGTCGGCCGGTGTCCACCAGTTGGCCACCGGGAGGTGGTTGGTGGTCGGTCGCAGGTACTGGCCGAGGGTGACGATGTCGACGCCGACGCCGTGGAGGTCGGCCAGGGTGGCGACGATCTCGTCGAAGGTCTCGCCAATGCCGAGGACCATGCCCGACTTGGTCGTGAGCCCTGCCGCCTTGGCCCGGGCCAGAACGGCAAGGCTGCGAGCGTACGACGCCGACGGACGGGCGGCGCGCTGGAGACGGGCGACGGTCTCGATGTTGTGGTTGAGCACCTCGGGACGGGCGTCGAAGATCAGGGCGAGCGACGCCGGATCGCCCTTGCAGTCCGAGATCAGCACCTCGATCGACGTCGCCGGGCTCACCTGTCGGATGGCGTGGATCGTCTCGGCGAACGCACCGGCACCCCCGTCGGCGAGGTCGTCACGGGCGACCGTCGTGATGACGGCGAACTCGAGCCCCATGCGCTGCACGGCTTCAGCCACCCGAGCGGGCTCGGTGGGGTCGGGCGCCTCGGGGTGGCGGGTGTCGACGAGGCAGAACCCGCAGGCCCGAGTGCAGCGCTCGCCGTTGATCATGAAGGTGGCGGTGCCGTCGGACCAGCACTCAGAGATGTTGGGGCAGCCCGCCTCTTCGCACACCGTCACAAGCCCGAGCTCGCGCACCGTGGACCGCAGGGCGCTGTACCCCTCCCCCATGTGCAGCCTGGCTCGCATCCAGTCGGGCTTGCGCTCGGCGATGGCGATCCCCGTGGTGACCCCTGCCTCGGCGAGGCGCCCCCGCAGGCGCACCGAGGTGCCTGTGGCGGGGTCAGCCGAGCCCACCGCCGCGGCCGCGGACTGCAGCCCGGCTCGTTGGTCGGCTCGTTGCGCCCGACGGACCTCGGATTCGGTTTGGCCCGGGCCTTCGCCCCGGCTGAACGCCGAGAGGTCCTCGGTGCGCTGACGCCACACGACATCGGATCGCTCGACGACCGGCGCACCACCCGGGCCGGACGGATCGGACGGATCGGACGGATCGGACGGATCGGACGGATCGGACGGATCGGGCGTGCCGGCGCCGCGGAGCGCACCCCAGAACGACGGGCCGGCGGCACGAGCCGAGAGGACGTCGACGACCTGCTGCATCGTCGCATCGACGCCTTCGGCTGCGATCGACGTGACCGCTTTGTCGGCGATGCCACACGGCACGATGTGGTCGAAGAAGGCCATGTCGGGGTCGACGTTGAGGGCGAAGCCGTGCATGGACCTTCCCCGCGACAGACGCACCCCGATGGCGGCGATCTTGCGGGGGTTGTCGGAGTCGGGATCGATCCACACGCCCGGGTGGTCGCGCAGGCGACCGGCGTTGGGCAATCCGAGATCGGCCAGCGTGTCGATGACGAGCTGTTCCACGGCGCGCACATAGGCGACCGTGTCGGTCAGCCCACCGCCGCGGCGGCCCGGCACGGTCAGAATCGGGTAGCCGACCAACTGACCGGGACCGTGGTAGGTGATGTCTCCCCCACGGTCGGTCTGGATGAGCTCGGCGCCGACCCGTTCGGGAGCGATGAGCATGTGGTCGAAGTCGGCGTTGATCCCCGCCGTGTACACGTGCGGGTGTTCGAGGAGCAGGAGCCAGTTGTCGGGCCGACCGGTGTCGGCGCCGTCGCGGGCGATGCCGGCATCCGGCGCGGCGAACAACGCCTGCTGGAGGGCGTGCGCGTCCCGGTAGTCGACGGTGCCGAGCCACCGGATG
>CAZALT010000035.1:3536-25267 GCA_964485515.1 uncultured Rhabdothermincola sp. | reverse complement strand
TCGAAGGCGTGGAGTTCAACGGCGACATCCCGGCCAACGACTTCCCCATCCTCGTCGAGGACGTCCTCCCCGCCGACCCCGCCATCCTGGCCGACATGATCACCTACATGATCGGCCTTCCCGAAGGCGTGGCCATCAACGAGCTCGTGACGAGGCCGACGGGTCAGTACAACCCCTGAGGCCGATCGAAGCACCCTGTCGGGCCCTACAGGTGTCGGGCCTACAGGTTCTGCGGGCTGCACCTGCCGTCGGGGTTGGTCTCGACGTCGGGGCGGCCGTCGGGTTGGGCGTTCATCCACCCGTTCCAGAACCCTTCGGAGTACGGGCCGGGCTGACCGTTCTCGGCATAGCGCCCCTCGGGGTCGTACACCTTGGCCTCGGGGTAGGGCCAGGGGCAGGCCACCGACGTCGCGGCGTTGGACCACCGGATGACGGCGAAGCCGAGGCCGTAGGCCGTGTAGGCGGCGCACAGGATCACGAACATCACCAGGAACGTGCCGAGCGCGGGCCGGGTGCGGAACCCGCGGATGCGTTGGGCGAGCTTCTCTGCTGTCGTCTTGCCGGTGTCGTCGCGGTACACGAGGATCGCCGCGGGGATCATGACCAAGGTCACGAGCGACGACTCCCACAGCAGTGGGAACTGGTAGGCCTCGCCCGGGAACAGCGACCCGAACGGGATCACCTGCGAGTAGATGTAGAGCCCGGCCCGCACGCAGAAGACCTCGAGCATCGCGTCATAGGCGAACCCGATGACGTAGACGAGCAGCGACAGGCTGACCAGCGGGTGGCGGGAGACGAACGAGTCGACCGGTCGCCGGCGTTGGAGTCGCCGCAGGATCCAGATGGCGGGGAAGAACGGGCCGAAGTAGAAGGTGACGTAGCCCAGCACCACGAACGGCTCGATGGTCGGCGACAACCGGACGAGCCACCAGTCGTTGGGCAGGTGCCACAGCTGCGGGTTGTAGACCGCGTACGGCGCCCAGTTCATGATCGGGTCCATCCACACGATGGCCGTGCACGCCAGGCCGCACAGCAGGATGGGGTGCTTCGGGTACCGCCGCCAGAAGTAGACCATGGCGACGACCACGATCAGCGCCATGGCGATGGTGCCCATCTGCATCTTGGTCAGCCAACCGGTGTCGCCGAAGAGGGGCTCGACGGGCCGGGGCGCACCGGTGACCTCCGGGTTGGCGACCCGCTCGGTCATCTCGCCCGGCCGCTGGAGGTTGTAGCCGATGAACACGACGAACGCGAACGTGGCGAACCCCAGCACCGCGTAGACGATGCTGCCCAGCGTGGTCTTGTCGTGCGGCGCCATCGGCGGGTCGGAGAGACCACCGACCCTGCGATCGGCGTTGCGTTCCGGGGGACGCGACAGGACCCTCATCACCGGTCCCCGAAGCGACCGACCAGGCGCGAGGTCTCCCCGTCGGGATCGAGCTCGCGGGCGACGAGGTAACCGGCGCCCATCCACCCACGATGTGTGTACTTGCCGAAGGAGAGGTAGGTGCCGGGCGCGCCGCCAGCCGCGGGAACCATCTTCACCCGTTCGAGCGCCTCTCGGACCCCCTTCGGGGTCAGCGGATGCGCGTCGGCGAACGCGTGCAGCAGCACCGTGGCGAAGTCCCGGTTCATCACGGGGACGCAGTACTGCGGTCGCAGGCCGTACGCCGCCTCGTAGTCGTCGAGGAAAGCCTGGCCGACGAGGTTCTCCTCGTCGTACTGGTCGAGCCCGGTCCAGCCCACGATCGCGTTCCACATCACCGGGTTGATCCATGCGTTCTGGAACGCCGTGCCCATGTAGCGCGGCGGGTCCCAGTCGAGCTCGCTGAGGGCACGGCTGATGCCGACGACGCCGAACCCGAAGCCGCAGTGCACGATGGCCTCGGGGTTCGCCTTCTGGAGGTCGCGGACGTGATCGGTGACGTCCTGCGCGGTCTGGGGGATGTGCGCCTCGGCGATGAGCTGGAGGCCCTTGCGTGCGCAGGCCGCCCGGAAGTGGCGGATGTAGGTCTCACCGACGAGCGACTGCTCGACGAGCGCGCCGACCGTGGTGTGGCCCGCCTTGGCGATCAGGTCCGCCCAGAAGATCGGCTCGTCGGTCAACGACCCTTGAGGTAGGGCGAAGGTCCACTCGCCCAGCCAGTCGTCAGTGCCGGTCATGCTCATCGCCGGGACGTGGAACCGCTCCTCGATGGCTTCCTTGGTCGGCACGCAGTTGTCGGTGATCGCCGGCCCGAACACCAGCAGGCAGCCCTCATCGACGAGCTCGGCGTAGGCGTCGATGACCGCCTTGACCGACCCCTTGGGCAGACCCTCGACCTCGCGGTAGACCAGCTCGACGGGTCGGTCGATGATGCCCTGCTCGAGACCGTCGCGGAACACCAGCTCGAACGGTCGGCTCAGGTCCTTGAACTGGTCCTCGGGATACCCCGGCGGCAGCTTGAAGTCGAAGAGGTACCCGACCTTGATCGGCTCCGCGTGGCTTTCGTAGGTCACGTGATCCCCCTGAGCGCACCACCAGCCGACGGGCGTCGGACACTGCGTGCACCTAACGTTTGTTCCGCACGGTAGCGCTGAGGCTTCATCTCGTCAAAGAGTCCGGCCATCTACGAGTCCGGCCGTCAACGAGTGGAACGCTCACGCCTGGCCCTCGTCCGGGAGGTAGGCATCGATCATCTCGAACAGCCCCGCCGTGACGACGGGATCGTCGGTGAGGGGCCCGGCGATGGCGGCACGGGCCGCCTCTCGCACGGTCAACCCCTCGTTGGCCAGGCGACCCGCCGCCACCAGCACCCGGGTCGACGCCACCTCCCGCAGGCCCGCGTTCTCCAGACGCCGGATGACCTGGCCGAGCTGCACGAGCTGCGCGGCGACGTCGTTGCCGACCCCTGCCTCGTGGGCCACCACCTTCTCTTCCACATCGGACGGCGGGAAGTCCAGCTCGATCGCCACCATGCGCTGGCGTGTGGAGTCCTTCAGGTCCTTGAGCACGCTCTGGTAGCCGGGGTTGTACGACACCACCAGGGAGAATCCCGGCGCGGCGTCGAGCGTGATGCCGAGCCGGTCTATCGGGAGCTGGCGCCGGTGATCCCCGAGCGGGTGGAGGACCACCGTGGTGTCCTGGCGCGCCTCGACGACCTCGTCGAGGTAGCAGATGGCGCCGTCGCGCACGGCCCGGGTGAGCGGACCGTCGACCCACGTGGTGTCGCCGCCCTGGAGGAGGTAGCGGCCCACGAGATCCGCGGTGGTCAGGTCGTCGTGGCACGACACGGTCACGAGCGGCCGCTCGAGCTCGTAGGCCATCGACTCGACGAACCGGGTCTTGCCGCACCCGGTGGGCCCCTTCAGCAGGATCGACAGCCCTTGGTGGAACGCAGCCCGGAAGACCTTGTCCTCGTTGCCCACGGGCACGTAGTACGGACGAACACGATCGGTCACGCCGATCTCCTCTCGACGTGCAGACGCTCACGCGTCCGCTCCTGACGTTGCGATGACCTGCGCTGCACCTCGGCGAGCTTCAGCGCGGACTGGAACAGGGGGCCGGCGCTCGTGACGAGCTGCTCGGCTCGTGGGAACCCGGCGTACGCCGCGGTTCCGAAGACCCGGCGCAGCGACTCGGCATCGGTGCCCGCCCCGATGCTGAGGCACAGACAAGCCGTGCCTCGACGACGAGCTTCGGCCAGGGCCCGGCGGGCGTCGGCCTCGGCGTAGCTGCCCTCGTAGCCGTGGTCGTAGGCGAAGCCGTCCGAGACCACGACGAGGAGCCGACGCACCGTGCCGCCCTCGGTCTCCAGGACCGAGGAACCGTGCCGGATCGCCGCCCCCATCCGCGTGTAGGCACCCGGGGCGAGGCCGTGGAGCCGACGGCGGGTCGACGAGTCGAACCGATCGCCGAACCGCTTGATGGGCAACACCTGGACCGCGGTCCGCCCCTGAGAGCGGAAGCCGTAGAGGGCGACGCGGTCGCCGAGGTCGGAAAGCGCCGCCGTGAGCGATGTCGCGGCGGCGAGCTGGTGGTCGTGCACCGATCCGCCGAAGTCACTCGGTTCCGCCGCCGAGCCCGAGATGTCGAGGAGGACCAGCACCGAGAGCTCCCGTCGGTTCCGGACGCTGTCGATGTAGACCGCCTCGTCGGGCGCCGAGCCTGCCGCGATCTCGACGCGCTGCTCGACGACGGCGTCGACGTCGAGGTCGTCGCCCTGGGGCTGACGACGACGGCGTTCGAGGTCGAGTCCGAGACGGGCGAGCGAGCGGCGCAGCCCGTTGGCCTCCCGGCCGACCGCGAGCTCGACGGTCGATGCCTGCGGCTCCACCTCGGTGACCGTGCACCAGTCCTGGCGGTAGCGGCGCTGGAAGACGTTCCACTCCGGATAGGTCGCGATCCCCCGCTCGACCGACGCGTCGTCCTCGGCCACCTCGGCGCGACTGCTCGACACCGCGGCGCCACGGCCCACCCGACCGCCGTGCTTGGTGCGATGGGTCGGTGCATCGGCGCCGGGGCTCCCCTTGCCCTTGGACCGCGAGTTGCCGAGCAGCTTCTGCAGGAGACGTCCGACCGCACCGCCTCCCCCGACGGGGTTGAGCGTGTCGAACCCGCCCTCGACCTGGGCGTCCTCACCGTCGTCCAGCTCGCGCAGCGTCTGCTCACGGCTCTTGCGAGAGATGTGCTGGGTCGGTTCGTCGACATCGCTGCCCGCCACCCGGTTGGCGCGAAGCTGCTTCGGGCGGATCACCCCGAACGCGGCGGGTGCCACCTCGATCGGGGCGCGCCCCTGCGCCACCGACAACGACGCGGCAGCATCGGGCACCTGTCCGGCGAGGCCGAGGTCGATGACGGGCCGGACCGAAGGCGGAAGGAGGTGCTCGTGCACGGCGAGCGCCCGGTGGCCCTCGACGGCGAGATACCGGGATGCGGTGGACCTGCCCCGGTCGAGCTCGCGCAGGAGCTCGGGGGCGAGGCTTCCCGCCGACAGCAGCGCCGCCTGTACGGCGACGGCGGTGAGTCGGTCGCGCGGTGCGAGGCCGACGTCGACGAAGACGACGTTCCCGTCGGTCCACGTCGGTTGGTCCGGCTCGGCCGGCGCGACCACGAGCGGCGTGCCGGCCATGGCCGACGCCAGCAGCTCGAGACGCGACAGGTCATCGGCCTCTATCGACATGCAGCCCTCACGCCACGTAGCCCCCACATCCGGTTCGATACCAGCTCGACGCCGATCCTGCGTCGAGGACTCGGCGTCACCCTAACGTTCGTTCCGCAACACCCTAACGCGCGTTCCGCTCCGAACCTAACGCGCGTTCCGCCGGGTCGTAGCGGCCGCCCCTGGCCGGGGAATGATTGACCCAATATTTGTTCCGTCCTAGCTTGCCCCCATGATCGATCTCTCGAACCAGTCCGTCATCGTCACCGGAGCCGGGCGGGGACTCGGTCGCCTCTACGCACTCGACCTGGCGCGGCGAGGGGCATCGGTCGTCGTCAACGACATCGGCAGCACCATGCACGGCGACGGGTCGGACCGCGCCGTCGCCGACGAGGTGGTGGCCGAGATCGAAGCCCACGGCGGCAGGGCCGTCGCGTCGTACGACTCGGTGGACCACGTGGACGGTGGCCAGGCGATCGTCGACCAGGCCGTCGAGGCCTTCGGGCGGCTCGACGCCGTGGTGAGCAACGCCGGCATCTTCAGCACGCTCCCCTTCGACGAGCTCCCCGCCGACGACTGGCGGCGCATGGTCGACGTGCACCTCCACGGCGGCTTCTACCTGAGCCAGCCGGCTTTCCGGATGATGAAGACCCAGGGCTACGGACGGTTCGTCTTCATCGCATCGTCCGCGGGACTGTTCGGACAACCGAACTCGGCGCACTACGCCGCGGCGAAGGCGGGTCTGATGGGCCTCACCAACGTGATCGCCATCGAGGGACAGGAGCACGGGATCCTGGCCAACACGGTGCTGCCGTTCGGCTACTCGCGCATGGTGTGGGAGACGCTCGGCGAGGACCGACCGGATCCCGACAGCTCTCCGTTCTTCCAGGCGATCGCCCCCGAGCTCGTCGTGCCCATCGTCGTCTACTTGGCCAGCCGCGAGTGCCCGGTCACGCACCACAACTACTCCGCCTTCGGCGGTCGCTTCGCTCGTGCCTTCGTCGGCCTCGCCGACGGCTGGTTGGCCGGGCGTGGATCGCCACCGACCGCCGAGGACATCGCCGCCAATTGGGCAGCGATCTCGGCGACCGACCCCTACACCGTGCCCTCCTCGATCATCGACGAGGTCAGCGCCATGTGCGACCGACTCGACATCACGATCTGAGCGTCGACCTGGCCGATTCTCGAAGCCGGCCTGTCGAATCCAGCCACCCGTCGCCCGACCGCGATCAGCGGTTCGTGAGGGCGCCGCGGAGGACGGACTCCCGGGCGAGTTGGAGCGCTTCTTCCGGCTCGGTGTGCAGCACGATGCTCTCGGGCGTCAGCAGCATCTCGTACATGGACCGGGCCCGGTTCGCCGCCGAGGACCCGCGGGCGATCAGCGTGCCCTCTTTCTCCCCCGCCACGATCAGCTTCTGGAGCTTGCCGACGTACTCGCCGAAGAGCAGCCCGAGATCGATCGAGTCCGGCGGCGACTGACGCAACCACGCCAGCTGGATCTTGAACTCCTCGTTGAACCGCTCGAGCAGCTTGATGTTGACCCAGAGGAGGGTGTCGAGCTTCTCGACCACCGACGACGGCGAGGCGAGGACCGCGTCCCACGCCGCGGCGAACGTGTCGGAGAACGACTGCATGATCGAGATGAGCAGCTCGTCCTTCGAGCGGAAGGTGCGGTACACCGTGCCGGTGCTGAGCCCGGCACGCTTGGCGATGTCTCGCATCGTGGTGGCCTCGTAGCCGCGACGCCCGAACTCGGCACGACCCGCCGAGCGGAGCTGCGCGGCGCGATCGGCATCGTCGGCATCGCTCCAGCCCGAGATCACCGCGTCGGCGGCCTTGCGCGCCGCCGAGCGGTCGAGGGTTCGGTCCGCGGGGGTGCGCGTCGCCACCCCATGGAGGAACACCTCGCACTTCATGGTGGGCAGGCGCTTGGCCGCCTGGCTGCGGTGGAACACGCCGACACCCACGTGGAGCATGCTCTGCGTGATCCGCTCGGCCAGCAGCGCGGCGTCGACATCCGGCCGGATCTCTCCGTTCGACCGACCCGCATCGACGACCTTGGTCATGGCGTCGGTGACCGCGGCGGGCGTCTGGTGGGCGAGCCGCACGAGCGCCGCGCTCGAGGTGGCTGGCGGTTCGTAGAGCGTCAGCAGCAAGGCCGCGCGGTGGCGCACCGCACACGCCGCGATCGCCTCGCCCAGCGCGGTCACCCGATCCTCGGTCGAGCGACCGGCGTCGTCGAGTGAGGTGAGCGCCTGCGAGGCGGTCTCGTCGAGCTGGTCGCGATAGCGCTGGACGAGCTCGATGATGAGCGCGTCCTTCGATTCGAAGTGGTGGTAGAGGCTGCCCGGCAGGATGCCGCACGCGTCGCCGATCTCCTTGAGCGAGGTGCGGATCCCCGACGACGCCAGCAGCGAGGCGGCCGTCTCGAGGATCTCTTCGCGGCGGTCGCTCTCGGTCAGCATGATGGGAGAAGGTACCGGATCCGGTCAGCACCCAATCCGAAGCACCCCGCTTTCCCGAACATCGGTTCCACGCCCTGCTCCATCGTCGATCGTCGCGGCGCCGCGAGGTGACACCACCGACGGGTCGAACCGGCGCACATCGCACCCACCGAGCTACTCGACGGCGTCGAACTCGACGTGGAGCTCGGTCAGCCCACGGAACAGCCACGTGGGCAGGTACTCCCACCGCCGGTCGTCGGCCGGGCCGTGGTGGGCTTCGGAGATCCGGATGTTGGCCATCCGGTCGAACACCCGCTCGAAGGTGACCCTCGACTCGGTGCGGGCCAGCGACTGCCCGAGGCACGAGTGCGCACCGCGGCTGAAGGCGAGCTGGTCGCGCGCGTTCTCGCGATCGATCCGGACGTCGGCGGGGCACTCGAACCGCCGGGGATCGCGGTTGGCCGCACCGTTGACCAACATGACCGACATCCCGGCGGGGATCGTGACGCCCCCGAGGGTCGTGGTCTTGCGCGCCATGCGGAAGTGCGCCTTGATCGGGCTCTCCAGCCGGAGCATCTCCTCGAGGAAGTTCGGGATGAGGTCCCGGTCGTCGCGCAGGCGCTGCTGCTCGTCGGGGTGTTCGGCGAGGTAGCGCATGGCGAACGTCAGCAGCCGCACCGTGGTCTCCTGCCCAGCGGCGAAGATGAAGGCCGACTCGCGGGCGATGGCCTCGACGTCTGGCAGGCTCCCGTCGGAGAACCGCGCCTCGGCGAGCTGGGTGAGCACGTCGTCGCGGGGGTGCTCTCGGCGTTCGGTGACGTAGCGGCTGAACGAGTCCTCGAAGAAGGTGAGCGGATCGCCGGTGATGGCGCTGCCCGACTCCTCGAACTTGTCGATCTGGCCGTCGAACCAGGCCCGGAACCGCGGCATGTCGTCCTCGGGGACACCGAGGAGATCGGCGATGACCAGGCCGGCGAACGGCGACGAGTACTGCCCGCCGAACTCCACGGCGCCGTCGGCGATGAACTCGTCGATCTTCTCGTCGGCGAGGCGCCACATGAAGTCTTCGTTCTTCTTCATCTGCTTGGGCGTGAAGAGGCGCCACATCATGCTGCGGTAGTCGTCGTGCTGCGGCGGGTCCATGGTCACCATGAACTCGTGCATGGGCATCTCGGCGCGGTGCGCGTCGATGTACGGGTTGGCGTCGTCGCCCTCGACCTCCTCGGGCAGGCCGGGAAACGGCCCCGTCGGCGAGTTGATCGACGAGAAGGTGGCGTGGTCGCGCAGGACCTCGGACTCCTCTTCGTGACCGGTGACGACGGCGAGGTCGTACCGCTCGTCGATCCACACCGGGCCCTTGGTGGCCCGGATGTGGTCCCAATACGGGTAGGGGTCGTCGAAGAGGTCCTCATCGGCGAAGAAGTCACAGGTCTCGAAGTCGTGTGCCACGTCGTTCATCTCCGTCCTGGGTCACCTGCTCGGCTCCCGGTGAGGTCCGGGGGCACCCGAGGAGGTCCAAGTCTTCCAGACCCTAGCTCGGAACAAATGTCTGGTCGCATCCCCGGCCATCGGAGGACGAGGAGGTCCTGCTTTCGAACCCGCGGCAACCCGACCTGGGTTAAGATAGCGAGCACCATCTTAACCGTGCTGTCGAGCTCTCGGAACCCGCGTGGCCGAGCAGCCGGCGGCGGGGACCGTGGACCAAGGGAGGAACCATGGGCATCGTCATCATGGCGGGCTGGCTGTTCGGACTGATCGGGCTCGCCTTCGGTCTGGTCTGGCGCTTCGACCCCGAAGCTCGCCGCACCGCACCGGGCGAGGTCAGCGACCGGTGATCGCCGAGCTGTCCCCCCTCCTCCTGGGCGGCCTGGTGTGGGCGTACCTCGGCGCGGTCGTGTTCCTGGGCATCGGCATCTACCTCAGCTACCAACGCAGGCGTCTCCATCCCGTGTTGCTCCTGAGCATCTCCGCCGTGTCCTTCTCCTGGATCGAAGCACCGTACGACTGGGCCATGTACGCCCAGTTCCCACCGGAGCTCCCCCGCATGCCGTCGTGGTGGCCGCTGAACATGACCTGGGGCGGTCTGCCCTCATCGGTCCCGCTCGGCTACATCGCCTACTTCGCGCTCCCTGCCGTCATCGGCTCCTACCTCGGAACCCGGCTGTCCAAGCGCTTCGACTGGCGACGACCGATCGCACTGCTGACCACCGGGCTCATCGTCGGCTTCGTATGGGCCCTGGTGTTCAACGGCGGCTTCGGCGCTCGCCTCGGCGTCTTCTACTACGGCAGGGTCATCAGCGGCCTCGCCCTGTTCGAGGGCACCAAGCACCAGTACCCGCTGTACGACGCACTCGCCATGGGCATCCAGGCGATGGTCTTCTCCTACCTGATCGGTCGCACCGATCCGCAGGGCCGCACGATCATCGACATGTGGGCGGACTCCAAGACCACGACCAAGGTCCGGTCCGCCCTCCTTTCGATCCTGGCCTTCATCGTCGCCGGGAACGTCGTGTACGCATCGGTGTTCCTCCCCCACCTCATCACCAAGAAGATGGGCCTCGTCGACGCCGGCCCGACCGAGCAGCTCTTCGAAGGAGTCGAGAACCAGCCGGAGTAGCCACCAGGGCACCCGACCCGGACAGAGCTTCCACCCGACGGGGTCAGTGGGCTCCGGGGACGGCATCCTTCCTGCCGAACGGCAGCCAACCGATGACCGTGGCGATGATCGCTCCGATCGCGAAGCCGACCAGCGCGGAACAGGCGGTGTTGACGAGCCAGGCGAGCACGCCACCGATGCCGGCCACGTCGTCGACGAGGTGTTCGAGGTCGTGCACCAGGTGGTACGGCGTCGTCCAGCCCAGTTCGTCGAAGCCCACCAGGATGATGTGGCCACCGACCCACAACATGGCGGCGATGCCGATGACCGACAGCCACGTCAGCAGCTTCGGCATGCCGGTGACGAGCAGCATGCCGAAGCGCTGCGACCGCGGCGACGGTCGCTCGACCAACTTCAGCCCGATGTCGTCCATCTTCACGATCAGCCCGACGACGCCGTAGACGACGACGGTGATCAGGACGCCGACGACCACGAGGATGACGCCCCGCGCCAGCAGCGGCTCATCGATGACCTCCTTGAGCGAGATCACCATGATCTCGGCCGACAGGATCAAGTCGGTGCGGATGGCGCCGGACACCGTCTTCGACTCGGCGACATCGCCTTGGAGCGCGGCGGGGACCTCGTGGTCGTGGTCGTCCTTCTTCACGGCGTGGATGACCTTGTGCGCACCCTCGTAGGCGAGGAAGCAGCCACCGAACATCAAGATGACCTCGACCACCTTGGGAGCGATGGCGCTGAGCAGCAGCGCGACCGGGAGGATGATCAGGATCTTGTTGCGGAGCGACCCGATGGCGATCTTCTTGATGATGGGCAGCTCGCGGTCGGCGGCCAGCCCACGGACGTAGGCCGGGGTGACCGCGGCATCGTCGACCACCACCCCCGCGGCCTTCATGCTCGCCCTGCCCGCGGCGAGCGCGACGTCGTCGACCGAGGCGGCGGCCAACTTCGCCAGCGCAGCCACGTCATCGAGAAGTCCGACCAGACCGCCTGCCATGTCTCACCTTCGTGTCCGTGGTTCCGCCGGCAAGCTACCAGCGGCGGTCACGAGCGACCCGAGACACGAGCACCATCGATGTGTGGACAGCTGACCGAAGGGGCCGGAGCACGACCACCCCGCTACAGTAAGTAAGCGAACACTTCCTCACTTTGGAGCTTCGATGTCGGCAACCCGACCTGCGTGGCAGCTGCTGCCCGATCCCGAACCGCAGGAGCGCAGCTTCACCATCCTCTCGGTCGACGACCACCTGACCGAACCGGCCGACCTGTTCACCTCGCGCTTCCCCGAGAAGCTCCGGGACCGAGCACCGAAGATCGTGATCCAAGACGACGGCTCCGAAGCCTGGGCCTACAAGGACCGCACCTACGCCGACACCGGCCTGAGCGTCGTCGCCGGCCGACCCCGTTCCGAGTGGACCGACGAGGCCCTCAACTTCGACGAGATGCGCCGTGCCTGCTGGGACGTGCACCAGCGAGTCCGAGACATGGACATCGACGGCATCTGGGCGTCGCTCTGCTTCCCGTCTGGGGCCTGGGGCTTCACCGGCCGCGTCCTCTCGCTGAACCGCGACGCCGATGTCGGTCTCGCTGCCATCCGGGCGTGGAACAGCTGGATGCTCGAGGAATGGCACGGGGCCTACCCCGAGCGCTTCATCCCCATGCAGCTCCCGTGGCTCCAGGACCCTGAGCTCGCGGGCGACGAGGTGCGCCGCAACGCCGAGCTGGGCTTCACCTCGGTGTCGTTCATGGAGTCGCCCGACCGCCTCGGGCTCCCGCCGGTGACCGACGACGCGCATTGGGCTCCGTTCTTCCGGGCGTGCGAGGAGACCGACACCGTCGTCTCGCTCCACTGCGGTGCCAGCGGCTTCACCCTCCAGGGATCGCCGGGCACCGGGCTCAACACCCAGGTGGCGATGTTCCCGGGGACCTCCTTCTGCGCCGCCGTCGACTGGGTGTACGCGGGAATCCCCGGTCGCTACCCCGACCTCAAGATCGCGCTGAGCGAAGGCGGCATCGGCTGGGTTCCCATGGCCATCGACCGCCTCGACTACATCCACGAGCACTCGGCCGGCTCCGCCGCGGTCGAACCCTGGGAGTTCGACCTCACCCCGAGCGAGCTGCTGCGCCGCAACTTCTACTTCTGCATGCTCGACGACCCGAGCACCCTCGACCAGCGGCACCTCATCGGCATCGACCACATCCTGTTCGAGACCGACTACCCGCACGCCGACTCGACCTGGCCCGGTTCGCAGAACCTGCTGCGCCGTCGTCTCGGAGACCTCCCCTTCGACGAGGCGTCGATGATCGCCGGTGGCAACGCAGCTCGGCTGTTCCGCCATCCGCTGCCGGCTTCGTCGGACTGGCCCACCGTGGTCACCGAGCAGACCCAACCCGTCTGACCGGATCTTCTCGAACCCGGCCCGGTGGGAGGCGATCGAGGACCTCGTCGGCAGCCCAGCGGGAGCGGACGCGGTGGTCAGGCGAACGGATCGGCGACCGGCGTGGCCGTCAGGCCAGACGCGTCACGGAGCTCGTCGATCGCGTCGGCGAACGCTCCCGCGAGGAACCACGGGTCCGACATGATGTCGGGATCGACGTTGAGCCCGAAGTCGAGACGGTCCTCGTAGCTCATCACCGTGATGTTCAACCCGGTGCCGTCGACCAGGATCGAGCTCGGGTAGATGGCGGTGACCCGAGCACCGCACAGGTACACCGGGACCGGCGGCCCCGGCACGCTGGACACCAGCGTGTTGGCCACGGCGGGGATCCGCGGGATCAGATGAGAGCGATACACGCCTTTGATCGCCGCGCTCAGCACGATGGGCGCCGCGACCTCACCGATCGACTGGATCTCGTGGGCGCCCATCGCCCGGCTCATGGCCTTGGTGCTCGCCGTCGCACAGGCGATCGCCTGCAACCGCTCCACCGGGTCGTCGACGTCGGTCGCCATCTTCACGAACATCGTCGTGACCTGGTTGGAGTGCGAGCGGTCTCCCTTCGGTCGCGTCGAGATCGGCACCGCCGTGACGAGCGACGCGTCGGGAAGGGCGTCGAGACGCTCCAGGTAGCGGCGCAGCGCGCCGGCACAGACGGCGACGACCACGTCGTTGACCTTCACCCCGTGCTTGTCCTTGAGCGCGATGACATCGGTCAGCGACACCGACGCGAACGCCAGCTCGCGCCGCGGACCGACCGAGCCGTTGATCGGCGTCGCGGGCCGGCTCAGAACAGCGCGGGTGTTCTCATCGGTGCGGAAGCTGTCGAGCGCGGTGATCGTCTTGGCCGCCATCCCGGTGACGAACCGGGCGAACTCGTACGGCCGACGCAGGTCCGGCCGGAACACCTCGGCCAGCAAGGAGAGGCCGCTCTCCTCCGGGCCGGCGATGAGGTCCTCCGGCGGGAGCGGCTGGACCCAGGGCTCGGTGGCGTCCGGTTCGAGGTCGAGCAGGACCGTCGCCAGGCTCGCGCCGGCCATGCCGTCGAGCAGGCAGTGGTGGTACTTGAGCATGACGGCGAGCTTCCCGCCGGCAAGCCCCTCGATGTACCAGAGCTCCCACAGCGGCCACCGCCGATCGAGCTGCATGGACGACAGCGTTCCGACCAGTTCGCCCAGCTCCCGGGGCCCTCCGGGGGACGGAACGGCGACACGGCGCACGTGGCGCAGGACATCGAAGTCGGCATCGTCGACCCACACCGGGCGATCGAGGCCGAAGGGGACCTCCTGGACCTTCCACTTGAACTTGGGGGCGTAGGACAGGCGGTCGTCGATCTGCTTGACGACCGAATCGAACGAGATGTCGCAGCCAGCCGGGTCGAGCAGCGTGAGACCGGCGACGTGTTGGTGCCACGACGGCGTCTCCATCGAGAGGAAGAGCGCGTCGGTGCCCGCGAGTCGTCTCATGTCCCCTCCCTCCCCCTTGTGCGTGGTCCTTCGCTGCGCATCGAACTACACGGACTCGTCCCTGACAAGGGGAACGTACCGCGCCGTTCCGCACCCGAACCCGCAGAAGCGATCGACTCTCGGAGCGATCGTCGGCGCCCTGGTGGAGATCTGCGACAATTCGACGGGATGGAACCGTTGGAGGCGAGGCCCGAGGACGATGCGACCGATGCGGACCTGCCCAGCCCGCGCCCTCGATCCAGGCTGACCCCCCAGGTTCGACGCGACGTGCTCGTCGACCAACTCGCCTTCCGCCTCACCACCTCGCTGATCAAGCGACCTGAGCCGGCCGAACTGGAGCGCATCAGCAACGAGGTCGCCACCGCGACCCAGCTCTTCGAGAAGCAGGGCTGGAGCGACGACCCGGCCAGCTACCACCAGATGCCACCGACCCCCAAGAGCGTGCGCACCGTCCGGCGCCGATCAGGCAACGTCCGCTACACGGCCATGTCCTGGCTCGACGGCTACGCGCCCCACCCCCACGAGCCGGGCGCCGAGCGCTTCACGGACTACCCGAAGAACCACATCGCACGGGCCACCCTGCTCGAGCACCGCACACGGAACCGGCCGTGGCTGCTCACCGTGCACGGCTTCGGCATGGGAACACCCGGACTCGACCTGCGCGCGCTGCGTGCGATGCGCTTCCACCGCGACCTCGACCTCAACGTGGCGTTGCTCACGCTGCCCTTCCACGGTCGACGCAGCCCCACCGCGAAGAACAAACCGCTGTTGCCGAGCGCCGATGTGCTCGACACCGTCCACGGCCTGACCCAATCGGTGTGGGATGCCCGCCAGCTCCTGGCACTCCTGCGCGACCGGTCCGACCAGCCCGTCACCATGATGGGTCTCTCGCTCGGCGGCCTCGTCTCCTCACTGGTCGCGTCGCTCGCCGAACCCGATGCCGTGATCGCCGTCGTCCCCGCGGTCGACATCCCCGCCGTGCTGACGGCCGGGCTCGAACGGGTGTACGGCGAGGACGAATCGGCGCGGGAACTGCTCGAACGGTCACGCCAGGTCTACGCCCCGGTCTCGCCGCTGCACCTCGACCCGCGCGTGCCCGTCGACCGTCGCTTCATCGTCGCCGGGACGCTCGACCAGTTCGTCCGACCGTCGTCGCAGATGGTCGACCTGTGGCGCCACTGGGACGAACCCGCCATGCACTGGTACCACGGCGGCCACACCTCGGTGTTCTGGAACGGCGGCGTGCAGCGCTGGATCGAGTCGTCGCTCACCGGCGCCGACCTCATCTGACGCCGGCCTCACCCCGGGCACGTCGCCGTCGGAGGGGGTCTCGTTGGAGGGTCCGCTGTGCCATCCTGCGGGGGATGACGACGGCGGGTCCGCTCCCGATACGCCGGGTGAGCTTCGACTACCCGGACGACTTCGATCCGATGTGGTGCCCGCACATGCCCGAGTTCGCCGCGGCCGCCAACGGCATCTCGCTCGGCATGCCCTACGCCGAGCCGCTGTTCATCAAGGTGATCCGCACCACGTTCGACGAGATCGACCCCGAGCTGCGGGCCCGGTCCGAGACCTACATCCGCCAGGAGACCGGCCATCACACCCAGCACAAGCGCTTCAACGACCTGGTCACCGCTCGCTACCCGGCGACGGCTCGCGTGCAGCGGTGGATGGCCAAGAGCACCGATCGAGTGTGGCACGCACCGCCCAAGTTCCGGGTGGCGTTCACGGCAGCGGGCGAGACGATCTCCTACGCCGTGGCCCGTTGGACCGAGAACCACCTCGGTGAGCTGATCGACGACGCCGACCCTGTGCCCGCCACCCTGTTCTGCTGGCACCTCGCCGAGGAGATCGAGCACAAGGCCAACACCTACGACGTGTTCGAGGCCACCGACGGCAACCGGCTTCGCTACGCCTGGGCCGCCTTCGTCGCCTTCACGTCCATCTTGTTCTTCACCGCCATCGCCACGCTCGTGCAGCTCTGGTACGAGAAGCGCTTGCGCTACCCCGTCACCTGGTGGCGACTGACCAAGCTGGCCATCAGCCTCGCCATCGAGCTCATCACGACGCTGGTGGTGTCGTCGCTACCGGGCCACCACCCCGACGACTTCAGCGATCCGGTGTACCTACCGCGGTGGCTCCAGCAGTACGAACCCGAGACGGGCACCATGCCCCTCTGGAACGCCCACCGGACATCGGGTTCGCAGACCGGAACCCATGGAGGAGGTCCTGTGGACCTGAGCGGGACCGAGCGTCGCAGCCTCTAGCCTCGGGGCCGTGGTCACACCCCAGGGCGTCTCGGCCACCGACCTGCCGGTCGAGGCCACCATCGACGATGTGCGCACCGCGCTGCGCAGCACCTCCGGGGCCGTGCTCCAGGCCCCGCCCGGAGCGGGCAAGACCACGATCGTGCCACTGCGTCTCCTCGACGAGCCGTGGTTGGCTGGGCAGCGAATCGTCATGTTGGAACCCCGGCGTCTCGCCACCCGGGCCGCCGCTCGACGCATGGCCGACCTCCTCGGGCAGCACGTCGGCGACACCGTCGGCTACCGCACGCGCGACGAACGCCACGTCGGACGAGACACCCGCATCGAGGTGGTCACCGAAGGGATCCTGACCCGCCGACTCCAACGCGACCCGTCGTTGCCGGGCATCGGGATGGTCATCTTCGACGAGATCCACGAGCGGAACCTGCAAGCCGACCTCGCGCTCGCCCTCACGCTCGATGCCCGTGCTGCCCTCCGGCCCGACCTGCGCATACTCGCCATGTCGGCCACGCTCGACACCGCGAGGGTGGCGACGGTGCTCGGCGGGCACGCACCGGCGCCGGTCGTCACCAGCGAGGGACGCGCCTTCCCCGTGGACATCAGGTACCGGCCCCCCTCGGTCCGAGGTGGCCGATCCCCGCGCATCGCGGAGGCGACGGCCGAAGCGGTGCAGCACGCGCTGGCGACCGACGAGGGCGACGTCCTCGTCTTCCTCGCTGGCGCGGCGGACATCCGGCGGGTCGGGTCCCTGCTCGGAGGTCGCGGTCGACCGCCCGGGGTCGACATCCGGTCGCTGTTCGGCGCGCTCTCGCCTGCCGACCAGGATCTCGCACTCGCACCCTCCCCGGCAGGACGCCGTCGAGTAGTCCTGTCCACGGACATCGCCGAGACCAGCCTCACCGTGGAAGGCATCCGCGTCGTCGTCGACAGCGGCCAGGTGCGCAGCCCGAGATACGACACCCGAAGCGGCCTGACGCGGCTGCACACCGGGTCGAGCTCACGGGCTTCGGCGGACCAGCGCTCGGGCCGGGCCGGACGCACGGAGCCCGGCGTCGCCTACCGCCTGTGGTCGAAGGTGGACCAAGCGACCCGCCGACCCCATGCCGATCCCGAGATCGCGTCGGTCGACCTCACGGGCCTCGCGTTGGAGCTCGCGGTGTGGGGAAGCTCGGCCGACGACCTGACGTTCCTCGATCCTCCACCGCGTCGCTCGCTCGACGATGCCCGACGCCTCCTCCACGACCTCGGCGCCCTCGACGCGGCGGGCAACGTCACCGCTGCGGGGCGGGCCATGTCCGAGCTGCCGGTGCACCCTCGTCTCGCCCGGATGGTGACGGCTGGCGCCGACCTCGGACTCGGCACCATCGCCTGCGCACTCGCCGCCATGCTCGAGGAGCGCGACGTGCTGAGCGGGCGACCCGACGACCTCCCGACCGACGTCGGCGAGCGGCTGCGCCTGATCGACGGGACCACCACCGACCACCCACGACTCGATCGCGGCGCCCTGCGCGTCGTGCGCCGACGCGCCGCCGAGCTCGCGCGACGGGCCGGAATCGAGCGCCGCAGGGGTGACGACCCGGGCGACCCCGGCGACCCGAGCGACCCGCACGGCATGACCGGTGCGGCCGGCCTCGTGCTCGCGCTCGCCTATCCCGACCGGGTTGCCCAGGCGCGGGGCAACGGGCGGTTCCGCCTGCGCCACGGGGCCGGCGCGTGGCTGCCCGAGGGCGACGCTCTCACCGGGGAACCGCTCCTCGTGGTCGCCGAGCTCGCCACCAGCGCCAACGCCGAGCGCGGACGAGCCGACCACCGCATCCTCCTGGCCGCCGCACTCGAGGAGTCCGACCTGGAGCTCGCCGCCGGGGACGACATCGAGCGGGTCACCACACTCGCCTGGGATCCCGGACGCGACGACCTGCGCGTGCGCGAGGAGCGACGCCTCGGTGCGCTGGTGCTCGCCGAGACCGAACGGCCTGCCGAGCCGGGCGAGGCCACCGTCGCCGCCGTGGTCGACCAGGTTCGGGCCACCCGCCTTGCCGTGCTCGGCTGGTCGCCGTCGGCGCGCACGCTCCAGACACGCCTCGACTACGCGCACCGCGCCCTGGGCGACACATGGCCCGATGTGTCCGACGACGCGCTGCTCGGCTCGCTCGACGACTGGCTGGCCCCACGGCTGCACGGCATCAGCCGTCGATCCCAGCTCGAACGGCTCGACGTGGGCCAACTCCTGCGCGACCGCGTCGGCCACCACCGGATCCACCAGCTCGATGCGGTGGTGCCCACCAGCTTCACCCTCGGCAACGGTCGGAGGGTGCCCATCGACTACCGCGGCGACCAGCCGATCATCGCCGTGCGGGTGCAGGACCTCTACGGCACGACGACGCACCCGTCGGTCGCCGACGGCAAGGTCCCGCTGGTCGTGCAGCTGCTGTCACCCGCCGACCGGCCCGTGCAGATCACAGCCGACCTACCGGGCTTCTGGGCCGGCAGCTGGTCCGAGGTGCGCAAAGACATGGCGGGTCGCTACCCGAAGCACGACTGGCCCCTCGATCCGAGCTCAGCGACGCCGCGGCGCGGGGGCGGCGCTCGATCCGAGCGCGTCGGGCGGCGTCGCTCGCCTGGCCACCCCAGCGGAGCATGACCGCGCGGGCGGGAACCTGGCCGACCCACTTTTTTTCTAGTCTCTGCTAGAACGACGGGAGGACACCGCCATGACCGATCGTGCATCTCCCACCCACGCCAGCCCGACCGGACCACGATCCTCGCTTCGCGCCGTGGCGATGCCCACGGAGCACGGCGGGTGGGGGCTGACCGCCGAACCGGTCGTGCTCGGCCTGGTCGTGGCTCCGAGCGTCGCGGGGCTCTGCCTCGGCCTCGCCGCCATCGTCGCGTTCTTGGCCCGCACCCCTCTGCGGGTCGTCCTGGTCGACCGACACCGCCAACGCGAGCTCGCCCGCACGACGCTGGCGCGCCGGGTGCTGCTCGTCGAGATCGCCGCCGTCGCCGCGTTGATCGCCATAGCCGCCTCGACCACGACCGCCCCGTTCTGGTGGCCGGCCGCGATCGCGGCACCCCTCGTGGCCATCGAGCTGTGGTTCGACACCAGGTCGCTCAGCCGCCGGCTCATACCCGAGCTCGCCGGCACCTACGGCATCTGCTCGGTCGCTGCCATGATCATCCTCGCCGCCGGACATGGACCGACCGAGGCCGTGGCCGTGTGGCTGATCCTCGCCGGCCGGGCCACCACGTCCATCCCTCACGTCCGGGACCTGATCGCACGGCTCCACGACAGGCCCTCCGCCCCGAGGGTGCTTGCCGTCTCCGACGTGACCGCCCTCGCCCTCGTCGCGGCGGCGTCGCTCGTCGACACCGCCGTGGTGCCCGGCGCCGTGGCCGTAGCCGCGGTGGTCGTGGTGCAGCGCGTCACCGCCCGCCGGCCGGCGCCCGCCAAGGTCGTCGGCATCCGCCAGACCATCATCGGCGCCTTCGTCGTCATCGCCACCGCCGTCGGCCTCCACCTCACCTGAAGTCCACAGGAGCATCCGGCCGGTCTGACCGCGCCGGCGTCGCCCTGGTCACCCTGGTTCGAGCGGCGCATCGACTGCGGTGACGACCTCGACGACCGGGCGGTCCGGCACGCTCTCGGCGAGGAACCAGCGGAAGGCGAGTGCACCGTGCGAGCGGCCCGCGGTGCAGATGGCGTTGGGGTGCGCCAACTGCTCATGGCTCACCACCACCGTGACGGTTCCATCGGCGTTGGGCACCGCCGCGCCCATGTTGACCGAGCTACGGGCGTCGAGCAGCGACTCGGTGCCCATGAACGCGTTCCAGACCACGAGGTTCCAGAACCGGCACTCGGGTGGCCGGTGGGTGACGACGAGCGCCTGGCCGGGTTCGATGGCGAACGTGGCCAGTCCGTATGCCGCGTCGAGCGCCGACCATCCGTAGCTCGAACCGACGACCTGGTAGGGATCGGCGAACTCGTTGACCACCAGTGGCACGTTGTGCCCGGTGGTCGACGGCAGGTCGCGGGGCGCCACCTGGAGCGGGACGATGTCGAACAATGTCCGGACCCAGCGCAGCGCGGCACGCAGGGCCGCGGCGGTGGCGTCGGCGCTCTGGTCGAACGGTGCGGGCGGATCGAGCGCCTCGATCTCCCACGTGGTCCGCCGACCATGCCTGGCGTCAACCTGGTAGTCGCGGGTGAAGGCGACCGCACCGTCGTCATCGATGGCGACGAAGTGACCGTGGTAGCCAACCGGAGCGGCCGGTCCGATCACGAACGAGAAGCGTCCATCCTCGTCGAGCACCAGATCGGCGTCGTTGACGTTGGCCACGATGCGGTTCGACCACTCCCCCGGTGACGGCTCGTCGTAGACCGTGAAGCAGAAGTAGGCGCTGTCGCCGCGGTGACCGCTCACCCGATAGGTGCGCTGCGGGTCGATCGGCGTGAACGAGTACCAGCTGTCGGTGTTGTCGCCGCCCCACCGACGGTCCCGCTTGAGCGGGCTGGCCACATCGACGAGCAGGGGACGGCTCGGGTCGGCGAACAGGTACCGGTCCAGGGCCACCCCGAGCGCGGTGAGCGCCATGCGGTAGCCATCGGCGGCACCCCGATCGTCGGCGACGGCGCGGGGTCCGTCGAGGAACGACGCTTCGAGGTCGCGCAGGCCTTCGAGCAGCTCGTGCCACGAGGTCGTCACGTCGCGCTCGGGTGAGGTCATGGTGCGATTCCTTCCATCAGGACCGAGACGGTCGACCGGATCCAGCGTTCGTCGAGCGCATTGGGCGAACGGGTCATCAGCGCCAGCAGCGCCGCGCCGCCGACGAGCTCGAGCACGACCGCCGAGTCGATTCCGGGACGCACCTCGCCCCGCTCGGCAGCGACGGCGAAGCGGTCGCCGATGGCGCCCCAGACCTGGTCCGAGAGCCGTTCGAGGAGCCGGAGGTGGACGTCGGGGTCGGCGGTGAACTCGGCCAGCAGACCCGGTAGCGCCGCGCGGACCACGGGGCGTGCGAACAGCTCGACCGCCCCGCCCACGATCACGGTCAGGTCGGCGAGCAGGTCACCCGTATCGGGGATGGTGGCCACCTCGCCACCGGGGAAGGCCGCCTCGTGGACCAGTTGAGCCTTGGTCGCCCACCTCCGGTAGATCGCCGGCTTGTGGGTGCCAGCGCGGGTGGCGACCCCAGCTATCGACAGCTTGGTGTAGCCGACCTCGATCAGCAGCTCGGCGGTGGCCGCGAGCACGGCGTCGTCGATGCGATGGTCGCGGGGCCGGCCGACGGCGCGGAACCCGGTCGTCGGAGCAGTCGTCGGAGCGGAGGACGACGAGGAGGAGGAGGTGGAGGAGGAGGTGGAGG
>CAZALT010000035.1:0-3436 GCA_964485515.1 uncultured Rhabdothermincola sp. | reverse complement strand
GGAGGAGGAGGTGGAGGAGGAGGTGGAGGTGGAGGAGGTGGACACCATTTCGGTACTGACCGTATTCTAATGGTCGAGCGCGGGCAACCCCTCGACGAGGAGTCTTCTGATGGATGACCCAAGGCACATCGACGACCTGGCAGATCCGCGGTTCGCGCCCGACGTCGTCGCGATCCTGGCCGCCATGAGCGAGATGGCACCGGCCTGCGAGATGCGCGCCGACGCCCTCCGACGCCAGGCCTCGGCTGAGACCGGACTCACCGACTTCGGCGACCGGGACTACGAGGAACGCCTCGAGGTGCTGCTCGCCGCCCTGCGGGCGGTCCCGAACCTGACACCGGCGGGCGTGGTCATCCAGCACACCCAGATCCTGCAGCTGCTGAAGAACCGACTGCTTCTCGTCGACCTGCTCGCCCGCGATCCCGGCATCGTGGACCTGGAGCTCGAGGCGCCCATCATCATCGCCGGGCTGCCCCGTACCGGTACCACCCACCTCCACCAGCTGCTGGCCACCGACACCACGCTGCGGACCCTCCCGTACTGGGAGAGCATCGAGCCGTTCCCGATCGCCGCCGAGGCGGGACACCGACCGGACCCCAGGCGTACCCGCACCGATGCCGCCGTGTCGTTCATGAACGAGGCCATGCCGCTGTTCCCCCTGATGCACGAGATGACGACCGACCACATCCACGAGGAGATCCAGCTGCTGGCCATCGACTTCTCGACGATGCTGTTCGAGACGACCGCGTCGGTCCCGGCCTGGTCCGACTACTACCGAGCCCACGACCAGCGACCGCACTACCGCTTCTTGCAGACCGTCCTCCAGGCGCTCAGCCACCTCCGAGGCGGCAACCGGTGGCTCCTCAAGTCCCCCCAGCACCTCGAGCAGCTACCGGTCCTCGCCGACGTGTTCCCCGACGCCACCGTGGTCGTGACCCACCGCGACCCGGTTGCCGTCACCGTCTCGATGGCGACGATGGTCGCCTACACCTCGCGCATGCACGCGCAGCCGGTCGACGCCCACCGCGTGGGCCGGGCCTGGGCCGACCGCATCGAGGCGATGCTCAGCTCGTGTCTGCACGACCGGGAGGTGCTGGGTGCCGAACGGTCGATCGACATCCGCTTCGACGACTTCATGGCCGACGACCTCGGCACCGCCCGACAGGTGTTCGAGCTCGCCGACCAGCCCTTCACCCCGGCGACGGAAGCCGCCATGCGCGCCTACCTCGACACGCATCGACGCAGTCGGCTTGGTCGCATCGACTACCGAGCCGCCGATGTGGGCCTCGACCTCGAGGACCTCCGGGCGCGCTTCGCGCCCTATGTCGACCGCTTCCTCCCGGCAACCGACTGAGGCTCAGCGCGCCCCGATCCGATGTTCGTCCGGCCCCACTCGGCATGGCCCCCTGGCACGAAGCGATCAGACGAGGTCGTCGTCGAGCGGGGTGCCCGCCACACCGACCATCATCGCGATGACCACGTAGGCACCCACGGTGAAGGTGAGGTCGAGCACCTGTCGATCATCGACGAACGCGGAGAGCGCGGTCCACGTCTCGTCGCTGACCGTGGCGCCACCGACCAGCTCGTCCACCGCGGTCAGGAGCGCATCTTCGCCACTGGACCACTGGTGCGTTCCGTCCCGCGCCTCGATCGCGGCGATCTCGTCGTCGGTGATGCCAGCCAGGCGAGCGATGTGGACGTGCTGCTTCCACTCGTAGTCCGACTTGCACAGGACGGCGACCCGCAGGATCACCATCTCGGTCTGGCGCTGGGTGAGGGTCGAGTGGTTCAAGATGTGGCCGTTGAAGACCCAGAACGCCGCCGCGAGATCGGGGTGCCGCGCGAACGTGCCGAGGATGTTGAGACCGCGGGGCAGCCCGGGTGGCCGAGGCGTGGCCGGCGTCAGGGGAGCAGTCGCGTCCTTCATCGACGCGGGCCACTCCCTCGGGGGGATCGGCGGGATACGGGGCTCTGGATCGCTCGGCATCGGCCGATCGTAGGACTTCTCGTCCCGACGTCGCCGGCTCCGGGAGATCCGGCCCCGTCCGGGGTCAGTTCATCTGGAAGGGGCGGTCGCTGACGATGCCGGCGATGCGCTGGCTGATGATCTGCGAGGCGTTGGTCTCCTCGGTGTTGGCCCGAGCGGCGGTCGACCACACGACGATGCGCACCGACGGGTCGCGTTGCAGGGCGGTGAAGCCCATGTATCCGTTGAGGCTCGGATTGCCGACGACCCAGCCACCGGTGACGAGCGACCCGTACGCGAAGTACCGCTGGTCGGTCATCGAACCCACCCCAGCGGTCACGGGCGCCAGCGACTCCTCAGCATCCTCGGCGTCGAGCAGCTCGCCGGTGTTCAAGGCCTGCAACCACCGGCCGAGGTCCGCCACCGAGGCGTTCATCCCGGCGTTGAGACCCCAGGTGGGATCCCAGTTGGTCGACTCCTCGTACACCTCTCGTGAGTTCGTGTAGGCACGGAAGCTGGGCTCGGCGATCGCGTTGTCCTGGTGCGCGGAGCTCGCGCTCATGCCGAGCGGGTCGAAGATCCGATCGGCCATCAGGTCTTCGATCGGCTGACCCGACGCACCCTCGAGCACCTCGACCAAGGCCGCCCACTCGGTGTGCGAGTACGCCGCGCTGCTCCCCGGCTCGAACACGGGCGGGCTCTGCTGCGCGAAGCCGAGCAGATCCTCGAAGGTCCATCCGGCGAAGGGGTTGTCCGCTTGCCGTGCATCGAACGCGGGGTCGGGCACGTAATCGGGCGTTCCGCCCATGCCGTTGGCGAGCATGCGAGCGGTGATGCGATCAGCGTTGACCAGGTCCGGCACGTACGCCTCCACCGGGGCATCGAGGTCGAGCTTGCCCTCCGCCCCCAGCTGCAGCATGACGGTGGAGAGCATCGCCTCCATGGGCTGACCGACCCGCACCCGAGCATCGATCGCCGTCGCAGGCAGGTCGGACGGCGCATCGATCGCCCCTCGAACGATCTCCTCGTCACCGACCCAGACCCCGAAGACGACCGATTGCACCTCGAGCTCGGACACCGCTTGCTCGATGAGCTCGACGATCTGCTCGGCCCGCCTGTCGGTGCTCGCGATGACGCCGGTGGGCGCAGCGCTCGTCTCGCTCTCCGCGGCGACCGTCGTCGAGGTGGATCCGGAACCCCCGCTCGATCCACTTCCCTCCGAGCAGGCGACCATCGATCCCCCCAGGAGCAGGGACAGGACCACGGTTGACATCGTTCGATTCATCGAAAGACTCCTACTTCTCTCACGGGACCGAGGACGGCCTCAGGTTGCTGCGTCCCCGGAGCGCATTCTGACCGCCGGTGAGCCGCCGGGCGGGTCCCACCGAACAAGACGGTGGGAACCTGTCGGCGGCGCCTTCTACCCTGTCACCGTGGCTGAACGGTGGGTGCTGAACCGAGCCGGGATCC
>CAZALT010000034.1:22002-25273 GCA_964485515.1 uncultured Rhabdothermincola sp. | reverse complement strand
GCCGGCCTGGTGCCGGTCGATGCCGAGTCCTTCGAGGAGACGACCCCGCAGCTCGGCGAGCTCGGCCGAGGCCCGGTCGCGCGGGCGCGTGCCCGGCACGGTGACGGTCTGGCGGATCTCCGCGCCGGGCCTGGTCCCGTCGCGGCCGAGGATGATGATGCGGTCCGCCAACTGGATGGCTTCGTCGACATCGTGGGTGACGAGCAGCACCGTGGTCGGCGCCGCGGCGTGAACGTCGAGGAGCAGGTCCTGCATCTTGAGTCGGGTGAGGGCGTCGATGGCGCCGAACGGCTCGTCGAGCAGGAGGACCCCGGGGTTGCGGGCCAGGGCACGGGCCAGCGAGGTGCGCTGGGCCATGCCGCCGGAGATCTCGCGGGGGCGGTGCCCGGCGAAGTCGGCCAGACCGACCAGTTCGAGGAGCCGGCTCACGGTCTCGCGTCCTTCGCGTCGAGACGTTCCCCGGGGCAGGCCGACCGCGACGTTGCCCGCCAGGTTCCTCCACGGCAGGAGCCGGGGTTCCTGGAACCCCACCGCGCTGCGACCGTCGAAGGGGACGACCGGCGTCCCGTCGATGGTCACCGTGCCGGCTGTGGGACGGTCGAGCCCACCGGCGATGCGCAGCAGCGTAGACTTGCCGCAGCCGCTGGCGCCGAGGATGGCGAGGATCTCGCCCGGCGCGACCTCGATCGACACGTCCCGCAGGACGGGTCGCGCCTCCCCGCCTGCCACCGCGAACGTGCGGGCGATGCCGTCGAACCGCACGCCGAGGGCGCGGTCGTCCTCGGCCGTTCTCGACCGTTGCACCGTGGCGGTCACTGGGGGAACGCTCCCTGCGGCTCATGTTCGACGACCGGTGTTTCGGGGCTCAGCGCGCTGGCGGGGAGGAAGGCGTTGTGGCTCGTCGCCGCCCCGGTCAGCGGCGCGAACAGTCCGGCGTCGCGCAGTCGGGGGAGCACGCCCTCGCCGAACCAGTACAGCTCCTCGAGGTGCGGGTAGCCGGAGAGCACGACCTCGTCGATGCCGATCGCGGCCAGCTCGGCGAGCCGCGCTGCGACCTCGTCGTGGCTGCCCACCAGGGCGGTGCCGGCTCCGCCGCGCACCAGGCCGACGCCGGCCCACAGGTTCGGCGAGATCTCCAAGGCCCGGACGTCGCGCCAGTTGCCGTCGCGGCGCGACTCGTCGTGCAGGTCGCGCATCCGCGCCTGGCCCGTCGACTCGCTGCGGGCCAGCGCGGCCTGCGACGCGCGCACCACGTCTTCGGGCAGGGCCTGGAGCAATCCGGCAGCTTGGGACCAGGCCTGCTCCGAGGTGTCACGGGTGATGACGTGGAGTCGGATCCCGAACCGGACGGTGCGGCCCCGCGCCGCGGCCGCGGCTCGCACCGTGGCGATCTTGTCGGCCACGGCTCCGGGTGGTTCACCCCAGGTCAGGTACACGTCGGCGTGCTCGGCCGCGACCTCGATGGCCTCGGGTGACGAACCTCCGAAGTAGATAGGCGGCAACGGATCGGGCAGGGTCGGCAGGCGGGCGGCCTCGATGTTCAGGTGCTCGCCCTGGTAGGTCACGGCCTCGCCGGCCCACAGGCGCTTCACGACCGTGAGGAACTCGGCGCACCGCTGGTAGCGCTGCACCTTGTCGAGGTGGTCGCCGTAGGCCCGCTGCTCATGGCCCTCACCGCCGGTCACGATGTTGAGGAGCAGCCGGCCCGGGGCGTGCGCGCTGAAGGTGGCCGCCATCTGCGCCGCCAACGTCGGGCTGACGAGCCCGGGGCGGAAGGCGATGAGGAAGGCCAGCCGTTGCGACTCGCGGGTCAGCATCGCTGTCGTCAGCCACGCGTCCTCGCACCACGCCCCGGCCGGGGTCAGCGCACCGAGGAAGCCGAAGTCCTCGGCCGCCCGGGCGATGGAGGACAGGTAGCCGATGCTCGCCCGGCGGTCACCGGCCGTCGTCCCGGCGGGCGTGCCGTGGCCCCCACCGACGATCAAGCGCGAGTCGCCGTAGGTCGGCAGGAACCAGTGGAGGCGGAGATGAGGGTCGATCGAGATCGTCATCGCAGATCTCAGATCTGTCCGTGCCGCGGGGGCGGCGTGGCCGACAGGGTCCAACGCCCGATGTGCTGGAGCTTCCACCGCTCGGGGTCGTGCAACGTGTGGGTGCGGGCGTCGCGCCAGAAGCGCGACAGGTTGAGGTCGTCGGCCGCGGCCCGGCTTCCGCCCAGCTCGAAGACCCGGGACGCCACCTCCGTGGCGGCCCGGGAGGCCGCGACCTTGGCCACCGCGGTGGCGATCGAGGCATCGACGAGTCGCGCCTCGGTGGGATCCGCCTCGGCCTGGTCGATGTGGTCGGCGGCCCGGTCGAGGAGCGCTTCGGCGCCTTGCACCGCGACCTCGAGGCTTCCCGCCACCTGGATGAGGAGCGGATCGTCGACGGCGCGTTGGACGTCGGCCTCGAACCACGGCCGGGCCCGCTCCGCGGCAGCCACCCCGGCGTCGAGCGCGGCCCGGGCGATCCCTGCGTCGATCGCGGCGTGGAGCACCTGGGCCCGTGCCCCGTAGGTCGAACGCTCGTCGAAGATGGCGTCGTAGGCCACGACCTGTTCGGTGCTCACCGGCACCCCGTCGAGGTGCACGGTCCCGCTGGCGGTGGTGCGCTGGCCGAGGCCGTTCCAGTCGTCGTCGATGCGCAATCCGGGAGCGGCGGCGTCGAGGTAGACGAGGACCTTGGGCTGGGACCCGTCGGGCCGCGCCGGCGCGTCGACGTCGACGGCTCGCACGACCAGAACGTGGGCGAACAGCGAGCCGGTCGCGTAGTACTTGGTGCCGTCGAGCACCTGGATGCCGTCGTCCCGGCGCCGAAGGGTCGTGGCGTCCTGGGCGACGGTCGCGCTCGACCGCTCCACCTGGGCGTTGGCGAAGCGCTCACCGGCGAGCGCCCGCGCGAAGTAGTGCTCCTGCTGGGCCGGTGTCCCCCGCCGGCGCAGGGCGTCGAGGAAGGTGAAGTGCGGCTGGGGGATCTGGCCGACGCTGGCATCGGCGGCGGCGAGGAGGCGCACGACTTCGACCAGAACCGTGGCCGGCACATCGGCACCGCCCCGGACCGCGGGGACGGTGATGGCGAGCAGGCCAGACCGGCTCAGCTCGTCGAGAGCCGAGACGGGCAGAACCCGATCCCGGTCACGGTCGCTGGCCCCTTCGGCCACCCGGCGCGCCAACTGGCGGGCGGTGGCCAACGCCTCGGTGGCGCTGGTGAGGACCACCACCGGGTCGACACC
>CAZALT010000034.1:9782-21902 GCA_964485515.1 uncultured Rhabdothermincola sp. | reverse complement strand
GCGGTGGCCAACGCCTCGGTGGCGCTGGTGAGGACCACCACCGGGTCGACACCAGACTCGGAACCGGGCTCGCCAGCTCGGGCGACTGCTCGGGGGGCGGCGTCGGTGATGAGCTCCGCGGTCATGGTGCCGTGGGGCGACGAGACCCCTCGGGCTTTCCCCGGCGCCATATATCCATATACTTGATCGACATGGTCATGATTCTCGACGGGCGGCCCGTCTCGATCAAGAAGGACTTCTCGAAGGGGCCTTCGGCGAACCCGATCACCCCTCCACGCCCGATCCCCTCTCGAAGCCCAGCCGCCACCCCCGGCACGGGCATCGACACCGGCGGCGCCCGGGCCGCGAGCGATCGAGCACGCGCGTGAGGTTCGAGCAGCTGGAGTACCTCACCGCCATCACCCAGCTGGGATCGATGCGCAGGGCGAGCGACGAGCTCAACATCTCCCAACCCGCCCTGAGCGAAGCCATCCGCAACCTGGAGCGCGAGCTCGGCGTGGCCCTGCTCGACCGCTTCCCATCCGGCGCGCGCATCAGCGCGGCGGGCCAGGAGCTGCTCCCCTACATCACCGAGGTGCTCGAATCGGTCGATCGCCTCCGCAGCGTGGCCGACGAGGAGCACCGGTTCAGCCGCATCATCCGCTTCGGCACCGTGGGCGCCGCCACCGTCACGATCGTTCTGCCCGCCATCCAGGACTTCCGGTCCACCCATCCCGACACCCACGTCGAGATGGGCAACGCCCGCCAGGGCGAGATCCACCAGTCCCTGCTCGACGGACGCATGGAGCTGGGCCTCATCAACCTGCTCCACGGCGACGACGTGAGCCCCGAGCTCGAGACCGTCGAGCTGGTGCGGGGCCGCGCCGTGGTCTGCTGCCGCCGCGACAGCCCCCTCGCCGCGCTGTCCTCGGTCAGCGCCGAACGCCTACGAGCCGAGCAACTCGTGGTCATGCGGCCCGGCTACGTGATGCACCGCTTCGTGCACCGCATCCTCGGCACGGAGCTGACCGGGATCTCCTACGCCACCGACGGGGCCGAGATGGGCAAGCTCATGGTCGCCCAGGGCCTCGGGGTCACGGTCCTGCCCGACTACAGCATCGTCGGCGACCCGCTCGAAAGAGACGGCACCATCACCTGGCGTCCGCTCGACGTGGCCGACGACCAGGTCGTCCTCGTGCTCCAGAGGAGCCGGAGCCGCCACCTCCCCCAGGCCGTACGCCGCCTCGAGGCGGCCATGGTCGACCGGGCCACCGCGGTCACCGCAGCCGGGCTGAGCGCGTCGGCCCCCTGACGGGAGCCGTCGTCACCCGCCGGTGAACCTCGGGGTGTCGCCTTCGAGCATGGCCCGGATGGCCTCGGCACTGTCGGCCGAGCCGAGGCCCCGGAGGGCCAGTTCGATCTCGTCGTCGAGGTGGGCGGCGAGGTCGCCGGGCTGATCGAGCGTGACGAGCAGCCGCTTGGTCTGACGGGCCGCGATCGGCGCGACGCTGGCGAGCTTGGTGCCGTACTCGACGATCCGATCCTCGAGGTGCTCATCTCGCTCGACGACCTCGCCGACCATCCCGAGGCCCTGCGCCTCATGGGCCAGCACCCACCGCTGCTCGAGCAGGAACCGCATGGCTCGCTCGTAGCCGACCGCCCGCAGGAGGGTCCACGTCAGGCCGAAGTCCGGCGACGTGCCCACCCGGGCGTAACCGGGGTGGAACCGGGCCGACGGCGCGGCGATGCGGATGTCGGCGTTCATGGCCAGCGACACGCCCGCACCGACGGCGATGCCGTTGACGCCCGCCACGATGGGCTTCTCGCACACCACCCGCATCAGCAGCGACCAGTGCGTGTCGTCGACTCCGTCGTCGGGTGGCGCGGCCCCACCGGACGGCGCGACGCCTGTCCCGCCTGTCCCGCCTGTCCCGTCTGGCTCACCCGGCTCACCCGGCTCACCCGGCTCACCCGGCTCACCCGGCTCACCGGGCTCGTCTGTCCCCGCCGACTCGGCGACGGCGAGGTCGAGCCCGGAGCAGAACGCCGAGCCGGCACCGGTGATGGCGATGGCCCGCACGTCGTCGTCAGCCGCCGCCTCGCGGATGGCACGGGGGAAGGCACTGATCAGCGCACCGTCGAGGGCGTTCTTGCGGTCGGGCCGGTTGAGGGTGAGGATCCGCAACCGCCCTTCGTCTCGCACGTCGAGCGCATCGCTCACGCCCGCCCTCCCAGCGCCGAGCGCAGCGCGCCGTGCGTGTCGAGGTCGGTGAGCGTGGCGGAGAAGCGGGCGATGAGCTCCTCGGCGAGGCCGTCGGGTGTGACCGCCTGCTCGATGGCCAGCGGCGCCCACGCCGAGTTCCACGCGTCGATCATGAACAGCCGGTGCAGGTCGAAGGCGTACGCCAGGGTCGGCACCTCGGTCACCCCGTGCTCGGCGAGCCCGTTGAGGTACCGGGCGATCAGGTCCCGCTCGTGGGTGGCCCGCATCTCTGGATCGAGCGACCATCCGAGGTGGTAGGCGACGTCGCGCATGCCGTGGAGCTTGTGCATGTTCTGCCAGTCGAACAGCCCCGACGAGCCGTCGGCCTTCGAGTAGGTGTTGGCCGCGTGGGTGTCGCCGTGGCACAAGGTGGGCGCAAGCGCCTCCCACACCCGATCGAGCAGGTCCTGGTGGTCGAGGAAGTAGCTCGTGGTCGCCTTCACCTCGGCCGGCACGTCGTCACGCGTCTGGAGCCACTTCTTGTTGAAGTACGGCATGACCTTGCGACCGATGGGCCACCCGGGACGGCGGGCGTAGACGGTGATCCACGACAGGTCGGTGGCGAAGCGGGGTGACCGCCAGTAGCGGGCGTGCAGGATCGCCAACGCGTCCATCATCCCCTCGGCGTGCGAGAGGGGAACCGTGTCGCCGAGCTCGAAGAAGTCGTAGTCGTTCGGGTCGGCGATCTCCATGGCGATGGCGAACCGGCCTCCACTGCGAAGCCGGGCGACGTAGGGCGTCATCGTCATCTCGGCCACGGCGGGCTGGAGCTCCTCGAAGAACCGCACCTCTGATTCGCAGAGCCCGAACGCCGAGTTGAGCAGCCGCGTGGGGATCGTGCTCGGCGTGCCCTTGGCGAAGGCGTGGTCGGGAAGACCTGCGTCGAGGCCCGCCGCGTTCCATCGGATCCGCAGACGAGCGCGGTCGGTCGTGCCCCGATCCTCATCCTCGACGGTGATCGTCTCGATGCGAGCGCCGGGGACCCCGCCAGCCATCGCCTCGGTGAGCTCGGCGGGCGAGAAGGAGTGGACGCCGTAGTTGCGCTCACCGGGCACCCACGGCGACAGGGCCAGCGCGATGTTCTTGACCGTCCTCAGCGTCTCGATCGTCGCGTTCACCGTCACCCCGTTCAGGTCCGTGCGGCCCGGCGCCGCGCCGCGCCGACCGTACCGCCAAAACTGACTCCGACGTCGAAACTCGGGCCGTCCCGCCGGGTGGGGCGGCCCAGATCCGTGGTGGTCGAGTCCTCCAGCCGCGCTCAGGGCAAGAAGCAGGTGCCGGTCGTGGAGAGCGGGTTGGTCGTCACGTCGTCCTCGATGCGCGAGAACGACACGTCGATGAGGTTCACGAACCCGGCGACGTCGACGAGGCACATCTCCTGGCTCTTGGCGATGAGCGCCCGACCGCGATCGTTCAGGCAGGAGTCGAGGTCGAGCTCGGGATAGGCCGCGTCCAAGCCCATGGCGGCCATGAGGGCGAAGGCCACGTTCTCACCCTCGGCGACTTCTGAGCGTCCAGTTCTCTAGGATGAACGGCGGTTCATCCCGGACGGCCGGGGGAGCCGGTCGAGGGGGACCTGATGACCACCGTCGCCGACACCGCCGACGTCGAGACCGCGCACACCTTCTGCCGGCTGTGCGAGGTGATGTGCGGGCTCGAGGTCACGATCACCGACGGGGAGATCACCAAGGTCCGTCCCGACACCGACCACCCCGTCTCGCAGGGCTTCGCGTGCAACAAGGGCCTGCTCACCCTCGACATCCACCGCGACCCCGACCGGCTCGACCACCCGATGCGCCGGACACCCGGTGCCCCCGACGGGGGCTGGGAGCAGATCGCCTGGCCCGCCGCCATCAGCGACGTCGCCACGCGCCTCCAGGCCGTGATCGACGAGCACGGACCCGAATCCGTCGCCGTCTACATCGGCAACCCCAACGCCTTCAACTGCCTCGCCGGCCCGGCCGCGGCCCTGTTCCTGCTCATGCTCGGCTCCACCAAGATCTTCAGCGCTGCCACCCAGGACTGCTCGAACAAGTTCACCGTCAGCGACATCCTCTACGGCTCGACCGACATCCACCCGGTCGCCGACCTCGACCACACCGACCACCTGCTGCTCATCGGATCGAACCCCCGCATCTCGAAGGGGTCGTTCATCTCGGCTCCCGATCCGATCGCCACGCTGAAGGGCATCGTGAAGCGGGGCGGAACCGTCACGTTCGTGAACCCGCTGCGCATCGAGCCCGACATCGGCGAGACCATCCAGGTCAAGCCCGACACCGATCCCTACCTGCTCGCCGCGATGCTCCACCACATCGATCGCACCGTCGGCTTCGACACCGGCGACATCGGTGACCACGCCACCAACCTCGACACGCTCCGATCCTGGATAGCCGACTATGCACCGGAGCGGGTCGCCCCCGTCGTCGGGCTCGACGTTGCGACGATCGAGCGCCTGGCCACCGACTTCGCCGCCGCGCCGACCGCCGCCGTGCACATGTCGACCGGCGCCAACATGGGACGCCAAGGAACCCTGGCCTACTTCCTGGTCCAGATGCTGTCGCTGGTCACCGGCAACCTCGATCGGCGGGGCGGCAACTTCGTGCCCGACCGAGCCCTCGGACCGATGCCCTCCCAAGGAGGTCCCGGACCCGAGTCCTTCGAAGACACGCCGTGGGGACCCGTCCGACGATCCAAGGGCATCCTGCCCGCCGCGCTGCTCCCACGCTGGATCGCGCACCCCGACACGCCGGTCCGTGCGCTCATCTCGCTCGCGGGCAACCCTGCGCTCACCTGCGGAGACGCCACCGCCACCGGTGCCGCGCTGGCCGACCTCGACCTCCTCGTCTCGATCGACCTCTACCGCAACGCCACCGCCGAGCTCGCCCACGTCGCGCTTCCCGCCGCCGACTGGTTCGAGCGTCCCGACGTCAACACCTTCACCCAGGGCGTGCAGCTCACCCCCCACGTGCAGCTCACCGAGGCGCTCATCGAGCCCCGGTTCGAACGCAAGACCGAGGCGGAGATCTTCGACCTCCTCGGCCACGAGATGGGCGTCGGCGGCGCGTTCGGCGTCGGCGTCGACGCCATCGCCGCGTTCCTCGACGGCGAGCTGGCCGCCAAGGAGCTGAGCGTCGCCGAGCTGCGCACGCGCGACCGCGGCCTCGCCGTCCTCACCGATGACACCGTCGGCACCTTCGTCTCCGACCAGCTGCTGACCGCCGACAGGTGCATCGACTGCGCGCCCGCGCTGCTCGACGAGTCCGTGCGACGCGCCGCCACGCTGTTCACCGAGCTCGAGGCCGAATCGCCCGACCAGCTGCGGCTCATCACGCGCCGCACGCGCAACACCCTCAACTCGGCGCTGGCCAACGTCGGCAAGCTCAAGACCCGCGGCGCCGACACCAACCCGCTGTGGATGCACCCCGACGATGGCGTGGCGAGGGGCCTCGCCGAGGGCGACGTCGCCCGCGTGCACAACGACGTCGGCGCCCTCGATGCCGCCATCGCCTTCGACGCCAACCTCCGACCGGGGGTGGTGTCGATGACCCACGGCTTCGGCTACGCCACCAGCCCGGGCATGCCAGTGGCCCACGCCCATCCCGGCGTCAACGTCAACGTGCTGTCGGCATCGGGACCCGGCACGTTCGACCCGCTCTCGGGGATGACGCACCTCACCGGCATCCGCGTCCAGGTCGATCCCGTCGCGACCGCCAACGGGTCCTGACCCGACGATGAACGGCACCCTCGACCACCTGGCCTCCGGCGATGTCGCCACCTGGCGATCGGGCCACGCCGCCGGCATCGTCCTGACCCGACCACAGGCCATCAACGCGCTGACCGCCTCGATGGTCGACGACATCACGACCGCGCTCGACGAGCTGGCGGACGACCCGACCGTGCACACGGTCGTCCTCCAAGGTGAGGGTCGCGGGCTCTGCGCCGGCGGGGACATGAAGGCCATCCGCAGCCTCGTCGTCGACGACGTCGCCGATCCCGGGACGTTCTTCGCTCGCGAGTACGAGATGGACGCGCGCATCGATCGCTACCCCAAACCGATCGTCGCCATCATGGACGGCATCGTGATGGGCGGAGGGATCGGCCTGTCGGCCCACGCCAGCCACCGGATCGTGACGGAGCGGTCCGTGCTCGCCATGCCCGAGGTCGCCATCGGCTTCGCACCCGACGTCGGCTCCACCTGGCTCCTCGCACACGCACCGGGCGAGCTCGGCACCTACGTCGGTCTCACCGGAGCCCGCCTCGACGGTGCCGATGCCATCCACGTCGGGCTCGCCGACCACATCGTGCTCAGCGAACGGATCGCCGATCTCGTCGACGAGCTTGCGACCGACGAGCCGAGCGCCGCGCTGGCCCGGGTGACGACCGATCCCGCGCTCCCCGCGTCGGCGACCCTGGCGAGCGACCAAGCGTGGATCGACGACACGTTCGCCGCCGACTCCGTGCTCGGCATCATCGAGCGGCTCGAAGCGGCCAGCCATCCCCGGGCCGCCACCATCGCGGCCGATCTCCGAGCGGCGTCGCCCACCGCTCTGGTCGCCACGTTCGAGGCGCTGCGCTTCGGCCGGACGGCCGGTGGACTCGACGAGTGCCTGCGCAACGAGTTCCGCGTGGGTACCGCCATGGTTCGCACAGCCGACTTCCTCGAGGGCACCAGGGCCGTGCTCGTCGACAAGGACGGCGAACCGCGCTGGGATCCCGCTGTGCTCACCGCCGAGGTCGAAGCACAGGTGACCGCCTGGATCCAGACGATCGAAGCGTCCGAGGACGGCCCTCGCCTGTCGCCGTAGTCGGACACCAGGCGGTGTCGTGGTCCCTGCGCTCGTAGCCTGGCCGTCGATGCCCCCGACCTCGACGGCCGACCGTGCCGACCATGCCTGGGACGCGGTCGTGGTCGGCTCCGGACCCAACGGACTCGTGGCCGCCATCACCCTCGCCCAGGCGGGTTGGCGCGTGCTCGTCGTCGAGGCGGCCGACCACCCCGGGGGCGGCCTGCGCTCCGCCGAGCTGATCGAAGGCGACGTCGTCCACGACCTGTGCTCGGCGATCCATCCGCTGGGCATCGCGTCACCCGCGCTGCGCGCCCTTCCGCTGGCCGAGCACGGACTCGACTGGATCCATCCCGGCGCACCGTTGGCCCACACCCTCGATGACCGCTCCGTGCTCCTCCATCGAGACGTCGCCGCGACCGCGGCGGGGCTCGACGCAGACGGCGACGCCTACCGGCGGCTGATGGGCCCGCTCGTGCGGGCGGGCCTGGGCCTCACCGACAGCCTGCTCTCACCGTTCGACCTGCCACCCCCACATCCCGTCGCCCTGGCCCGATTCGGGGCCAACGGCATCCGACCGGCCACCAAGGTCGCGGCGCGCTTCGGCGACGGTCTCGGCGGCCTGTTCGCCGGCCTCGCCGCGCACTCGACGCTCCCCCTGACCACCTCGTCGACCGGGGCTTACGGGATGCTGCTCGGCCTCCTCGGCCATCTCGTCGGCTGGCCGCTCGCACGGGGCGGCTCCCGGTCCATCGCTCGCGCCCTGGTCGGCGTCCTCCGCGACCACGGCGGCGAGGTCCACACCGGATGGACCGTCGCCGACCTCGACGAGCTCCCGCCCAGCCGGGCCGTGCTGCTCGATCTCACCCCGCGCCAGGTCGTCGACATCGCTGGCCACCGGCTCCCGTCCGGCTACCGCACCAAGCTCGGTCGCTATCGCTACGGACCCGGCGTGTTCAAGGTCGACTGGGTGCTCGACGGTCCCACGCCGTGGGCTGATCCCGCCACCGGCTCTGCCGCCACCGTGCACCTCGGCGGGAGCCTCGCCGAGGTCACCGCGGCCGAAGCGACCGTCCACGCGGGCGGGCACCCCCAGCGGCCCTTCGTGCTGTTCGCCCAGCCGACGATCTTCGACCCGACGAGAGCCCCAGCCGGCATCCACACCGCATGGGCGTACTGCCATGTGCCGAACGGATCGACGATCGACATGACCGATCGCATCGAGCGACAGGTCGAGCGGTTCGCCCCCGGCTTCCGGGATCGCATCCGCGGCCGGCACGTGATGACCACCGCGGCGCTCGAACACCACGACGCCAACTACGTCGGCGGTGACATCGGGGGCGGTGTCGCCGACGTCCGCCAGCTCGTGGCGCGACCCACCCTCGGCCTGCACCCGTGGGCGACGCCGGTCGACGGGCTCTACCTCTGCTCGTCCTCGACACCGCCCGGTGCAGGGGTGCACGGCATGTGCGGCTGGCACGCGGCACGCGAGGCCCTGCGCCGCCAGCCCTGCTGACCGGCGACCGTCGCCGAACGCGGCGAAGGGAACCCACCCGGAGGTCGGTTCCCTTCGACGGCTTCACAACACGACAGCAGCCACCGACGACCCGCGGACGGGCCGCCGACGGCCGAGGGGTTCGCTACCCGAGGGCCTTGGCCTTCAGCGCGTCGAACTCGGCCTGGGTGATGGTGCCCGTGTCGAGGAGGGCCTTGGCCTTGGTGATCGACTCGACGGGATCGCTGGCCGTCGCCGACGACTGCACGAAGTCGTTGAACTTGGCCTGCTGCGCCTTGGCCTGGTCGATGGCTCGGTCCTGCATGCCCGACCCGCGGGCGATGAGGTAGATGAGGATGCCCAGGAACGGAAGGATGATCACGAAGATCGTCCAGAAGGCCTTCATGCCACCGGACAGGTCGTGGCTGCGGAAGACGTCACCGAAGATCGTGATCAGGATCCAGAACCAGATCACGAACATGAAGAACTCGAAGATCCAGATCAGGACATCGCCATTGCCGATTTCAGCGAACATGTTGCTTGTCTCTCTTCTCGTTGTTGGGGCCACGGGGCGGCGCCGACGTCGTTGTCTCTTCCCGCGACCGTAATCCCCGGACACCATGTTGCCGGCATCGAAGCCGATGTTGCCTGCATCGGACCGAGGCGCGACCGGGAGCCGGGCACCGGCATCGACCACGACGGGACCTGGGGCCCCGGCCCGAGGACCAGAGCGGTCAGCGTCGGCCGACAGATCAAGCGTCCTCGGTGCACCGGTCAGGCGTCGTCCTCGGGTGGCGCGATGTCGAGGTGCCCGTCGGAGATCTCCTGCATGAACGCGGCGTAGTCCTGCTCGTTCTGCTCGGCGTAGCGACGGGCGAACTCGGAGATCGACCTGTCGAGCCGATCGCTGTTGCCCACGTAGGCCGCTATGGCCACGGGGTCTCCCGAGCGGGCGTGCCCGCGGGCCAGGGTCAGTCCGCACAGCGCGGCGTAGAATTCTGAACCCTCTGATCCTGCGCTCTCGGTGTCGACCGAACCCTTCCAGTCACGGAGCTGGCGGACGTAGAAGTCGCGGCCGACCGACGTGCGCGTCCACCCGAGGAAGATGTCGGACTGCGCCTGGACCATGCGCTGGCCCTCGACCACGCGCTGACCGTGGTTCGGGTACGGGCTCGGAGCGAGGAACTCCTCGAGCACCGACGCGTTCGCCTCCTTCGCCTGGAGGAACAGCGGATCACCCGAGTCGCGCCCCTGGAAGAGGGCGATCATGCACCGGGTGCCGACCGAGCCGACGCCGACGACCTTCAGCCCGAGATCGACCATGTCGTAGCGCTCGAGCAGCCACCGGCGATCCTCGGCGAGGGTGTCCCGGTAGCGGGTGAAGGAGTCCTCCGCTTCGTCGCGGAGCGCATCGGGCCGGGCTTCGGCGGGAAGGGTGTCGACGGGGTACAGGCCCGGGACACCGTGCCGGATGTGGTGCACGCCGTCGATCACCTCGGTCATGCGGTCGAGCGCCTGGAGGTTGTCCTTGCGTCGAGCCTTCTTGGAGAACTTGTCGACGGCCTTGTCGATCGAGGCCGAGGGGACCTCGCCACCGGCACCAGCACGCAGGTCGTCGACCTTCACGTGGTCGTACCAGACGTCGAGGAAGCTCTGGTCGGCGAAGCGTGCCATGGCCTCGCGATAGGCCCGGACGACCCGGGCGGTGATGGCGTCGAGCTCCGCGGTCGAGAACCCACGATGGCGACTCGCGATGGTGAAGCTGGCGGCGAGCCGCTTGAGGTCCCACTCCCACGGCCCGCGCAACGTCTCGTCGAAGTCGTTGGCGTCGAAGATCAGCTCGCGGGACGGCGAGGCGTAGCCACCGAAGTTCGAGAGGTGCGCGTCACCGCCCAGCTGCACCTCCAGCCCGCTGGCCGGCGATCCGGCGAGATCGGCCGCCATCACGCGCGCCGCGCCGCGGTAGAACGCGAACGGCGACGTGCTCATGCGACGGTGACGCAGCGGCACCAGGAACTCGAGGCGCGACTCGTTCTGCTCGACGAGGAGCCCGATGGGGTCCCGACGATCCGGGGCCGGAGCCCACCTGCCGTGGTCGGTGCGCGACACCCGCTTGCGCGCTGCCCTACCGACCTCTGCCCGCTCTTCGACCGTCTGCTTCATGCGGACCAGTCTCTCGCGAGTGAGCCGAGCGCGACGGCTCCGGCTCGACGTCGTCCAACCGATGCGTCGACCGCACCCGAAAGAGGCCGTGACCATCGCCGGACTCCGATGGTGGCGCCGTTCACCAAGACGCGGCATGCTCGTGCCCATGAGCACAGAAGACATCCTCGGGCCGATCGACTTCGTCCTCCTCGAATTCCCGGCGGACCGCCTCGGCGGCGCGACCACCGCCGCGCTCCTCGACCTCGTCGAGCAGGGCATCGTGCGCGTCTACGACCTCCTGATCATCGAGAAGTTCGCCGACGGATCGTTCGCCGGCCTCGACATCAACGACCTCGACAGCGAACACCTCGGCGGACTCACGGCGTTCGCCGGTGCCCGCTCGGGCCTCCTGGGCGACGACGACATCGCCACCGCGGCCGAGGCGCTCCAGGCCGGTACGGTCGCCGCCCTGATCGTGTACGAGAACTCCTGGGCCATCCCGTTCGTGGCCGCCGCCCGCTCCGAGGGCGGCGAGCTCGTGGCCGGTGCCCGCATCCCCGCCCAAGACATCAACGACGCGCTCGACGCCCTCGAGCAGAACTCCTGAGAGGAACGAACCAATGCCAGGACTCCTTCGAGGCGTTGCCCGCACCGCGGCGATCGCCGGAACCGCGTCGGCCGTGAGCGGCCGCGTCCAACGTCGTCAGGCCGAGAAGTTCGCCGGTCGCGACGCCCAGATCTACGCCGAGCGTCAGCAGGCCTACGCCCAGCAGACCGCGGCCCAGCAGCCCCAGTACGCGGCGCCGGCTCCTCCGCCGCCCGCGCCCCCTGCCGCAGGTGGGACCGACGTC
Organism: uncultured Rhabdothermincola sp.; assembly: GCA_964485515.1. Taxonomy (GTDB): domain Bacteria; phylum Actinomycetota; class Acidimicrobiia; order Acidimicrobiales; family Acidimicrobilacustridaceae; genus CAZALT01. The sequence continues at coordinate 10,385 of CAZALT010000034.1, read as the reverse complement.
ATCAGCCAGCTCAAGGAGCTCGGCGAGCTCCGCGACCAGGGCATCCTCACCGAGGACGAGTTCGCCGCCCAGAAGGCCAAGCTCCTCGCCTGAACGGCCGCCGGCGCCGTCCGGTGGCGCCTGCAGGGAGCCCGACCGCTGACCTGGCGCGTGCCGCGTCGGCTCGTCCACCGGGTGCAGGCGCGGAACCGCCGCCGGCCCGAAGGCCGACGGCGGTCGTCGAATCCTCGAAGAGGTTCGGAGTGCTCTACTTCTTCTTCTTCTTGCCCTTCTTCTTCTTGTCCTTCTTGGACTTCTTCTTGTCCTTCTTCTTGCCCTTGTTCTTCGACATTGAAGATGCCTTTCGTCGGGAGACGGCCCCGTCCACCGGGGCGCCACCTGACCGTAACCCGACGTCCACCATCAGGGACGGATCACCCCGGTTGAGTGGTGCCGTCGCGTAGTCCTCGTGCACCTGCGACGATGCTGGGATCAGCGAACCGGGAGGAGGCGAACGTGTCCCGCTCCGATGAGGCCACCGCAGACCACGGGCACGCGTCCGCCCACAACCACGGCCACGGCCACGGCCACGACCACGGTCACGACCTGCGCGGCGCGCAACGC
>CAZALT010000034.1:0-9682 GCA_964485515.1 uncultured Rhabdothermincola sp. | reverse complement strand
CCACGGCCACGGCCACGGCCACGACCACGGTCACGACCTGCGCGGCGCGCAACGCACGGCACTGGTCGTGTCGATCGGCGCGAACACGGTGCTCCTCGGCGCACAGGTGGCGGTCGGTCTCGTCATCGGGTCGCTCGCCCTGCTCGCCGACTCCCTGCACAACGCCAGCGACGTCGTCGCGCTCGTCATCGCCCTGATCGGTCAGGGCCTGTCCGCTCGACCCGCGACGCCTCGTCAGAGCTATGGCCTGGCCCGCACCGAGATCCTGGCCGCGCTCCTCAACGGCGCGGTGCTGCTCGCCCTCACCGGTTGGGTGGTGGTCGAGGCCATCGGCCGGTTCTCGGAGCCGACCGACATCGAACCCGCTCCCCTGGCCATCATCGGTGTGCTCGGCCTCGTGGTGAACGGGGCGAGCGCGTGGTACCTCAACCGCAGCGGTGGCGAGAACCTCAACATCCGTGCCGCCTTCTGGCACCTGCTGTCGGACGCACTCGGGTCGTTCGGCGTCGTGGTCGCCGCTGCGGCGGTTTGGCTGTTCGATGCGACCTGGGCTGACCCGGCCATCTCGATCCTCATCTCCGTGCTCATCCTCGTGGGTGTCATCCGGCTGATGAGGGACACCGTCCTCGTCCTGCTCGAAGCGACGCCGACCGGCATCGATCCAACTGCCGTCACCGCTGCGCTGTGCGGGATCGATGCGGTCACGTCGGTGCACCACCTCCACATCTGGGCCATCGATTCCCAGAACACCGCCCTGACCGCTCACCTCGAGCTCGACGACGGCACCGATCTGCATCGGGCCCAGGAGATCGCCGACGACGCCCGGGCGCTGCTCGCCTCCCGGTTCGGGATCTCGCACGCCACCCTCGAACCCGAGTGCCACCAGTGCGATGCCCCGGCCCACGAGATCACGCCGGGCTGACCACGGATCGCTGGTGGTCGAGCGGCAGCTCGTCGCCTTCCTCCTCGACGTTAGGCACGCCTATCATTTGTCGCTGCCCAGGCCCGGAGGAACCCTTGCCGCCACGACTGCTCCGTCCGCCGGCTGACTCGATCATCTCGTCATGTCCGGTCGCTCGGACCCCACCCGCGTCGTGAGCAGCTCGACGGACGCAGCAACACCGCTGCCCGGCGACGGGCCCGACGCGCCGTTTCCCGATGCCGGACGCCCGGGCATCGCGGGAGACCGTCGCCCACGGCGGGGGTTCTTGCAGGGAGGTCTCACGCGGTCCACCGGCCTGCTCGTGCTGATCGCCCTCGTCGTGCTCGTCGCGTCCGTGTCGTTGGCCCTCGGCGCCAAGCCGATGCCGTGGAGCACGGCGTTCCACGCGCTGTTCGACTACGACCGCACCCTGAACGACCACATCATCGTGCGCGAGCTGCGGATCCCCCGCACCATCCTGGCGGTCGTCGTCGGCGCGGCCCTCGGCCTGGCCGGCGCCGTGATGCAGGGGGTCACCCGGAACCCGTTGGCCGACCCGGGACTGCTCGGGGTGAACGCCGGTGCCGCGCTCGGCGTGGTCATCGGTCTCTACTTCTTCGACCTCACCTCGTACTCGGACTACGTGTGGTTCGCCTTCGCCGGTGCCGGCCTCGCCGGTGTCGTCGTCTACGCCCTCGGCTCGATGGGCCGCGGCGGCGCGACGCCCGTGAAGCTCGCCATCGCGGGCGCCGCGCTCACCGCGCTGTTCGCTTCGTTCACGACCGCGTTCCTGCTCCTCGACGCGGCGACGCTCGACCAGTTCCGCTTCTGGGCGGTCGGCTCCGTCGCCGGGCGCGACATGAGCGTCGTGTGGCCGCTGCTGCCGTTCGTCGCCATCGGCACGGTGCTCGCCCTCGCGTCGGGCCGTGCCCTCAACGGCCTCGCCCTCGGTGAGGACGTCGCCCGGTCGCTCGGCCAACGGGTCGGCTGGATCCGGGGGATCGCCGCGGTCGCCGTCGTCCTCCTGTGCGGGGCGTCGACTGCCGCGGTGGGCCCCATCTTGTTCGTGGGCCTCACCGTGCCCCACATCGCCCGAGCCATCACGGGCCCCGACCACCGGTGGCTGCTCCCGTTCTCCATGTTCATGGGATCGATCCTCCTGCTGGTCGCCGACATCATCGGCCGTGTGATCGCCCGCCCCGGCGAGCTCGAGGTCGGCATCGTGACGGCGTTCGTCGGCGCGCCGGTGTTCATCGCGTTCGTCCGTCACCGCAAGATCGCCGAGCTCTGATGACCGCTATCGCGGTACCGCCCTCGGACAGCTCCGGAGCCCCGGACGCTCCGGGGCCGCGATCGCCCCGGCCGACCGACCGGATCCGTGCCATCCGCCGGATGATGCACGAGGGGGCGGCCCATCCGGTCCGGCTCGGACCGGTCTCCGGCCGCATCGACGTGCGGGCCGCGGTCATCTCGATGGCGATCGCACTGGTCGTGGCCCTGGGGTTGGCGTGGAGCGTCAGCGTCGGCGACTTCCCCATCCCGATCTCCGAGGTGATCGGCGAGCTCACGGGCCTCGGGGGAAACGAGGACAGCACCTTCATCATCCGCGAGCTCCGCCTACCCCGGGCGCTCACCGCCCTGCTCGTCGGTGCCGCGTTCGGGATCTCGGGCCAGATCTTCCAGCGCATGGTGGGCAACCCTCTGGCCAGCCCCGACATCCTCGGCGTGTCGTCGGGCGCCGCGGTGTTCGCCGTGTACGGCATGGTGATCCTCACGCTCGGCACGACCCAGATCGCCCTCCTCGCCCTGCTCGGATCGATCCTCGCGGTGGGAGCCATCTACCTCCTGGCCATCAAGAAGGGGTTGTCGAGCTACCGACTGGTGCTCATCGGCATCGGCATCACCGCCATGCTCGACGCCGCCATCGCCTACCTGCTCACCCGGGCCAAGCTCTACGACGCCCAGCGGGCGATGGTGTGGCTCACGGGCAGCATCAACGGACGCGGATGGGAGTTCGTCCGCCCGCTCACGCTCGCCATGGTCGTCCTCGTCCCCGTGGCCCTCATCGCGTCACGCGAGCTGCGGACCCTCGAGATGGGCGACGACTGCGCGGCCGGCCTCGGCGTCGGGATCCGCCGATCGAAGCTGGTGCTCGCCCTGGTCGGTGCCGCCCTGGCCGCTGTCGCGACCGCGGCCGCGGGCCCGGTCGGCTTCGTCGCGCTGGTGTCGCCGCAGATCGCACGCCGGCTCACCGGCAACCGGTCGCTGGGTCTGATCCCCGCGGCTCTCGTCGGCGCAGGGATCATGGTGTTCGCCGATCTGGTCGGGCGGCGAGCCTTCGCCCCGACCGAACTGCCCGTCGGGGTGGTCACTGCCATGATCGGTGCGCCCTATCTGCTCTTCCTGCTCGCCCGAGCGAACAAGATCGGTACCGGTGGATGACGTTCCCGAACACGCCGAGGTCGAGGCCATGACCGAATCCCTCGTCGAGCCGTCCACCGACGACGGCCCGACCCAACCGTCGGCCGACCCCCCGGCCGCGGGAGCACCACCCGTCGCCCCGGCGCGGCTCCGAGCCGAGCACGTGCGCCTCGCCTACGACGACCGGGTCATCGTGGAGGACCTGTCGGTCAGCATCCCCACCGGTGAGATCACGGTGATCGTCGGGGCCAACGCCTGCGGCAAGTCGACGCTGCTGCGGGCGCTCGCCCGCCTCCTGACCCCTCGCCAGGGCACCGTGCTGCTCGACGGCGAGGACATCCGGAGCCTCCCCACCCGCGTCGTGGCCCAGCGGCTGGGCATCCTGCCCCAGCAACCCGTCGCCCCCGACGGCATCGTGGTGGGCGACCTCGTCGCCCGGGGTCGTCACCCCCACCAGCGGTGGTTCCGCCAGTGGTCCACGCAAGACGAGGAAGCCGTCGAGGAGGCCTTGCGCGCCACACGAACCGCCGACCTGGCCGACCGGTCGGTCGACGAGCTCTCGGGCGGTCAGCGGCAACGGGTGTGGATCGCCATGGCGCTCGCCCAGGGCACCGACATCCTGCTCCTCGACGAGCCCACGACCTTCCTCGACCTGGCCCACCAGGTCGAGGTGCTCGACCTGCTCGCCGAGCTCAACGCGGCAAAGCAGCGCACCGTCGTGTGCGTGCTGCACGACCTCAACCTGGCGGCGCGCTACGCGCACCACCTCGTGGCCATGAAGGACGGCGCGATCGTGGCCGAGGGCCCGCCGGCCACGGTGATGACCGAAGCCAACGTCAAAGAGGTGTTCGGCCTCGACAGCAAGGTGGTGCCCGATCCGGTCACCGGTTCCCCGATGGTCGTCCCCATCGGCCGCACGCACCGCTGAGATGACGACGACCGGCCGCTGCCAGCCCGGCTCAGATCCCGTCGGGTCCTCGAGGTCGACCCACCAGACCGACCCTCGCCGCGCCGTCGGTGTGCGGGCTGCGCTCACCACTCCGCTCGCTTGAGGGGCGTCCCGCCTGCGCCCTGACCGCCGGGTAAATGGCGCGGCCGCGAGAACACCAAACCTACGGACCCGATCCGACAAGGACGACGAGTCGCGGATCAGGCGTCGTCGAGGGTGGCGAGGAGTTCGTCGCCGTAGCGGTCGAGCTTGGTGGGGCCGATGCCGCTGATGGCGAGCAGCTCGTCGGGGGTGGTGGGCCGGGCGGCGACGATCGCTTCGAGCGTGGCATCGCTGAACACCACGAACGCCGGGACCTCGTCGGTCTTCGCCCGCTCGAGACGCCACACCTTCAGAGCGGCGAGCACCGCGGCATCGGCGGCGTCGAGCGCAACACCCGACGCCGCACCCTGCTTGGCCGTGCGCTGCTTGGCCGTGCCGGTTACCAGGCGATGGGGACGTCCACCGATGTCGACCATCGATCCGTAGGCGACGGTGAAGCGTGCCTTGCCGGGGCTGAGGATCACGCCGTCGGTCTCGACCTCGACGACCTTGCAGTCGTACCCGCCCCACTCCACCTTCAGGCCGACCTCGGCGACCACCTCCCGTTCGGCGGGTGCCGCCTTCTTCGCCGTGCGCTCGAAGACCGGCGCTCGTCCTCGTGTCGCAGGTCCGTGGGCGACGTCGGCTTCCTCGCCGTCGGGCCGAGGTCGAGCGGGCTCTCGCAGCTCGTCGAGGAACATCGACGGGCTCTCGCCGTCGGCGACGATCGTGAGATCGTCCTGGCAGCGGGTGATGGCGACGTGGAAGACCCGCCGCTCCTCCTCGATGTCGGTGCTCAGCCGATGCGGGAACAGACCGATCGACGCGTCGTGGACGATGACGTGCGGCCACTCGAGGCCCTTCACCCGGTGCACCGTGGACAGCTGCACGCCCGCATCGTCGCGACCGCCGTCGAGGGCCGTGCGCAACCAGGCCTCGAACCCCACGGGATCGGGGTGCAGCACGCCGAGCGCGATCAACGCCCGGAGGTCGTCGCTGTGCGCCGCGCTGTTGCGGCCGCGGTGGGCCGAGTCGAGGGTCTGCATGGCCCGGTCGAGGCCGAGGTCGCTGCGCACGAAGGCGACCAGGCGGTCGGTGGTCGCCGTGCTCGCCAGGCGGCGGATGCGCTCGACGTCGGTGGTGAAGCCCTCGACCTTCACGCCGTCCTTGTCCTGGAGTCGCCCGGCCAGCCGGCGCAGCCCGGCAACGTCGTGCTGCTCGGCCATCCACTCGATGACCTTCGGCGAGAGGCTGCGCCCGGGACGACGGGCGGCCTTCTCGATGTCGGGGCCGCTCAGGCCGCCCCCTTTCGACCTGGTGCCGACGGCCAGACGCAGCCACGCCAATGCGGCGGCGACGCCCGTGCGTTCGAGGAACCGGCCGCCCTCGCGGTTGAGGACCGGGATGCCCGCTCCGTACAGCGCCGCCTGCACCGGAGCCAGCAGCGTGTTCACCCGGGTCAACACGATGATGTCGCTGGTCGGCACCCCTGCGTCGACGAGCTCGACGATCCGCTCCGCGGTCGCCTCGACCGGCTCCCGGTGACGCACGACCTGGACGGTCCTTCCCGGCGCCGCGTTCGGACCAGGTCGGATGTCCTTGGGCACGCGGTGGCGGTTGTGCGACAGCAGGTTGCTGGCCGAGGTCACCACCTCGACGGGACACCGGTAGTTGACCTCCAGCGCGTGATGGGTTGCGCCCGGGAAGTAGTGGTCGAAGTCGATCAGCCACTCGGGACGCGCTCCCGAGTAGCCGTAGATGGTCTGATCGTCGTCCCCCACCCCGAACACGTCGGCCTCCGCGCCCGCGAGGAGGCGAACCAGCAGGAGGTGAGCCGGGGCAAGGTCCTGGAACTCGTCGACGAGCAGCACGCGGCACGAGGCCTGGGCGACCGCCCGCGTCTCGGGCTCTCGCAGGAGCACCTCGATGGCCCGGTAGATCTGCTCGTCGAAGTCGACGAGGCTCCGATCGGAGAGCTCTCGTCGATAGCCGGCGAAGAAGCGGGCGAACCCGTCGACATCGCCGTTGAGATCCGCCTCGACGTCGACGGGATCCTGCAGCCCGAGCCGGACCATCGACAGCGCGTCGAGCCACGCCGCCGCCGGGTCGGTGTTGGCCCGCCGCGGGAACTGCACCCGCTCGGACAGGATGCGCCGGACCTGGAGCTCGTCGATCGTGGTGACCCGCTCACCACGCGAGCGGAACGATCCGCCGCCGTTCAGGATCGACAGAGCCAAGGCGTTGAGGGTCTGGATCTGGAGGCCGGGCAGGTCGCGGGTGCGATCGCGCATCTCCTCCTGGGCCCGCTTGTTGAACGCGACCATGCACACCGAACGGGCCGGGAGGTGGTGCGTGCGAAGCAGGTGACGGGCCCGCTCGGTGAGCACGCGGGTCTTGCCCGAACCCGCGGGCGCAACGATGCGCGACCGGGCCGCGCGGTCGCCCACCGATGCGAGCTGGTCGGGCGCGAGCTCCGCGGTCGGTGGCTCGGCGCCGATGGGATCGATCCGGGCGGCGTCGATCGTCACCCGCGGGACCACCACCGCCTCGCCGGCGTCGGAACCCGCACCGCCTCCCGAACCGCCATCGAGCGGGAGGCGGCCATCGGGCCAGAAGTGCAAGGGGCCGCCGTCGCACAACGCGATCCGCCCGTCGGGCAGCACGACGTCGCCCGTCTCGGACCATCCGGCGCCGAGGCCACGGGCCGCTCGGGCGAGTGGCCACACCGGACGGTCGGGATCGCGGGCGTCGACCGAGTTGGCGAACACCAGGTGCCACACGACCTCGTCCACGACCTCGAAGTCGACGGGGATCTGCCACACCTCGGTGGTCACCGCAGTCGAGGCCGGAGGCATCGACATGGCCACGCGGTAGACCACCGGGACCCGGCCCAGGAACGCGGCGCGAACCCGGCCGAGGATCTCGGCACCGTCGGCACCGTCGGCACCGTCGGCTCCGTCGAGCTGGACGGCGATCTCGTCGCAGCTCGCCCACGGCTCGGGCACGTCGGCCCCGACGGGCAACACGACCGAACGGCCCAGCTCAGGAGGGCCGGCGAGGCGAGCCCAGTCCCAGGTCGGATCGTCGTCGTCGAACGCAACCGGGACGGCCGGGGCATCGAAGGTGTCCTCGCCGCTCGCACGGGTCCGAGACCCAGTCCCGGTCGCGGTCGCGGTCGCGGTCGACGCGCCGGTGGCGTCGCGCATCGCTGTCGGCTCCTCGAACCAGCCGCCGTCGTCTTCGATGCCCGGCTCATCGCCGAGCCAAGGCTGGCCCCCGACTCCGCCGCCACCACCCTCTCGATCGACGAGACGGGCGCGTTCGAACGCGGCGCGCGCCTTGGGCCCGAGCCGGTCGAGCACGGCCCGATCGGGGTCATCACCGTGACCGTCAGGCGGTGCCACAGCTTCGGGCGCCGAGCAAGCAAGGCCGGGTGTCCCGGCTCGGACCGCGGGTGGCTCCTTGACGATGCGGCTCGGCGACCGGTCGCGAGCCTGGCCCGCCGCGGAGCGAAAGGCCTCCCCCCGGGACGCGAACCGGTGCTCCGCCCCGTCGACAGCGACGATCCAGGCGCCGTCATCTTCGAACAGGTGCACATCGATCACGGCGACGCCCTCCGTTCGATCGCTCTGGGCCGGTCCGTCCGGCACTGTAGGTGCCACCGATGACCACCCGACCAGGTGGGCTGCCTGGTGCCGGTCGAAGGGACGGCCGCGGTGGCCAACTCTTGTCCTCGCGTCGGGTGAGCACGTTCGCCATGAGATCCCGAGGACCCACTCTGAGATCGGCCGTTCCCCTTCGGCCCGCCACGGCGCGGACGCGAATCATCAGCGTGGACGTCGGTCCCTGGTCTCCCATGCCACTGCATCGGAGACCGGCATCAGCGATCCGTGAGGCAGGGCAGGTGGCTCAGCGACGATGTCGTCACCCAGATCGTCGCGGGCGCGTCTCCGGCAACGCGCCCGGGTGGCCTCACCACGACGCCGACGGCCCCGCCGAGCGCCAGCGGCTCGGCGATCGAGCTGAAGTCGAGCAGACCGAGGCCCAGGAGAAACCCGATGAAGCCCGCTATCGCAGCCACCTGGACGGTGACGGCCCGCCGCGAAGCCGAACCGAGGGGACGCCCGACGACCATCCCGTCCATCGCGACCTCGCCATCGACGGGATGGTCAGCGCGGTACTGCTCGAACGACCGCCGCAGCGCCGTGGAGAGCACCCCGTACGTCGCCACGTCTGATCAGACCTCGAGGAACGATCGAAGGTCGTCGGCATCAGCGCGCGCCTGTCGCTTGCCCATCGCCAGCGCCTCGGGGACCGCGGCGGGGTCCATGAGCTTCATGATGTCGAACGACTCCGGCTTCCGGAAGAACACGTCGGTACCGCTGTCGCGCAGGTGCTCGAGCTCGGCGAGCACGCCGCCGGGAGGGTTCGTCATGATCCCGATGTCGTCGAGGCCGTCGCCGAGGTCCTTGCCGTCGGTGAGCGCGATCACGACGGCTCGCTTCGCACCGGCCAGGACGTCGAGGTGGATGCCGGTCCCGCTGACCCCGCCGTCCATGCAGAACCGGTCACCGACCGGCTGCGGTGGGAACACGCCGGGCACCGCCGAGCTGGCGGCGACCGCCCGGGCGATCGGCACCTTCGCCGACTTCGTCACCAGGCATCGCTCGCCCGTGTAGGTGTCGGCACAGCTGATGAAGAGGTCCGACGACGGCCAGCGACGCGACGCCAGGATCATGCCGAGGTTGCGAACCATCGTGGTGGCCGGGGGCGTGTCGGCCGCGAGGGCCGAGTGACCGATCGCCTGCAAGGTCTCGGGTCGAGCGTTGTCCGCCCCGGCGAAGAGGTCGCGGGACCGGATCTGGCTCGGCTTGAGGTTGCCGGCCGGCGCCAGCGTGCTGAGCAGCTTCGGGGCCTTCGCCAACAAGTTGGCCTCCTTGAAGAAGCGGCCGATGTTGCCCGCTTCGAGCACCGCCGCGACGATCGAGCCCGCGGAGGTCCCGACGATCCGGTCGGCACCGGCGAGGTCGACGCCGAGCTTGTCGAGCTGGTGGAGGTAGGCGACCTGCCAGGCCACGAAGTAGACGCCCCCGCCGCCGAGGGAGAGACCGGTCCGAAGGCCATCGGCGTAGCCGGCGGAGAAGTCACGAGGGAGAGCGAGCCCATCCTCGGAGAAGGCGTCCAGGAGCGAAGCGCGCGTGGTCATGGGCGGACACGCTACCGATGCGCCGTCGCCGGAGCGCCGCGACGGGTCGTCCCACGCGATCGTCTTGCTCGGCTCGCCGAGCCACCGCTCGACCGACGTCGGA
>CAZALT010000033.1:0-25483 GCA_964485515.1 uncultured Rhabdothermincola sp. | reverse complement strand
GAGGCTGGCCGGTGAACCTCGTCCGGTCAGGTCACCACCGCGGGTGGGTCGGTCTCTGTCGAGAGCTCGCCTTCGAGGTGGCCGGTGTCGTTGAAGCGGCGCAGGGTGCGGCGGTCGCCGTCGACGATGACGTGGCTGATCGACGCGTTGTCAGCGGTGACGAAGGCCATCGGTCGGCTGCTCGTGACGTCGGCGAGGTAGCACCCGATGACGCCGCCGTGGACGACGACGGCGACGGTCTGGTCGGGGTGGGCGGCGACGATCCGGCCGAACGCGGGCAGCACCCGGTTGCGGACCGATTCCGCTGACTCGGCGCCCGGCAGCACGCCCCAGTCCTCCTTCTCGGCGGCTTCGAGCATGAGCGGGTGACCCTCTGCTGCCATCTTGCGGTACAGGCCGTTGTCCCACTCCCCCAGGTGCACCTCGCGCAGATCGGGCTCTTCGATCGGAGCCAGGCCGATCCGGGCGGCCAGCGGCGCGGCCGTCTGGTGGGTGCGCTGCAGAGACGTCACGTAGATGGCGTCGAGGTGGACCTGCTCGAGTCGGTCGGCGAGGCGTTCGGCCTGCCACCGGCCGAACTCCGCCAGCGGCGGGTCGCCGTGGCCGTCCTTGGTCGGAAACGGCTTGTCGGGTTTGGCCGCCTGCGATTCGCCGTGCCGGATGATGAGCAGCTCGGTCGATCCGGGTGGTCGGGCGAAGCGGAGCTGTCGGTACTCGGTCTGGCCGGATTCGTCGGTCGTCGGTTCGGTCACGTGGCGGAGGTTACCGACGCCATCGGTCGAAGCCGCTGCGTTCCGGCTCGTCCATCCGTTGTTCGCTGGTTGTGCACCCCGCTGTGGCCCGGGCTGCCCGGGTTCACACGACGGTCGGGACCCACCAGCCGTGGAACCCGTAGGGCACCCGGACCGGCAGCTTCACGGTGGCGACGGGTCCGGCGGCGACGTCGAGGGCGTCGAGCACGACGAGCTGGCTCGTGTCCGTGGTCCGGTCGTAGACGTAGCTGAGCAGCCAGCCTTCGCCCTCCCCGCCGCTGCCGGGGTCGGCGACGAACGTCGCCTCGCCGGCGCGCAGGTCGGTGCCCGGGTCCCACACGTCGGCTGCTCCCGTGACGTGGTCGAAGCGGCAGATGCCGGCGAACTCGATGCCGTACGGACCGTTCCGGTCGAGCGTCGTGTACCAGGCGTGGCGGTGGGCCCGGCCGGTGTAGCGCCGGTCGATGGTCGGCAGGTCCATCTGGATCTCCGAGACCAGCTGGTCGGAGAAGGTGAGGTCGGCTCCCCCGGTTCCGATCGTCCATCGGTGCAGCGTGGTCGGCGGGTTGTCGCCGTCGGGGCCGAACATGGTCTCGAGACGGTTGACATCGAGGATCACATCGTCGCCGTCGGCGTAGGCGTTGGTGCCGTGGAAGACGTAGCAGTTGTCGATCTCGACCCACCGGATGTCCGCGGTCGATCCACCGAGGGGCATCACCCCGATGCGCGAGCCATAGGACGGCTTCCACGTGAACGGCATGGTGGAGCCACCGATGGCGGCATCCATGTCGAACACCACGGGCTGCTCCCAGAAGACGGCGTGGCGGTCGGTGATGGCGAAGTCGTGCATCATCGTCGGCCCGGCCACGGCGATCTCCTGGCTGGACGTGAGCACGCCGTCGGGACCGGCGACGTGGTAGGTGAGGTACGGCGGCATGAAGCCGTAGCCGAAGAAGTGGAGGGCGCCCGTCACGGGGTCGGCCTTGGGGTGGGCGGTCATCGCCGTGGTCAGCCGGCCGGCGAAGTCGTAGGCGCCGATGGTCGACAGGTCGTTCGTGCTGATCTCGAACGGGAAGCCGACCTCACCGGACGAGAGGAGGCGGCCGCCATGGGCGAACACCGAGACGTTGCTCTGGTTGTTCGCTCCCCCGGGTGCACCTCCGGCGAGGAAGTCGCCACCGGCTTCGTAGACCGCGGTGCGGACGTAGCGGTTCCGGTACGCCGTGGCTGCACCGCCACCGAGCCAGACGCCGTGGAGCATCCCGTCGCCGAAGAACCAGTGCGTCGACGTGCCGGTGGATGGGTTCGACCCGTTTCGGACGTAGAGCCCGTCGAGGGCGGGCGGCAGCGCGCCGGTGACCTCGAGGTCGAACGACTCGGTCTCCTCGAAGGTCGGCGCGTAGTTGCCTTGCAGCCAGTAGGGCGTGTCAGGGTCATAGGCGGTGGGGACGAAGGTCGACGCCGGGACCGTGGTCGCACCGACGGAACGAGTTGCGTCGCTCGACCCGCACGAGGTCAGCAGCGCGGATGCGCCGCCGGCCGCGACGGCGGCCGCCCCGAGTCCGATCCCGCGCAGCAGTGCTCGACGTTCGACGAGCGCCTCGCGTGCAAGAGGGTGCGCGTCGCGCCCCGGCGATCCTGTTCCCACGTACCCCACGGGTCGCAGACTATCGGTCTTGGTCCGGGTGACGAGGCCGGTGCTCGACGCGAACCCGGCACACCTCGCCGTGCTGGTCCGCTTCACATCATTCGCCACTCTGCGCGCGGGGCAGTACCTTCTAGCCCCTATGCCGCGCAGGATCGAAGTTGAACTGACGAGTAGCCGTGATGATGGCACGTGGACCTGGCGTGCCGCCGGAGCCAAGCAGCCGAAAGGCGACCTCGACGGTTCGCTGCTCTACGACGGCGCCAAGGTCGGTGATGTGGTCCGTGCCGACGCCGACTTCGACGTCGAGGGCATCACCGTCGTAGCCATCCTGCCACCCAAGGGCGACAAGCGAGTCGAACCTGAGCGCCTCGAGGTCATCGGCACGAGGACCGACGAGCCGCTCGTCACCCAGACCCTCGCCCCGCGAGGTCGTCGCGACCGCGGTGATCGACGAGATCGTGGCGATCGCGGTGATCGCGGCAACCGAGGGCCCCGCAAGGACGGCGACCGTCGTCCTTCGTCCGATCGTGGTGAGCGGGGCGACCGCGGTCGCCCCGGCGGTGGTGCGCGCACCGATCGTCCCCGGGGCGAAGGCAGCGATCGTCCCCGAGGCGAGCGTCGTCAGCGCCCGGCCCGTCCGCCGGTCGAGGCCAAGCCCAAACCGAAGCGGCTCAAGGCCGGTCGTGCGCACCGCAATGCCTGGCTAGAAACGCTCCCCGAGGAGCAGAAGCCGATCGCCGAGCAGGTCGTCCGCGGCGGCATCCCCGGTGTGCGCCAAGCGATCGACAAGCAGAACGAGACCCTCAAGGCGGCGGGCGAGCAGCCCATCAACGCCGATGCGCTGGTCGGGGTCGCCGAGAAGCTCCTTCCCGGCGTCCGCGAGGCGGAGTGGCGTGATCGCGCCGACGCCGCTCTGAAGTCCATCGACGACCTCGATCTGCGCGATCTTCGCTCGGTCGTCGTCGCGGCCGACACCGTCGCTCGTGACGACGAGGCTCGTGCGCTGGCCAACCAGCTCCGCGAGGCGCTCACCCGCCGCGTCGAGCAGGAGCACCAGGCTTGGCTCGAGGAGATCGACGCCACGCTCAAGGACGGTCGCGTCGTCCGGGCGCTGCGCCTCAGCTCGCGCCCGCCAAAGGCCGGGTCCCGCTTCCCCGACGAGCTTGCTGCTCGGCTCACGAGCGCCACGTCCGAGGCGCTGACCTCCGACGTCACCTCCGACCGCTTCGCCACGGTGCTCGATGCGCTGGCGTACGCGCCGGTGCGTCAGAACGTCTCGGCGCAGAGCCTGCCAGCCGAGCCGTCCAAGGAGCTGCTCACCGCGGTCAAGAAGATCGGCGGACGGATTCCGCTCATCGCGGCCCAGTTCGGCGTCGAGCCGACCGACGCCCGTCGTCGCCCGAAGGGCAAGGGTCCGTCTTCGGCCCGTCCCGTGCCGCCTCCCCCGTCGGTGGAAACTCCGGCTCCTGCTGCGGCCGCACCCGAGGCCGATGCTCCTCGTGCCGATGCACCGGCCGAAGTCCCCGCCCCAGCCGTCGCCGCGCCGACCGAGGCACGCCGCGAGGTGGTGCCAGCCGCCGAGACACCCGCAGTCGAGGTACCCGCCGACGCACCGGCGGAGGTCCCCGCCACCGAGGTCCCCGCAACCGAGGTCCCCGCAACCGAGGCCCCTGCCGCAACGACACCCGCCGGAGTCGTCGTCGAGGAGGCACCGGCCGACGCTGCCGGTACCGAGGCCGACACCCCGTCGGCTCCGTCGGCCTAGGGTCAGCGCCATGACCACGCCCCAGACCGACCCGGATCTCGTGGTGCGGGCGTTCTGCGAGTGCTGGAGCCGATGTGATCTCGACGAGATGATGTCGTACTTCGCTGCAGACGCGGTGTACCACAACATCCCGATGGAGCCGAACGTCGGTCACGAGGCCATCCGCGCCTTCCTGACCGTGTTCCTCGAGTCCACGTCAGATCTCGACTTCGCCGTGCACCACCAGGTTTCGGCCGGGAACCTCGTCATGAACGAGCGCACCGACACCATGACCATCGGTGACAAGAGCGTTGTGCTGCCGGTGGCCGGTGTGTTCGAGGTGGCCGACGGCAAGATCGTCGCCTGGCGCGACTACTTCGACATGACCCAGTTCCTGGGGATGTGATCGCTCGCCTCTCGTGAGAGGTCGAGCAGTCAGAGGTCGAGCATGGTGAGCACGTCGCTCGGTGTCTCTAGGAGCACATCGCCGGGTTCGGCGCGGGCGCGAGGGTTCCAGGCCGCTAGGCCGAAGGGGACCCCGGCGTCGGCGGCCACCCGTCGGTCGTGTTCGGTGTCGCCCACGTAGATCACGCGGTCAGCGGACACGCCCAGCGCGTGAAGGACCGGTCCCAACGACTTCGGGCCGACGAAGGAATCGGTGAACAGGGCGACCTCGGGCGTCCAGCCGAGCCGAGCGAGCTCGGCGGTCCCCCCGCCGGGGTGCTTGTTCGATGCGAGGGCCCACCGTCCGAGCTGCGCCAAGAGGTCCTCGACCCCCGGGTAGGGCTGGACGACGGTGGCGTCGTAGATCCCGAGGTAGTCGTCCACGGAGATGCCGAGACGTTCGCACTCGTGGTCGAGCACATGGCCGAACGTGATGTCGTCGCGGCGCACGCCGAGGGCGAGGAACGGAGCGATCAACGCCTCGTCGGAGTCGACGAGGGTCCCGTCGAGGTCGAAGATGGCCAGATCACGAGGCGTCGACGTCACCCATCGAGCATAGAGAGCAAACCTTTCGGGTTGTTACGACGTCTCTACGATGTGGAGATCGTTGGACGGGACCAGGCGTGAGCGATGACGGCACGACTTCGCCGACTGACGTTGAGGCGTGGATGGCGGACGGCTATCCACGAGCCGTCGCGGTCGTCGCCGCGATCTGCGGTGATGTCGACATCGCCGAGGACTGCGTGGCAGAGGCGATCGTCCGGACGCTCGACCGCGAGGGCGGCGCGATCCGCAGCCTCGATGGGTGGATCATCCGGCTCGCCGTGAACAGGTCGCGTTCGTTGGCGCGCCGCGCCGTGGTGGCGAGGCGCCACGCCGCGCTCGACCTCGGGGTCGACCGGGTCGCGTTCGCCGACCCGACCGACGGTGAGGAGGTGCTCGCTGCGGTGCGAAGTCTGCCCGTCCGTCACGATCGCCCGTTCATGGTCGTCCGCTGCTTCCCCGACGTCGGGATTCGCGCGGTGCTCCACCGTTCGAACGGCGACGTCGCGGCGCTCGAGGCCTTGGCGATCGCCGGCGTCCCCGACGCCCACGTGTCGTCCTACCCCGAGTGTCCCGTCCTTGCCGTCGAATCAGGTGATCCGGGACCCATCGCCGTGACGCCCGATCGGCAGCTGGCGGTTCACGATGACGCCGGGAGCGGCTCGTTCGAGTACCGAGCTCGGGTCGGCAACAAGATCCCTGTCGAGGTGGCTCGCCCTCCCGGAACCCCGATCGAGGTGACGGCTCGAAACCTGGAGACCGGTGAGATGGTGCTGTGGGAGCACGCCGAACCCGGTGGGCGTCCCGTGACTCCGACGCCTGTCTTGTCCGGGTCCACGAGTCCCGTTGCGAGTCGTGCCCTGGGCGCCGGAGCGTCGACCGCTGTACTGGGCATCTCGGTCGATGTGCCGGCTGTGGTCCTCTTCGACTTCAGTTCGGACGGTTGGTCGTCACAGGTGTGCGTCGCCTTCACGCTCCGTTGAGCTCGTCATGGGTTGACAGGGCCGGTAGCCCTCGGCGGTAGGGTTCGGCCATGGTCAACTACGAGGTCAAGGGCCGTGCCGGGATCATCACCATCAACCGGCCGGACAAGAAGAACTCCGTCAACGGCGATGTGGCTCAGGGCATCGAGGACGGCATCGATCAGATCGAGAACGATCCCGAGGTCTACACGGGCGTCATCACCGGTGCCGGAGGCGTGTTCTGCGCCGGGGCGGACCTCAAGGCGCTCGGCGAGGGTCGTGGCGCCGAGATCAACACCGAACGCGGTGGGTTCGCGGGCATCACCCAACGGCCGCGCAACAAGCCGATGATCGCCGCGGTCGACGGCTTCGCCCTCGCCGGCGGCACCGAGATCGCGCTGTCGTGCGACATGATCGTGGCCTCGGTCGGGTCGAGCTTCGGCATCCCCGAGGTGAAGCGGTGCCTCATCCCTGGCGCCGGCGGGCTGTTCCGACTCGCCCGTGTCCTGCCCCGCAACGTCGCCATCGAGCTCACCGCGACAGGTGACCCGATCACGGCGCAGCGAGCGTTCGACCTCGGCATGGTCAACCAGCTCACCGGACCCGGCGAGGCGCTGGCCGCAGCCCTCGAGCTGGCCGAGCGAATCGCGTACAACGCTCCCCTCGCCGTCCAGGCTTCGTTGCGGCTCATGGAGGAGTTCGCGGACATCGACGACGCCGAGCACTTCAAGAAGAGCCAAGAAGAGCTGCTCGAGCTCACCGCATCCGAGGACTTCGGCGAGGGCATCACCGCCTTCATGGAGAAGCGCGATCCGGTGTGGAAAGGGCGTTGAGCCAGCCATGACCCCCAAATCGTTCTTCCTCGACGAAGCGCTGCACGCCTACGTCGTCGACCACGGCGCGCCCCTCTCCGAGGTGCAGCGCTCGCTGATCGAGGACACGGCTGCGCTCGGTGACGTGTCGCGCATGCAGATCGCTCCCGAGCAGGGCCACCTGTTGGCCCTGCTCGTACGGCTGACCGGTGCCCGCAGCGCGATCGAGATCGGCACGTTCACCGGCTACTCGGCGCTGTCGATCGCCTCCGCGCTCCCCCACGACGGCCGTCTCCTGTGCTGTGACGTGAGCGAGGAGTGGACTGCGGTGGCACGCCGGGCATGGGATTCGGCGGGGGTGAGCGATCGCATCGAGCTGCGCATCGCTCCGGCGATCGACACTCTCCGAGCGCTTCGCGACGACGAGGCCATCGACTTCGCCTTCATCGACGCCGACAAGGGTGGATATGCCGCCTACTTCGAGGAGCTGCTCCCCCGGGTCCGCACCAACGGGCTCATCGCCGTCGACAACACGCTGTGGGGCGGCGCCATCGTGGCGGGCTCGGGTCGTGACGACGAGGACACCGTGGCCCTCCGAGCGTTCAACGACCTCGTCGCCGCCGACGACCGGGTCGAGTCGCTGATCCTCACCATCGGCGACGGGCTCACCCTCATCCGCAAGCGCTGAACCATCGACCATCGACCATCGACCGTCACGGTCGTTTGCGTACCTCGGTGCCTGTGGGCGCATCAGGTACGCAAACGACGGGGCGGGGTCGATGTCAGGTGAAGCTGGTGATGTAGCCGTGGTCGTGGAGGAACTCGGCGAGGCCTTCGGCGAGGGCCAGATCGAGGACGTCGGCCAACGGCACCCACGCCGCCTCCGCGGCGTCGTCGCCGGCCACCGGCTCGCGGACGTCGAAGACCGTGACCTCGAAGTCGAGGACGACGAAGTGGTGGTGGTCGTCGTCGATGATCTCGGTCCATCCGACGAAGGGGCCGATGATGCACTCGAGACCGGTCTCTTCGCGCACCTCCCGGATGGTGGCCTCGGCGAGCAGCTCGCCGTGCTCGACCCGTCCGCCGGGGATCGACCACGTCCCCGCCGCCGCGCCGTGCCCCCGCCTGATGAGCAGGATCCGATCGCGGTCGAGGGCGATGCCACCCACGCAGACCTCCGGGCGAGCACCAACCGTCATCAGCGTTCGGCGAGCGACTTGTGGACCCGAATCGCTCGGGCGGTCAGACCGAAGCGCTCGAAGAAGTTCTTCGCCTCACGGTGGCCGGGTAGGACGAACGAATCGATGCCCAGGCAGTCTTCGTCGCGGGCCCAGACGATGAGGTCGTCCATCATCGCTTCGCCCACGCTGACCCCCCGGGCATCAGGCTCGACGTAGATGTCGTCGACGATGGCGAGGAGGCCCTCGTCGCGCAGCACCTCGACGTGGGCGACCGCGTAGCCGACCGGTACGCCGTCGATCGTGCCGATGAGGACGCGGTGGTCGGGGTAGGCCAGCGCTGCTTCGAACGACTCGTCGAGCGGTTCGGGACGGGCTTCCCGCCGCGACCAGATCGATCCCCCACGGGTGGGTGTGAGCTCGTCGACCGCGCCGCGGGCGAGGCGAACCAGAGCGGGGACGTCGTCGGGCCCGGCGGGGCGAGCACCCTCCATGGGGTCAGCCCGCGTGGAGCTGCGCGACCTTGTTGAGGATGGTCTTGCGGGCGCGGGTGGCCGCCTCGTACGCGCCGACGGCGTCGAGCTCGGCGGCGGTGAGACCTTCGAGGCGAGGCACGACCTGGAGCGCCGAGAGGCTGTCGTAGTCCGGGATGGCGAGGGTGGTGACCTCGACGGGAGCAGCCTCTGCCGTCGGGATCGTCGCCCCGTTGGGCGGGTTGGGCGGGTTCGGCGTCGGAGCGGTCGAAGATGCCGTGGTGCCGGTCTCACCGGTCTCACCGGTCTCGCGGTTCGGCTCTGGGGTCGACGCCGCGGTGGGCGTCGGCGCGGGGGCCGCGATGTGCTCGGTGCCGATGGTCGCCGCCGCATCGTCGACCTCGTCGGGCGGCGACGCGACCGACACGCCCGGCAGCATCGAGACCGCCTGTGTCCCGATGTCCACGATCGTGGAGCGACCCCGATGCGATCCTTGCTGCACCGCGAACCGCCCGAGCATCTTCATGATCGTGACCTGGTTGCGGCCCTTCGACACGAGCTCCGGAAACAGGTCGCGTGCATCGAAGGCCAGCCCGAGCGGGGCGTAGACCAGGTAGTCGGCCATGTGGCTGACCATCGACTTGTCGTCGGCCGTGGCGATGTGGTCGTCGGATCGCTCGTCGGGGTTCACGGCGCTACTTCTGGCTCTTGGACAGCTGCTTGGTGAGCTGGTCGATGGCCGGGCAGATCTCCTCGCCGACAGGGCACTCCATGGCGCCGACCGGACCGAACTGACCCGGGTTCACCAGCAAGAAGCAGCCGGTGCACATGAACTCGTGCGCCTTCTTCGGCTGGACGCCGTCGGGGGTGTCGGCTGACGGCTTCGGTGCGGCGACCTCTTCCTCGTCCTCTTCGTCCTCGTTGGCCGCGATGCGGTCCTTCAAGATGCGATCGAGGTCGGCCTCGACGTCGTCGGGATCGACGTCGTCATCGTCGTCGTCGTCCTCCTCGCCCTTCTTGCGGGCGGCGGCGACAGGGACGTCTTCGTCGTCCTCTTCGTCGACGACGGCGTCGTCGACGAGCTCGTCGCCGACGGCGACCACGAGAGGTTCGTCGGCGATCTCCGCGCCGTCGAGCTCTACGTCTTCGAACTCGTCGTCGCCCGGTTCTTCGTCTGCCATGTCTTCCTTCGTGATCCGGTGGCGGTGCGATCGTGGCCCGCTCGGTGTGGTCTGGGCCGTCGCGGCCCGGATCATATGCCCCCCGCAGGTGGGTCGTGCACGTTCAGACGACAAATTTCGTCCAGGCATGCGAGCCGATGCGTGGATCGGGTGGCTCCGACCAGGTTCCTCCGCCGGGGTGTGCGGTCCCGTGCGGTCGGAACAGGGGGTACTACCCGCCTGTTCGTCGGGCCTCGGCCCGTCGTTCGGACTCGAGCCGCTCGAGGGCGGGCTCCGGGGTGTGATCGACGTAGCGCATCATCTCGGCCACGGCGTGGTGACCTGCCTGCTCGGCGATCAGGCGGTGCATGTCCTGGGCGACGGTCCGGTAGGCGGGGTGTCCCTGCGGGGTGGTGCGCAGCTCGATGAGGTGCATCGCCTCGCGGGCGTTCATCTGGATCATGAACCGGATGTTGTACGCCAGGGAGACCGCGTAGGACGCCTCATCGGGGTGTTGCGCATCGATGGCCTCGTAGAGCGACGCGCTGCGGTCCATGGCGTCATCGAACTCGCCTCGTACTCCGGCGAGATCGACCGCTTCGGGGCGTTCGTAGCCGTGGCGGGGAGTGAGCTGCTGCCACTCGACGGTGCACATGCGGTGGCGTTGGAGGTCCCGGAAGGCGCCGTAGTCGGCCACGATGTCGAACCGGTAGTCGGTTCGTTCGAGGGCGCGGCCCGGGCGATGACGGCGGTTGGCCCGGTCGCCGGAGTAGGCCCGCACGACCGAGAGGCGTTCCTCGGTCGTCATCGATCGCACCCGCTGCTCCACCTGGGTCTCGGGGAGATGCGTGTAGGGGTAGAGCATGGCGGCGATGAGCTTGATCTCGCCGTCGGGGTCGAAGTCGACGAGGGTGACCTTGGTCGTGGCGTCGGCTTGGGTGCCGGGCGTGAAGATCTGGTCGGCCAGCTCGTCCATGGCGTCGCGGTTGGTGCGCAGGTAGTTGCTCCATGCGACGCCGCGATCGTCGAGGTCGACGCGCTTGAGGAACGACGGGATGACCTTGCGCAGCTCGGTGAGCATGAGGTCCGCGTAGGTCTGCGCCTCGGGCAAAGGATTGGCCTTCATGCGCAGCAGGAGCGACTCGTAGGCCTGACCGGTGCCGTAGATGCCGACGTTGGACAGCGACGCGGCCGGCAGGATGCCCCGGAGTGCGTCGAAGGCCTTGGCCCGGATGGCCTGGCGGTACACGAAGTCCGAGTCGGACGGGTCCTTGGGGAACTGGGTCCGGTAGAAGTCCTGCATGCGAGGCAGCAGTTCGGCGTAGGTGTCGAACATGCGGTCCATGTCGCCGACGTACCTCGCCCCCAGCGTCGAGCGGAGCGCCGGCGGGCGGTAGTACCGGTAGCGGCCGCCGATGCGGGCGTCGTAGGCGATGTAGCGGGTGGACTGCTCGAGGTAGGACATGAGCCGGCCCCACTCGAGCACCTTTGTGAGCAGGTTGGAGGCCTGCTCACAGGCGAGGTGCACGCCGCCGAGCTGGGCGACGGAGTCGTCGCCGTATTCGAAGAAGACCTTGTCGTAGAGCTCTTCGGCCCGGCGCAGGCCCACCGTGGCGTCGATCGTGGCATCGCCGGAGATGTCGAGGTCGTGGACGAACTCGTCGAGGAAGAGTCGCCGCAGGCTCTTGGGGGATCGCGAATACCGGGCGAACAGCGCCCCCTTCACGACCTCGGGCAGGTTCACCAGGGCGAAGACGGGCTCGTCGAGGTTGGTGAAGTAGCGCCGGAGGATGTCGGCCTCGTCGGGGGCGAACTCCTCGGAGACGTAGACACTCACGGTCGGGCAGCGTAGGTCATGGGGTCGTCCTCGCCGCGCACCCTCCGACGCCCAGGTGGCCCAGGTCGCCGGCGCCGACCGGGGTGGTTCACGACCCGTGCCGTCGGTCGAACGCGGTGTGGATCGAATCGAGCACGCCTGCGTCGGCCCAGATGTCGGCGATGGTCATCGCCATGGCCTTGGCCCCGTCGACCACGGCGGCATCGCCTCCCGGACCGCCCGCGCAGCGTTCGAACTCGGGGGTGTGGATGCCGATCGGGTCCGTGGTGACCGCGATCATCGGGTGCATGCTGGCCACCAGGTGGCTCACGTTGCCCATGTCGGTGCTGCCGGTGACCCGCACCTCGGAATCTCGCGGGTCGACCACGGTGCGGCCGAGCCGGGCGGCGTTGGCGGCGTAGAGGTCGAGCAACGGTGGGTTGTCCACCATGTCGGCGTAGGGCTTCTCGAGCCACTCGGAGGTCATCGTGCAGCCGGCGGCGTCGGCGCCGGCCTGGAGGCAGGCCATGACCCGCTGCTCGAGCTCGGCGAGGGCGGCGAGCGTGCCGGCGCGGATGTACCAGTGCGCCGAGGTGTGGGCCGGGACGATGTTGGGCTTGTCGCCCGCCTCGAGGAAGACGCCATGGATGCGCTCCTCGGGCCGGATGTGCTGGCGCAGCGCGGCGACGTTGCTGTAGCCGAGCACGGCGGCGTCGAGCGCGTTGCGGCCTTCGTGGGGGAAGGCGGCGGCGTGAGCGGCGACGCCCGTGTAGTCGACGCGCAGCTGGTGGATGGCCAACGTGTCCATGCCCCGGAGATCGGCGGCCGCGGGGTGCACCATCATGGCGACGTCGACGCCGTCGAGCGCTCCGTGCTCGGCCATGACGATCTTTCCGCCGCCGCCCTCCTCGGCCGGTGTTCCGAGCAGGAGGACCCGGCCACCGACCTCGTCGGCGAAGGTGGCCGCGGTCAGGCCGGCTCCGAGACCGGCGGCGGCGATGATGTTGTGTCCACAGGCGTGACCGATGCCGGGGAGGGCGTCGTACTCCAACAGGACCGCGACGGTCGGGCCACGGTCGCCGGACCGAGCGGCGAACCCGGTGGAGACGCCGTAGGCCTGACGCTCGACCGGGAGGCCTTCGGCCTCGATCAGGTCGGTGAGCAGATCGTGGGCCCGATGCTCGTCGAAGGCGAGCTCGGGGTCGGCGTGGATCGCATGGGACGCCTCGATGAGGGTGGCGGCGCGGTCGTCGACCGCGGCGCACACGCGGTCCTTGATGGCGTCGAGATCCATGCCGGCAGGGTACTCGGCGGTGCTCCGGGTCCCGGGGCGTCGCACTCGGGACGAGACCCGGGCGACAAGGGAGAGGAGAGGCATCGAAGGGGATGCGAACAGGTTGTCCGTGGGGTGAGCGATCAGACCACGACGGTGAGGGCGTCCGGTTCGACGCGGACCGACAGGTTGCGCACCGAACCGAGCGCGACGCCGTCGAGCCAGACCGGCGTCGGTGGATCGAGCTCGGTCTGCCATGCGTTGACCCGCCGGGTCGTGATGGCGGGATGCGGGATGTGGGTACCCGTCGTCGCCCGTCGACGCGCCTTGAGGAGGTCGCCGAGCGGGAGGGCTCCTTCGGAGACGTCGAGCAGCCCGTCGTTGGGGTGCGACCGCGGCCCGAGGTCCCACGACCCGAGCCACTGCGCGTTCATGACCGCCACGGCCCGGCCCCGCCACCATCTCCGGTGCGCGATCAGGTGGGCGACGAACCAATGCAGGCGTCCGTCGGCCAGGACCGAGCCGAGATCGACCTGGAACGTCATGGCCTGTTCGGAGCGGAGGCGGGACTCGTCGCCGCGGCCGCCGAGGGTCTTGCAGAGGTCGCCTCCCAGCAGACCCAGCACGGGAGGCGGTGATCCCGCCCGACGGGCGGTCTCGACGAGTGTGCGGGCCTCCGCGTCGGACCGGACGAGGACGCCGTCGTCGGGAAGCGGGGCGGCGCTCCCCCACCCCTCGCCCTTGCGGATGGTCATGGGTCGGTGTTGACGGACCGGTCGCCCCGATCCTCGACGGGGCCGTCGGCGGGGTCATCGACGGGGTCATCGATGGTCGCGTCGGCGTCTGGACGCTCGACCGACTCGAGGTCGTCGGGCTCGTCTTCGGGGTCGTCGGCCCCGAGGGTCGCGGATGCGGCGACCACTCCCCGGAAGAGCTGGTCGGCTGCCCGTCGAGCTTCGCGCTGGGTCTCGGGATCGGTGGCGGCGTCGCCGACCTGGCGCAGAAGGTCGATGAGCTGGCGGATGTTGCGCACGAAGTCGCCGCCGGAGAGGTCTTCGTCGCGCAGGACCCGGGCGAGGTCGTCGCCGGCGGCCCAGGCATAGGCGTGTCCGACGAATCCCGGATCGGGCAGTCGGGTCGGTGGGAGTCCGATGGCGATCTCGTCGCGGCTCAGCGCCGTGCCGATCTCGACGAGGTGCTCGAAGCCCGAGCGCACGGCGGGGTCGGGGAAGCGCGGCGGAGGCGCCGGTTCCTTCGACCGGTGCTCATAGGTGAGGCACGAGACCAGCGCGGCGAGGGCTGGCGCGTCGAGTCCGTCGAACAGTCGGCTGTGCAGGCCTTCGGCGAGGAGCAGATCGCCCTCGTGGTAGATGCGGGCGAGCTGCTCTCCCCTGCTCGTCAAGGCCCAGCCGTCGAGGTACTTCCAGCTCTCCAACAGGTTGAGGACCTTGTCGAAGGTCCGGGCCAACGAGCCGGTGTGGCCCCGGATCTGCGCTTTCAGCTCGGCGATCTGCTGGCGGGTCTTCTTCGCGTCGCGTGCGGCTCGCAGGTGGGCGTCGCGATCGGGGCACCGATCCACGGGGTGCCCGGCCGCGCCGGTCTCGCGGTGCGATGTCGCCTGCTCCTCGGTGAGGTCGTCGCCGGTCAGCTCGGCGAGCTGTCGGGCGACGGCTCGTTGGAACGAGGTGCTGCTCGGCGTGAAGGGCGTGGGCAGCTCGACGTGGCCGACCACTCGCGGTGCGATCTCGAAATTCGTTGCGCCAAGGGTGAGGATCCGACGACCCGCGGACACGACGCGAACCCGGGTCAGGCCGCTCTTGCGGGTCGAGACCGACAGCACGGCGACGGCACCGGCCGACTTGCCCCCGTGCAGGTGGAAGACGTCGCCCGGCTTCAACGCGGCGAGGGCCCGGTCGAGCAGCTCGTCGGGCGTCGCGGTGCGCGTGGTGCTCTCGCCACGTTCCGCCGTGACGAGCGCGATGTACTCGTCGATGTCACCGAGCTCGCACCGGGCCGTCACCTCCACCTCGGCCAGGTGCTCCCGCCGCTTGGCCAGGCGGGCTTCCATGCGGACCACCGACTGGTCGGCCTGGTACTGGGCCAGGGAGAGGTTCAGCAGGTGGTGGGCCTGCGACGCCGAGTAGCGCCTGACCAGGTTGGCCGCCATGTTGTAGGTCGGGCGGAAGGCAGAGGTGAGCCTGAAGGAGCGGCTGGCGGCCAGGGCGGCGACTTCGGCGAAGCTCACGAACGGCGACCACAGCACGACCGCCGTACCGTGCTCGTCGATGCCGCGCCGACCGGCTCGCCCCGTGAGCTGGGTGTACTGGGCGGGGGTCAGGAACTCGTGGCCGTCGCCCGTGAACTTGGTCAGCTTGTCGATGATCACCGTGCGGGCCGGCATGTTGATGCCGAGGGCGAGGGTCTCGGTGGCGAACACGACCTTGATGAGCCCACGGGCGAAGCAGGTCTCCACCGCCTCCTTGAACGGCGGGACCATGCCGGCGTGATGGGCAGCCACGCCCGATTCGAGCGCGAGCAGCCAGCGGGAGTAGCCGAGCAGCTCGAGGTCGCGATCCGACAGCGCCGCCACGTGTGACTCGGCGATCTGGATGATCTCGTCGCGCTGCTCGGGAGTCGTGAGTCGCACGCCGGCGTCGATGACGTGCTTGACCGCGTCCTCGCATCCGGCCCGGCTGAAGATGAAGAAGATCGCGGGCAGCAGGTCGACGTCGTCGAGCGCTTCGAGCAGCTCGAGTCGCCGGGGCGTGGCGAAGGATCGGCGGTAGCGGGTGCTCGGGTTGCGCTTGCGGCCCTTGTCGGCGATCTCGGCGTCGAAGTGGCTGCCGTCGCGGTTGGGCTCGCCGTCGACGAGCGTGGGGATGACCACGAGCTCGCGCTCGGCCTTGTCGGCCACGGCGTACAGGTTCTCCAGCTCGACGGGCCGCTTCGTCTCGGTGACGAGCGCGGTGTCGCCGCGCACCGTGGTGATCCAGTCGACGAGCTCTTGGGCGTTCGAGATCGTGGCGGACAGACAGACGAGCCGCACCCCTTCGGGGAGGTGGATCATCACCTCCTCCCACACCGGGCCGCGGTAGGCGTCTTGGAGGTAGTGGACCTCATCGAGGATCACGTACTCGAGGCCGTCGAGCGCGCCCGAGCGGGCGTAGATCATGTTGCGCAGCACCTCGGTGGTCATCACCACCACGGGCGCGTCGCCGTTGACGGCGTTGTCGCCGGTGAGGAGCCCGATGTTGGACGCCCCGTGACGCCGCACGAGGTCGTGGAACTTCTGGTTGGACAGCGCCTTGATGGGCGTCGTGTAGAAGGCCTTGGTGCCGTGGGCGAGGGCAAGTTCGACGGCGTGCTCGGCGATCACCGTCTTGCCGGAGCCGGTCGGCGCGGCCACGAGGACCGACGCACCCCGGTCGAGCCCCTCGTTGGCCTCGACCTGGAACGGATCGAGGGCGAACCCGCGGTTGTCCGATGAGTCGCCGGGCGGTCCGTCGTCGGGCGGCGTGATCACGCGCTGGCCGGCGTCGCGTCCCTGCCGGTGCCGTCCTTGCGCTTGCGGAGACGGAGGAAGAGCGCGCCGATGCCGATGGAGCCCCAATAGAGGACGAACATGGGAACGGCGAGCGCCAGCATGCTGATGGGGTCAGCGCTCGGGGTGATGACGGCGGCAACCACGGCGATGATGAGCGTCGCCGTGCGCCAGAAGCCGATCAGCTGGCGAGGCTTGAGGACACCGATCATCTGGAGGGCGACGAGCAGGACGGGGAACTCGAAGCCCGCACCGAAGGCCAGCATCATGTAGATGATCAGCGTGATGTACTTCTCCGGCGAGTACTGCGTGGTGATCGCCTCGCCGCCGATCTGGGTGAGGAAGTCGAGGGCGGGTACGAGTGTGAGATAGGCGATGGTCGCCCCGAAGAAGAACAACACGAGCGAGCTGACCACGAACGGGATGGCGTACTTCTTCTCGTGGGGGTAGAGCCCAGGTGTGACGAACCTCCACACCTGCCACAGGAGGACCGGCATGGCGAAGGCGATGCCCAGGTAGCCCGACACCTTGAGCCGGATCATGAACGGTTCGAGCGGATCGAGGGCGAGCAGCGTCGCACCGGGCATGACCTGCTCGTAGGGGCGCATGAGGAACTCGAGCACGTAGGGGTAGAGGAACCACCCGACGAGCGCGCCCGCCGCCACGGCGACCGCGGCCTTGATGAGACGGGAGCGAAGTTCGGCGACGTGCTCCCAGATGGTCATGTGACCACCGGCGAGCTCCTGGGGTTGGGCGCTCACGGTGGCGTCAGGCGGCGCTCGTGCCGCTGGAGCCCTTCTCATCGGGCTCACCGGCGGTGGCCTGAGCCGCGTCGGGTGTCGAGGACGGTGCTCCGCTGTCGAACGAGCTGGGTGCGGCGGTCGGTTGGCCGGGTGCGTCGGGGGGGGACGC
This sequence comes from uncultured Rhabdothermincola sp., assembly GCA_964485515.1. Lineage (GTDB taxonomy): Bacteria > Actinomycetota > Acidimicrobiia > Acidimicrobiales > Acidimicrobilacustridaceae > CAZALT01. The sequence continues at coordinate 8,225 of CAZALT010000033.1, read as the reverse complement.
GGAGGGGTCGAGTGGCCCGCTCCCCTCATCGATCGGGCCGACGAGTCGTGGCCCACGGGTGCCCTGCATGGTGCCGGTGCCCTCGTTCATGAGGCCCTTCATCTCGTCGAGGTCGATGACGCTCTTCATCTCGTTCTGGAAGCCCTGAGACATCGAGCGCAGTTGGCCGATCATCCGGGCCGACTTGCGGGCGAAGTCGGGGAGCTTGTCGGGCCCCAGCACCAACAGCGCGATGAGGGCGATGAGCATGAACTCGCCACCACCGACGTTGAACATGCCCGTCAGTCTATCGCTCGGGGTTGCTCGGCTCGCGATCGGGGCCAGGATCGACGCGACGGGCGACGCGCGCTCGTCGCGACCCGGTCCGGGAGATGGCGGTCGTGAGGATCGCAGCTGCCCCGCTCAGCTCAGCCAGGCCATCCGTGACCGCGGTCGTGGACGCGATCTCGCGCTCCACTCGCCGGATGCGCGCCCACACCACGAGCGATCCGAGCACCAGGACGGTCGCGGGCAACCACCAGACCGAAGACACCGACACGACCGTAGCGCTCGCCGACGCTCGGAGGTCAGAACCTGAAGGAGGTCAGGACCTGAAGGAGGTCAGAGCCCGTCGAGCGAGGAGAGCGCATCCCACAGCAGGGCCTCGTCGTCGAGGATGGCGTGGAAGTCGATCAGGTCGTCGTGGGTGAGGCTGTCGCCGGTGCCCCGAGGCTCGCTGAGCTCGAGTGGGAGGTTCCAGGTCTCGTAGGCGACGCCGGAGGCCACCAGGAGGTCGATCGTGCGGGGCTCGGCGGTCTTGACCACCGTCATGGAACAGGACGGACACCGAAAGAGGTACGAACCCTGGTTGTCGGCGTTGCACACCCGAACCCGGACATCGGCGGTCGTCAGCTCTACGTCCCCACAGTCGCTGCAACTCGCACGAATGGTTGCCATGTGGCCCCTCCAGTCACGAAACCTGCAGAGAGCATCGGCACGACCTCGAACGACCTTGATCGGTATCTCATGAGCCGTACGGCCCATTTGGGGCCATTTGGACTACGGGGCAAAGGTCGCGTCCCGATCGTGGGGGAGGTGGCGCACCGCCAGGGGTGGTTCCCGCGTGCCGTGGTTGCCTCGCCGGGGCGTGGGCGACAGGATGCGCCGGTGCCGTCGCGCCTGCCTTCGCTCCTGGATCCACCCATCGGGTTCGCTCACCGAGGTGCACGGGCTCATGCGGCCGAGAACACGATCGAGGCGTTCCAGCTGGCCCGCCGGCTCGGCGCCACGGGGCTCGAGAGCGATGTCTGGCTCACCTCCGACGGCGTCGCCGTGCTCGACCACGACGGGCTGATCGGTCCGATCCTGCGTCGGAGGCCGATCCGGTCCTTCTCGAGGGCCGAGCTCCCACCGCACATCCCGACCCTCGACGAGCTGTACGACGTCTGCGGCGCGGACTTCGACCTGTCGCTCGACATCAAGGACGACGATGCCGCCCCCGAGGTGATCCGTGTGGCGCGGAGCTACGACGCCGAGTCGAAGCTGTGGCTCTGCCACGGGTCGCACCAGCTGGTGGCCACCTGGCGGGCGCTGTCGTCCACGGTTCGCCTGGTCGACTCCGCCCGCATCAAACGCATGAGCGAAGGCCCCGAGCGACGAGCCGCGGCGCTGGCCGAGGCGGGCATCGACGCCGTGAACCTGCATCGGAGCGAGTGGAGCGGTGGGCTCATCGCCATGTTCCATCGCTTCGAGCTGGTGGCCTTCGCCTGGGACTGCCAGTTCTCGAGGGTCATGGACGATCTGCTCGACAAGGGCATCGACGGGCTCTACAGCGACCACGTGGATCGCATGGTCGATTCGCTGGCCCGCGCTGCATAGCGGCGGGGCCGCTACAGGAAGCCGAACCGGTTCAGCGGCCAGATGCGGAAGAAGGCTCGTCCGACGACGTCGTCCTCATCGATCGGGCCGAAGTAGGTGCTGTCCCTCGAATTGCTGCGGTTGTCGCCCATGACGAAGATCTCGCCCTCGGGCACCTTGCACGGTTGCTCGGGCGTGCAGCCGTTGCCGTAGGTGTGGCCGGTCGACCGCGTCCCCTCCCCCAGGTAGGGCTCTTCGAGGAGTTGGCCGTCGATGTACACCTGGCCGCCGTCGAACACGACCTCCTCGCCGGGGAGCCCGACGACGCGCTTGATGAGGTCCTTGATCTCCTGGTCCTGGTCCTCGGGTCGCTCGAACACGACGATGTCACCCCGGTTGATGTCGTGCAGCTTGTAGCTGAGCTTGTTGACGATCACCCGGTCGCCTATCTCAAGCGTGTGCTCCATCGATCCCGACGGGATCCAGAAGACCTGGACCAGGAAGAATTTCATGACCAGGGCGAGGGCGAGGGCACCCGCGATCACGACGATCCACTCGACGACCTGTCGGGTCCGGCTCTCCTTGTTGCGCCCGGTGCCCAGCACCCGCTTGCTCGGGAACTCGAAGTTGGGCGTCTCGGGTGTCGGCCTCGACGGAGGAGACGCCTCGGAGCCTGACGGGTTGTCGCTCGACATCTCGGTGGTCAACGTCGGTTTCCGCTCGTAGATCGTGCTGCGGTCAAGGTCTTGAGACTGTAGCGGCGACCTCGGGCACACCGGTCGCGCCGCCCGAGCGCTCAGTGATAGCGCGAGAGCGCCCGTCGGGCCGCGTCCGCCGTCACCGTGCGGAGGTGTTCGGGCGCCTCGACGACCTCGGCGTCGGGCCCGAGGCGCAGCAGCAGCCGCACCAGCCACGACGGCTGCGAGATGGCGAAGACCGCGTCGATCCGGCCGTCGTCGAGACGGGTGGCCGATTCGCTCGGGTAGCTCTCGATCACCCATGCCGCGGATGGGGCCAGCACCAGCCGGACCCGCGGGTCGGTCGGCGACGCCGCGAACCGGACCGAGGCGTCGACATCGGTCGGCGGGGCGAAGCTCTCGGCGGTCGACCGCACCACCTCGATGCGGTCGAGGCGGAACACCCGCTCCCCATCGCTGAGATGGCAGTAGGCCCGCACGTACCAGACGCCTCGTTCGGCGGAGATCACGTAGGGGTCGATCCGCCGGGTCGTGCGCTCGTCGCGGTTGTAGCTGAAGTAGTCGATCTCGACGCGGCGGTGCTCGGTGCGCGCCTCGTCGAGCGCGGCGAAGATCGTCGGTGCCACCGGTCCGACGTTCACCTCGATGTTGTCGCCCGGGGCGACGCCGAGCGCGGCCGCCAGCTTCTCGAGGGCACGGTGCAGGGGGCCCTGGTCGTCGGCGCCGGGGATGGCGCGCAGGCCGACACCCGCGGCGACGAGCTGGGTTGCCTGGTCGGGGGTGAGCTGGAGCGGCCGGTCGAACGCCCGCGGATAGGTGACCTCGACCCAGTCGTCGTCGACCCACACCTCGATGAGCGTGTCGGGGGTCTGCGGCGCGGCACCTACCATCATGGCGAGACCGCCGAGGTCGGTCTCGAGCTGAGCCCGCGTCATCTCGAAGCGAGCGCAGACCTCGTCGATCGACACGCCCCCGTCGTGGCTCGCGACCCAGGGGATCACCGACAGGAGGCGCCGGACCCGGTCACTCGCCGCCGGTCGACTCATGAGGCGAACCCTTCGAGCCAGACGACCATGTCGGAGCGCAGCTCCGGAGGGCCGACCACGACGGCATGGTCGAGATAGGTGAGCAGGAACGAGCGGAACGGCTCCCAGTTGGTGATCGGGATCTCGAATCGGGCCACACCGCCGTCTCGGATGGTCGGCGGTGCCGCCGTGCCCAACTCGGTGCGGAAGAGCGCGATGCGGTCGGGGTCGACGTCGATCGTGACCACGACCTCGTCGCCGGTGGGCAGCTGCCAACCGGACGGCGCCATGCCGCTGGTGGGTCGTTCGGGGGGGACGAAGGTCCCCGCATCCCCGCTCGTGACGACCCCGGCGATGCGATCGACGCGGAAGTTGCGGACGTCGTCGCGGCTGTGGTCGAAGCCGATGAGGTACCACCATCCGCGTTGCAGTTCGACGCGGTAGGGGTCGACGGACCGGTCGGTGTCGCCGTAGCGGAAGGCGACGGTGCGCCGTTTCCAGGTGGCGTCCAAGAGACAGGAGAGGTTCGGGTCGGGGGGCAGCTCGACGAGCGGACCTCCGCCGTCGGTGTCCGCTCCGACCAGCCCACCCAGCTTCCAGAGCCCTTCCCGGTCGAAGTCGCCACCGAGGCGAACGCTGCGGGCGGCGAGGTGGAGGGCGGCGAGCTCGTCGGGCTCCAACCCGGGATCTTGGAGGTAGTACTCCTCGGCGAGGATGCGGTAGCCCTCGGCGGGTGGGTCGGTGCCGGGCACGGGCTCCAACGAGATGGGGATGCCGAGCTCGCGCAGATCGTCCTTGTCGCGTTCGAAGGCCCGCCGGAACGACTCGAGCTTGTCGGGGTAGCCGTCGACCCGTTGGCGGATCTCTTCGGCGCGCAACGGCCGTTCGGTGTCGAGCAGCGTGATGGTCAGGTTGAGGAGCCGCTCGCTCTTGTCCACCGACGGGATCGTACTCACCGACGCTCGGTTCGCCGAGGACCGTTCGACGCCTTGCCCGACGATCGGTCCAAATTGCGTCGATCTTGTTCGCTCACCGAACAAGATCGACGCAATTTGCAGAACTCGGGCGAGATCTACGCAATCTCGCGGGACTGGAGCGCCTCAGAGGCTGGCGATGAGCTTCTCGACGCGGTCGTCGCTCGACTTGAACGGGTCCTTGCACAGCACGGTGCGCTGGGCCTGGTCGTTGAGCTTCAGGTGCACCCAATCCACCGTGTAGTCGCGCTTGCGCTCCTTGGCCTTGCGGATGAACTCGCCGCGGAGCTTGGCCCGTGTGGTCTGTGGCGGCTGGTCGACGGCCTGGTTGATGTCGGCGTCGGTGCACACCCGCTCGACGAGGCCGCGGTTCTGCATCTTGTAGAACAGGCCACGCTCGCGGCTGATGTCGTGGTACTGGAGGTCGAGCAGCGAGACCTTGGGCGAGCTGAGCGCCAGCTCGTTCTTCTCGCGGTAGGCCTCGATGAGCTTGTGCTTGATGACCCAGTCGACCTCGGTGTCTAGGGTGAGCGGGTCGTCGGCGATGCGAGTGAGGCAGTGCTCCCACATCATGAGCGCCTGCTTCTCCTGCGGGTTGAGGTCGCGCCGCTCGGCGTACTTGAGGGCACGCTCGAGGTACTCGCTCTGGATGTCGAGGGCGGACACCTCGCGCCCGTTGGCCAGCCGGACCTTTCGGGTGCAGGTGATGTCGTGGCTGATCTCGCGGATGGCCCGGATGGGGTTCTCCAGCGTCATGTCGCGCATGACGACCGACGGCTCTTCGAGCATGCGCAGCAGCAGCGATGCGGCGCCGACCTTGAGGAAGGTGGCGTACTCGCTCATGTTGGAGTCGCCCACGATGACGTGGAGGCGGCGGTAGCGCTCGGCATCCGCGTGGGGCTCGTCGCGGGTGTTGATGATGGGACGTGACCGGGTCGTCGCGCTGGAGACGCCCTCCCAGATGTGCTCGGCGCGCTGGCTCATGCAGTACATGGCACCGCGGGCCGTCTGGAGGACCTTGCCGGAACCGGCGTAGATCTGGCGGCTCACCAGGAACGGGATGAGCACCTCGGCGTAGTGGCTGAAGTCGTCGTGGCGGCTGGTGAGGTAGTTCTCGTGGCAGCCGTAGGAGTTGCCGGCCGAGTCGGTGTTGTTCTTGAACAGGTAGATGACGCCACGGATGCCCTCCTCGCGCAAGCGTCCTTCGGCGCTGGCGAGGAGCTGTTCGAGGATCCGCTCCCCCGCCTTGTCGTGCACGACGAGGTCGTAGACGTTGTCGCATTCGGGCGTGGCGTACTCGGGGTGGGACCCGACGTCGAGGTACAGCCGTGCGCCGTTGGCCAGGAAGACGTTGGAGGAGCGTCCCCAGCTCACGACCTTGCGGAACAGGTAGCGCGCCACCTCGTCGGGGCTGAGGCGGCGCTGACCCCGCAGGGTGCACGTGACCCCGTACTCGTTCTCGAGGCCGTAGATGCGTCGCTCCATACGCGGAGCACGCTATCGGCAGGCGACCCAGGTGCAAGCGCATGGTGGCATCGACCGCGTTGCGTTTCGATGAACCGGCTCGGCGCACCCGCCCACCCCATCGCCGAACTGGCTGGACACATACGCCGAATAGACCGGGTCTTCCCAGCCAGTTCGGCGGTGGCCTACGTCGCGGGTCCGGGTGCGTCCGAGGGGGCCGGCTCGTCGAGAGCGGGGCTCGCGGAGGGAAGGATCACGGTGATCTCGTCGGGCGCGAGGCGACGGAAGGCGCGCCGGGCGCCACCCCGCTCGAGCAGGGCGACCTCGAGGTGGTCGGGATCGATGACCCGCTCGGGTCCCTGGAGCGCGGCGACCGAGATGCGCACCGCCTCGGCGAGGTCGAGGCCCGTCTCCCAGCTCGCGGCGAGCCGGGAGGCGATGGCCTCGGAGTCGCCACCGAGCACGGTGTGACCGGTCTCGTCCATGACCGTGCCGTCGTAGAGGATGTGGAACAGCTGGTCGTCGCCGGGGATGCTGCCCACCTCGGCCACGAGGATCTCGACCTCCATGGGCTTCATCTCGTGGGTGAAGACCTGGCCGAGGATCTGGGCGTACTGGTTCGCGAGGCTGCGGGCGTCGACGTCCTCACGGCTGTAGGAGAAGCCCTTGAGGTCGGCGGCGCGCACGCCGGCGATGCGGAGCTGGTCGAACTCGTTGTACTTGCCGACCCCGGCGAACGCGATGCGGTCGTAGATCTCGCTGATCTTGCGTAGGGTGCTCGACGGGTTCTCGGCGCACAGCACGATGCCGTCGTCGGACACGACCGCGGCGAGGCTCCGGCCCCGGGCGATGCCCTTGCGGGCGTAGTCGGCCCGGTCCTTCATGACCTGTTCGGGGGCGACGTAGAAGGGCATGCTCATGACGGGGTGCCTCCAGCGTCGTCGCCTCGGTCGTCTTCACGGTCGTCTTCACGGTCGTCGGTCGTCTCGGGGAGCAGGCCGGGCACCGCCGCCTCGCGTTCGGCCAGCGTGGCCAGCAGCCCACGGAAGCGGTCGCCGATCTCGGCATCGGGTACCCGGTCGAAGCCCCCGGCGGTGATGGTGGCGATGACCGGGAAGATGCCGCGGACGAGGTCGGGACCGCCGGTGGCCGAGTCCTCGTCGGCCGCCTCGAACAGCGCCGTGATGGCGAGGTCGATGGTGTCGTCGCGTGACTGGCCCTCTCGGTAGCCGAGCTTGACGACCGTGCTGGCGTGGAGGCTGCCGGAGCCGCTTGCGGCGAACTTGGTCTCCTCGTAGCGACCTCCGGTGACGTCGTACTCGAAGAGCCGTCCGCCGCCACGGCGGATGTCGAAGCCGGCGAACAGCGGCACGACGGCGAGGCCCTGCATGGCGGCCGGGAGGTTGGCGCGCACCATGCCGCCGAGCTGGTTGGCCTTGCCCTCGAGGCTGAGGGCGGAACCCTCGACCTTCTCGTAGTGCTCGAGTTGGAGCTGGAAGAGCTTGACCATCTCCATGGCCGGACCGGCGGCCCCGGCGATGGCGACGCCGCTGTGGCGGTCGGCCGGGAACACCTTCTCGATGGCCCGGTGCGAGATGAAGTTGCCCGAGGTGGCACGGCGGTCACCCGCCATGACCACGCCGTCGGCATAGCGGATGGCCACCACGGTGGTGCCGTGGGTGATCTCGATCCGGTCGCGGGCGTCGAATTGCGGGACCTCCGGGACCGCCCCGACGGCACGCAAGAGGCCGGCGAAGCTGGGTCCGGGATCGTCCCCGGCGGTGAAGAGAGGCATCGTCACGGCGAGCACGTTACCGGTTCAGCCCGGTGCCGCTGCTCCCCTGCCACCGTCGTGTCCCGGTGGGCCGTCGGCAGTGCTACTGGCCGCCCTTTTGGACGTAGGACTTCACGAAGTCCTCGGCGTTGGTCTCGAGGACGTCGTCGATCTCGTCGAGCAGGTCGTCGAGCTCTGCTTTGAGCTTGTCGCCCCGCTCGGTGGCCGCCGCGGTGTCGTCCTCCACGATCTCGATGTCGTCGGTCTTGGTCGCCGGCTTCTTGATCTGTTCGCGTTCTGCCATTGCTCAGTCTCCTTGTGCAGGACCCAGACGTGTCGGACCCGTTCGAGATCTAGGACCCGAGCCGTTCGATGAGCTCGGCAGAGGTCTCGCACTCGGCTATCAAACTACCCACGTGTGCTTCGGTTCCGCGCGAGGGTTCCATCATGGGGA
>CAZALT010000032.1:0-25502 GCA_964485515.1 uncultured Rhabdothermincola sp. | reverse complement strand
ACCCGGTCGACCTTCACCCGCACGATCCCGAATACGAGCAGCACGAAGTTGCTCGATTTCACCTGTCGGATCCTCGACACGGGCTCCGTGACGCGTATCGCGTCTGGCTCGATGACCACCCGGATGAACTCGAACGAGTCCGACGGTTGCGGCCTGACGGACCACTCGCCGTCACCTACCAGCGGGGCAAGCAGAACAGCCCCATCGTCAACCGAATGGACCGCATCTACACGTCGCCCGACTGGACCGTCTCCTCGGTCGAGCACGGCTACGCAGAGTCCGTCGCTGCCGGAAGCGACCACGCCTACGTCCTGGCGGCGCTCACTGGAGCCGGCGATAGGCCTTTGGAGGTGGACGATCCCCGGGGAGGAGCGAAACCGTCGTCGGGCATGGTCCACCGAGACCTCGGCGAGAACGAATGGGCCTGATTCGAGCGGCCACCGGGATAGTGCGATGAGTAACCGACCGAACAGCCCGAACTCGATCACGGCCTTGCGAGTTCGGGACTGCAACGCGTGTTCTCGGGTCGATCCGGATCAGACCGGGAAGCTGGCCGTGCCTGAGAAGGACGAGAGCCTCGCCACGGCGGACATCGACGAGTAACTCAGTCTCGGCCGAAGATCTTGGCCGCCACCCGGTCGGCGGCGTCGGACTGCATGGGCCTGGTGACGTGGGTGTAGATCTCGCTCGTGACGTGGGTGCTGCTGTGGTCGAGGCGGTCGCTGACGATGTGGATGTCGATGCCTTCTTGGAGGGCGAGAGTGGCCCAGGTGTGGCGGAGACCGTGGAGCTTGAGTCCGGGGAGCGGCTCGTCGGGGTTGGCCATGTTGTAGGTCTCCTGCTTGCGGCGGAACTGGCGGCTGAACCGCTCGGGGTGGTGCGGCGTGCCGTCGGGTCGGCAGAAGATCCAGCCGTCGTCGTGGTACCCGTTGCCGAGGAGGCGCTTGTCCTCGTCCTGGTGATCGCGGTGGTTGACGAGCATGTCGACGGTGCCGGGGTCGAGCAGGATCATGTGCCCGGCCTTGGTCTTGGGGAGCTCCTTGATGACCATGCGGTGGTCGACCATGGTCACCTGCCGGGACATGATCGCCGTAGCGGCCTCGAGATCGACGTCGTCCCACTTGAGGCCGAGCACCTCGCCGCGGCGTGAGCCGGAGGTGGCGAGGTACAGCCACGCCGGCAGGTACGGGCTGTCGGCCACGAAGTCGAGGAACAGGCCGAGCTGGTCGGCGGTCCACACGTTGGGCCGTGCCCGCCTCGTCGAACCCTGCGGCGGGGGAGTGGCAACGTCGGCGACGTTGCGGGCGACGCGGTTCCAGCGCAGGGCGTCGCGCAGTGCGGCGTGGATGATCGTGTGGATGTAGCGCACGGTTCGGTTGCTCAGCCCGGGCTCGGACTTCTTCGCCGGCTTCGGTTGGTGCGCTCGACGGTGTAGCGACGCGACGGCGTGGCGGGTGATGCCGGCGAGGTCGGGCACCTGGCCGCCGACATCGTCGGCGACCTGCTGCCAGGTCAGCCCGTCGGCTCGGAGTTTCTCGATGAGGGTGAGGGTGGCGGGGTCGTGTTGGCGAGGCGGCACGCCGGGCGGCTGGCGGCCTGACTCGAGCAGCGTGCGATACAGCGCGTTGAGGTCCATCGGAGTGAGCTGCTGAAGGGTGAGTCCGCCGATGTGGGGCAGCACGTGGAGGCGGATGTTGCGGGCGTAGCTCGTGTAGGTGCTCTCCTCGAGCGTCGGTGGCCGCTGGGTGGGCAGCCACTCGTCGACGAGGAAGTCGCGCACGGTCAGCCGTTCGGGACGCACCCAGGTCCCGTTGGCCACGGTGGACAAGGCTTCGACGCGGGCGGCCTCGGCTTCTCGGCGGGTGGAGAAGCCGCCCTTGGAGATCTGGCGGCGCTTGCCGGTGCCATCGGTGACGTAGGCGTAGTAGGTCCAGGTGGTTCCGCGCTTGCGGACGTTGTTGCGGCTCGTGGCCATGGCTGCCTCCCGGGCAGTCGATCCGACTGGCCGGCGGCCGTGGTCGGAGAGTGGGAGGCGGCGACAACCCTCGCCACGAGAGGCCCGCCGCGGGCCTGGTGGCCGTCGCAGCGGGAAGCGAATCGATCGTCGCACAGCACGGTCGACCTGACCAGTCCTGTTTCCGACACACCGTCGTGTCGCACACCGGGGACAAGAACTCCGGGAATTTCTCGAATTTCGGTGAGAGATCTGGCTTCCAAAACGGCCTATTGAGGTGACGGGATCTCCGCGCCCGTCCGGAGGTCGCTATGTCCGAACAGCTCAGCCTCATCGACGCCCCAACCGACGGTCCTTCCGGGCGTCCCCCTCGGCCGCGTTCCCGCCAAGCCATCCAGGCTGTCGAGGCCGCGCCGGTCGCGGCGCCGACGTTGGCGGCGGGCGAGGCGCTCGTCGAGCACCGTTACCCCGACGCCCTCGCGTTCCTGTGCGAGCACGGACCCGACGCCGTGGCGGTGCTGCACGTGCTCGCCGTCGACGCCGCAGTGATCGACGGTCAGCTCGTGGTGCGAGCCAGTACCCGCGGTCTCGCCGCGCGGCTCGGGTTCCTCTCCAAGGACAGCGCGCACCGGCGGCTGCGCCAGCTCCGCCGAGCCGGCGTCCTCGAAGCGCTCCCGTCCTCCGGGCCCATGGACCCGCCCACCTACGTCCTGCACCTCGACGGCACCGGCATCACCGTCACCCACGCCCCCCACTGAAGGACCGACCCATGAACCCCACGACCTCAGCGCAAGCGTCTCAACGATCGACAGACGAGTGCACGCGCTCGTGCGGGAGTCGGCCGTGACCGCCCGGGTGACCACGCTCAAGGGCGACGACGCCGGCGCGTACTACGTCGAAGGGCCGGGCCGGTACTACCTCGACGGCGACGAGCCACCCGGCCGCTGGCTCGGCCGAGGCGCCGACGCGCTCGGCCTGTCCGGCGACGTGGACGATGACGACTTCCTCACGCTCATGGACGGACGGGACCCGCTCGACGGTGAGCTGCTCGGCACGCGGCACACCGACCGAACCGTCCGTGGGTTCGACGTCACCTGCTCGGCTCCCAAGTCCGTGTCCTTGCTGTACGCCATCGGCGACGACCACACCCGCAAAGAGGTCCTCGACGCGCACGATGCAGCGGTGGCCGCCGCCTTCGGGTGGGTCGAGGACCACGCCCACTGCCGCTACCGGGTCAACGGCGAGATCCGGATCGTCGATGCCGACGGACTCATCGCCTCAGCCTTTCGCCAGCACACCAGCCGGGCGCACGACCCGCAGATCCACTCCCACCTGGTGATTGCCAACCGGGTCATGTCCCCCGACGGCCGATGGCTCGCCCTCGACGCCCGCACCGTCAAGCACGACCAGCGCACCGTCTCCGCGCTCTACGCCGCGGGGCTGCGCGCTGAGCTGACCGACCGCCTCGGCGTGCGATGGAAGCCCGTCGAGAACGGCCTGGCCGAGATGGCCGACGCACCCGAGGCGGTCCTGAAGGAGTTCTCCAAGCGCACCGAGCAGATGAAGCGGCGACGCGACGAGAAGGCCGAGCGCTTCGTCGACACGGTCGGCCGGCAACCGACTCCCCGGGAGAGCTGGGCCATCGAACGGGAGGCCGCCGAGGACAGCCGACCGGGCAAGACCAGCGCCGTGGCCACCGAGCTGCACGAGCACTGGCACGACCAGCTCGCCGCCCTCGGCTACACGCCCGTCGACTACCTCGCCCAGGTGACGGGTCGTACCCGCCCGCTCGAACCCAACGACGCCATTGACCGCACTGCCGTCGTCGGCGCTCTGTCCTCGCTACGAGACACCCAGTCGGTGTGGCGACCCGCCGAGACCACCCGGGAGATCGCCGCCGCGCTCCCGACGCGAGTCGGATCCACCGCCGCTGAGCTCGTCGAACGGGCCGACCGGCTCGCGTCGCACGTCGTGGACACCCTCGTCGTCGACGTGTCTCGTCTCGTCCCCGACGACGTCCCGCTACGTCGTGATGGCCGACCTGTCACCGAGGGAGCGCTCGACCGGCTGCTCACCACGAGCGCCATCCTCGACGAGGAGGAACGCATCCTGGAGATCACCCAAGGCTGGAGCGACGAAGGCGGTGCCGACGCCCAGGACATCCCCGCCGACGAGGACCTCACCGTCGTCCAGCGCCACGCGGCGGGGGCGGTGGCGGGGGACCGGCGCCTGGTCCTCGTCGTCGGACCCGCCGGCACCGGCAAGACCTCCGCCATGCGACCCGCTGTCGCTCGCCTCCACGCCGATGGTCGACCGTGCTTCGGCGTGGCCCCATCGGCGGCTGCTGCTGAGGTTCTGGCGGTGGACACCGGCATCGATGCCGACACCCTCGACAAGCTGCTCATCGAGCACCGTCTCGACCGTCCACCCCAGTACAGATACGACCTACCGGCTGGCTCGACAGTCGTGGTCGACGAGGCCGCCATGGTGCCGACGCCACGACTGGCCGAGATGATCGATCTGGCCGAGCGACGCGGCTGGCGTCTCGCCCTCGTCGGTGACCCCATGCAGTTCTCCGCCGTCGGACGCTCCGGCATGTTCGGCCACCTCGTCGACACCCTCGGCGCCGTCGAGCTCGACCGGGTCCACCGCTTCGACGCGTCCTGGGAACGAGACGCCAGCCTGCGCCTACGACGAGGCGACACCGACGTCGTCGGTCTCTACGACCAACACGGACGCCTCCACGGCGGCACCACCCGGCAGATGGCCATGGCCACCGTCCACGCCTGGCGCGACGCCATCGAGGCCGGCCAGAGCGCGGCGATGATGGCACCGACGCGGGAAGCCGTCGCTGCGCTCAACGAGATCGCCCAGGCCACGCGGTTCGCCGCTGGCGACGTCGACCCCCGCAGCCCCTCGGTGCAGGTCGGGGAAGGCCGAGCGCGCGTCGGCGACGTGGTTGCGACGCGTCGCAACCAACGGACGCTGCTCACCGACCGACAGCGCATGGTCAAGAACCGCGACCGCTGGACCGTTGCCGCCGTCCACCGCAACGGCAGCCTGACCGTTGACGGCTCGACCGGCCGGGTCACCCTGCCCGCCGAGTACGTGGCCGCCGACGTCGAGCTGGCCTACGCCGAGACCAGCCACGCCACCCAAGGCCGCACCGTCGACCGCTCCTTCCTCTACCTCGACGGCCCCACCGGGACCAGCGGCATCTACGTCCCGCTCACGCGTGGCCGGACCACCAATGAAGCCTTCGTCGTCCTCCACGACGAGCGCACCGCCGCCGACGTCGTAGCCGAGGCGGTCGCCCGCACGTGGGTCGACCAGCCAGCCACGGCGGTTCGGCTCGACCGCCCGACACCTGTCGCCGAGGGCGCTCCAACAGGCCAGGCCGGTGGGCCGGGCCCGAAGACACCGCGAAGGCGGGAACCGATTCCCGAGCCGGAGCTACGTGCCCTCGTGAGGCAGGCCGCCGCGCACCAGTCGGCCGCCGACACGCTGCGGCTTCGCCTCGACGAGCACGGTCGGTCCCTCGCCGCGCTCACCCAACGGAAGCGGGACCTCCCCGAACTGGTCGGGCAAGCGACGACGCGTCTCACCGATGCGACACGAACGCTCGACCAACCCGACCGTCCCCTCCGTCGCCGAGGCCACACGGCCGAGATCGCCCGAGCGAGAAACGAGGTTCGATCCCTCCTCGGACACATCGAGGGCCTGGAGCGCGAGTTGGAGGACCTGCCCACAACGATCCAGACCGAGCGGGCGGCACGAGACCAGGCGATCGAGGTTCATGCCGACCGCCACGGCGCGGATGCCGAGAGGGTCCGACAGGCCCTCGACGATGACGCCCGCATCCGAGGCGAGCAAAGCGTCGAGAATCCGGCGGATCTTCTGCTCGAAGCCCTCGGCCCGGTCCCCGACGAGGCGGTGGCACGCGAGCGGTGGGTCGCGGCCGCAGGGCGCGTCGCGCAACACCGTGCCCTCTGGGATCTCCCCGAGACCACGCTCGTCGGCCCGCTGCCCCCGCTCGGTAAACCCGACTACGGGACCACCTACTACGCAGCCAACCGAGCCATCGCCGACCTCAACGAGACCGTCGGACTCGATCGCCGGGCTGCGGAACGCGACGGCCCGGGCCTGTCGCTCTGACGGAGAGAGCAGGTTCCCTCGGCGAATGTCACATGCCTCGGGGATGATCGGTGACACCCACGTGCCCGCGAGGGCCGACGACCGAGGAGGACCGAATGGTCGATCGATTGGATGAGTCAGGCGTCCGAGCCGAGTTCGAAGCGGTTTTGGTCCGGCACGCCGCTGACGGCGAGCGGCTGGCGGACCTCACCGAGCAGGTCGCGATGGCCGAGGTGCGAGCGGTGCTGCCCGGCGCCGCCGTCCTCGAGGTCCACGGCTGGATGAACGAGGACTGGCTCAAGGTTCTACGGATCCGATCGGTGCGCTCGGCAACGGGCGAGGTGCTCTTCGATGGCGATGCTGTTGACGATCCTGAGATCGAGGACGCGCTCCACGGCGTGGGCGCCGAGTTGCTGGACCTCCTCGTAGATCTCACCGGTGACGCCTACATGGGTGTCCACGATCTTGGACCGGGCTGAGGTCCAGCTCCGGTGGTTCGAACTGGGTCGCCAGGTGGATGCCTCGCGCTTCGCCGCAGGTTCGCGAGTTGCGAGCTCATGTTCGATCGGCTGAGCTCCCGTAGGTGGAGCGGGTCGATTTCTTTCAGGCGGGATACCTCGGCACCGCCGAGCAAAGGACCGTCCTCGGCGTCGCTGATCGGCTGCTCGACCACCTCCGCGAGTCGGCGGTCATGGACAGCATTGTCCTGGCTAACCAGCCGGGGAGGTCTAGCGCTGAGGTCCAGAACGTCTTTCTTGCCGAGGCGCGCGGGCTGGGCTTCAGGGACGAGTCGAAAGGTCTCTTCCGTGAGTACACCAGCGCCCTTCGGCCGGACTACTTCATGCCGCTGGCCGATACCGGCATCATTCTGGAGGTCGAGCGCGGCAAGACCACGATCAACAACATGGACCTCCTGGACTTCTGGAAGTGTCACATCTGCACCCATGCCGACTACCTGTTCTTGATGGTCCCGCGGGAGCTGCGCCAGAACCCGACGATGTCGCCCCGCCGGGAGTACGTCACCGTCGAGCGCCGGCTTCGAACGTTCTTCGAGGACGGCAACTACACGAACGTCCGTGGGTTGTGCCTCTTCGGGTACTGAGGCTCGACCCCTACCTGGTCAGGGCAGCGGCCCAGCCTTGGACCTCGCGCCCGAGGAAGTGCGGGTCCTGGCCAGTGTGTAGGGCGATGCGGAAGAGCTCCTGCGGGTTGTAGGCCGCGACGTCGAGGAGAGCCAGTCGATGGAGCCGAGATCCAGCACGGGCCTTGTGCACGACTAGCTCCCATGCGCACTCGTCGCTTGGTAGCGGCTCGCGGCCGCTCTCCAAGGTGTCGTATCGCTGAATCTGGACGGGCCCGCATGCCGACCCATCGGCTTCCCACACGCCCCAACCCTCGAAGACCATCCGATGGTCCTGTTCGTCGGTGGCATTGCCTGCGAGGTAGCCACCGCTCCGCACCGGAAGGCCGTACTCATCAAGCCACGAGAGGTACGACGTCGCGTCCTCCTCATCTCGGAACCACGCCGGTCGGAGCTGGTTGCCGTCGATGTCGAGGCAATCGGCGGGGTGATCAATCATCCAGCCGCCATCGCCGGGGAGCACGCTTGCGTTCTCCGTGATCATGAGTGCCTCCTGTTCTTGTGAGGAGTCTCGCACCTGACCCTGCGGGCGCAGCACGACCGGGCACAAGCTCGCTGCGAGCTGGGCCACTGCTCGAGATCGTTGGCGACTCGAGCGACGATTGACCCACGCCCAGGGAGAGGAACCCGATGTGACCGTTTTCGTCCGCTACCTGTATCCGATCTACGCCGAGGTCGACCTCGATGAGCGAGAGGTCGTCCGGGTCGTCGTAGACGACGAGGCGCCGCGGCCCGAGATGTTGGTGCTCGACGCGGACCTCCACGAGGTGACGGCGGAGGTCCGCGCTGCCGCGGTCGAGATCGCCGAGGACACGCTTTGGCCGAGCTGGGACTACGGCTGGTGATGCACCGGGATCAGAGCGGCTCGTCGAGGTCGACCTGCTCGATGGCGGAGTAGGTCGCTCGAAGGTCGTACTCGTTGCTCAGCGCTCCCCAGGCGGCGTCGGCGGCCCACTCGGGGTCGTCGTAGGCGGGGTGGCCCGGCTCCACCTGGACGGTGATCACGAACCTGTACGTGCGTGCTTCGGCCATCGGTCGATCATCGCTCGAGATGCGCTCTGGCTCGAGCGATGATCGTGCCGTGAACGAACCCGTCCAGATGAAGGCCCGGCGGCTGCGACTCGACCTGTGGGTCTACGTCGCAGCCGACGAGGAGCTCCCACCCGAGAGGACCGTCGCCGACGGCATCGTCGAAGGGCTCGGGGACGCATGGTTCACCGTCGACGATGGAGACGCCCACGCCGTGAGCACGAACTGGCAAGCCCAGTACGTCGGCGATCCTGAGATCATCGTTGACGGGGAGTAGCTGGCCTCCGTGGCTCGTCCGTCGAGCGTGACCTCGTAGCCTCCGTCCATGCCCACCCCACCTGGTCAGCCCGTTGTCGATTGCACGATCGAGCTGCGCGAGGTCGAGCCCCGGGTGTGGCGACGACTGCTCGTACCGGGCAGCGTTCGACTCGACAAGCTGCATCGCATGTTCCAGGCCGCGATGGGATGGGAGGACTACCACCTCCACGTCTTCGAGATCGGCGGCGAGCGCTACGGGATGCAGTTCGACGAGTATCCCGATGACGAGCTCCAGGAGAAGGACTTCACCGTCGTCACGGCGATCGGCACCAACGAGCGGTTCACCTACGAGTACGACTTCGGCGACTCCTGGGAGCACGAGATCACCGTCCACCGGATGTGGCGGATGCCGAAAGGCCTGAAGTTCGCTGCCTGCCTCGACGGCGCCAACGCGTGTCCGCCCGAAGACGTCGGTGGTTCGTGGGGCTACGAGCACTACTTGGCGGTGCTCGCCGATCCCACCCACGAGGAACACGAACACCTCCGCGGTTGGCGCGGCCCGTTCGACCCGAAGACCTTCGACCTGGCGCTCGTCAACGCCCATCTCCAGGCGGTTCGCTGAGTCGTGCGGCTGAAGCCGCCGCCCATCGCAGCCGACGGGCTCGGGAGCACGGCTGGTCGCGTCATCGGACCCGTGGGCAGCTGGTGCGGACGTACGCGCCCAAACGAAATGCTCCGATTCGTTTCGGTACGTGAGGGGTGTGGTGTGGTGACGGGTGGTGGCGTCGCCGGGGCGAAAGGTCGTCGACGGCTCGTCCCGGGAACTATTGTGTCAACGGAATAGTTCCCGGGTGAATGGAGAGCGAGGTGTCGAGGCGATGGCCCAACTGAGCGTCCTCGACGCTGCTGGCGAACTCGGGGTGAGCGCTGAGCGGATCCGCGCGTTGATCCACGCCGGCGAGCTACCGGGCACCAAGGTCGCGGGGCGGTGGGTCGTCGATTCGGCCGACGTAGACAACCGTCGTCGAGAGCCGAGGCACGGTGGCCGTCCATTGTCTCCGACGAACGCGTGGGCGATCTTTGCTCTTGCCGATGGCGTGAGGGTTCCATGGGTGAGTCGCAGCGAGATCGACCGACTCCGGGCGCGACTTCGTTCGGAACCGGGCCTGGCGGACCTTGCGGCCCTGACTCGGCGACGGGCCAAGGCCTTTCGCTACCGGGCAGTTCCCGCCGTGGTCGAGCGCCTCGTTGCAACCCCGGGTGTGCAGCCGACAGGCATCTCCGCCGAAGGCCACAACCTCGTCGGCGCGCCCCAAGCCGATCTGTACCTGCCTGCTGACATGCTCGACGAGCTCGTTCGCCGCAACGCGCTCGACGGTGCCACGCGGGATGACGCGAACGTCGTCCTGCGGGTTCCGTCAAGCGATCGTTGGCCCGTCGCTGATTCGACGCCTCGCCTGGCCGTGGCAGTCGACCTCTACGACGCTGGCGACGCTCGATCGCGTCGCGCCACAGAAGACCTCTACCGGCGGATCCAACGAGACCGGAGCTATGACGCGTGAATGCCTGTCCCCGGCTCGACCGGCACCAGCGAGCATCCGATCTCTCGAGCATCGCTGCTGGGACATCACGGGGCTGTTAGGCCGGTCGCGGGACGGTCTGCCTCCCGAGGTAGTCGTCGCCGGTGAGGTCCAGGAGCACGTCGAGGTACTCGAAGCCGACCTCGTCGACCCGGGCCTCGACCTCGGGATCGTCATGGCCAACGCTGATGTCGTAGAGCACCCTGCCGTCAGCGTCGAGCACGCGCTGAATGCGGAGCGTGAAGAGCCAGTCCTCATTCATCTCGCCTTCGGTCTCGAGGACCGTTGCGCCCGGGAGCGCCTCCGCGACGGTGGCGAGCGCCATCTCGATGAGCAGTGGGACGAGAGCGGCAACCGCTTGGGCGTGCCGCTGCTGCGCTGCATCGAAGGCTGCGACGATGGATGGGCTGGGCATGTCAGTCTCCTTCGGCTCGTCACCGAACGGTACGCCGGGCCAGTGACGAGATCGCCGGAGGCCGGGAGGTGCGACGGAAACCGTTGTCATATGGCGGGTATCTGGGTACGCTTTCCCCCATGGGTACCGCCGGCCTCCCCTCGGAGCTCCCGGAGCTGTTCACGTACTCCGACGCCCGTCGGCGTGGTCTGTCGGACCGCCAGCTTCAGAACCTCAACGCCCAGGGGGCGATCGAGAAGATCGGTCGCGGTCTGTTCAGCGCCACGACGCTGGACGCCGATCCGGACCTCATCGAGGCGGCGTTTCGTTCCGAGCGGGCGACGATGTGCCTCACCAGCGCGCTCGCCCGTCACGACCTGACCGACGAGATCCCGGCGACGATCGACCTCGCCCTGCCTCGGGGGACACGAACACCCGCGACGTCGGCTCCCATCACCTGGCACAAGTTCGACCCGAAGACCTTCGACCTCGGCCGCGAAGACCTCGACGTCGGCGCCGGCTACCGCATCGGGTTGTACTCCGCCGAGCGCTCGATCTGCGACGCCTTCCGCATCCGCCATCTCGAAGGTACGGATCAAGCCGTCGAGGCACTCAAGCGTTGGCTGCGCCGACCCGGAAGGCAGCCCTCGCAGCTGCTCGATCTGGCCACAGCCATCGGCCCGAAGGCCGCCCAACCCATCCGCGCTGCACTGCAGATCCTCCTGTGACGCGCCCCACGAGAGCGACCGTCGACGGCAGGGCGTTCCTCGACCTTCGAGCACGGGCCAACGCCGACGGTCGACCCGTCGACGAATACCTCACGCTCTACGCGCTCGAAGGGTTCCTCGACCGGCTCAGCCGGTCACGCCACCGCGACCGCTTCGTCCTCAAGGGTGGGGTGCTGCTCGCCGCCTTCGACGAGCGGCGAGCGACCCGCGACGTGGACCTCGCCGGCCTCCATCTCGACAACGCCATCGAGACCGTCACCAAGGCGATCATCGAGATCGCCGCCCTCAATATCGAGGACGGCCTCACCATTGCGACGGATCAGGCGAGCGCGGAGGTGATTCGCGAGGAGAGTGCGGGCTACACGGGGGTGAGGATCTCGCTACCGGCCACGCTCGCGAGCGCACGCGTGAGCTTCCACGTTGACGTCAACGTGGGCGATCCGATCGAACCCGCACCGGAGACGACGTCCGTGCCCCGGATCCTCGGCGGCACCATCAACGTCCTCGGCTACTCCATCGAGATGGTCATCGCCGAGAAGCTCGTCACGGCAGTTCAGCGAGGAACGGCCAACACCCGATGGCGCGACTTCGTCGACCTCCACCGGATCGTTCGGTCCCGTCCACTGCCTGGCGCGCAGCTCGTCGCCTCGACACGGCTCGTGGCCAACTACCGGCAAGCGACGCTCGCCCCATTGAGCGCGGTGCTCGACGGGTTCGGCGCAGTCGCGCAGCCGAGATGGGCGGCCTGGCGAACAAAGCAGAAGCTCGAGGACGAAGCCCCCGAACGCATCGATGATCTCGTCGAGTCCCTCATCGAGTTCGCCGACCCGATCCTCGATGGCACCGCCGAGACGCGGAGGTGGGATCCGTCGACGGGCGCCTGGCGGGCGGCGGAGTGATGAAGCGTTCCCGACGCGCGACACGTCGGCAGGATCCGTGATGACAACCGATGACAGGTGATGACATCGCGGCGCGGTGGCGAGGACATCGTGATGACAAGCGCGAGGTGTCGGAGGGGAGACCCGCGTCGTGGATGGACATACGATTTTCGCCCTGTGTCGACACACCCTCCGGCTTGTCATCATCTTGTCCGCGAAAGTCCTGGAAACAGGGTGGTACGGGCCGATACGGAAGATGACCTGACGGAAGTCCACCTTCCGAAAAACCACCTCTGACCTGCACGTATAGGGACTCGGTGGTACGGGATGGGACGGCAGAATCCGGCGTTCAAGTCCCCCCTCCGACACGCAACATAACCCCCCGCGGGACGGGGGGAGCCACGACGCCGGTGAGCAAGCCTGTTCCGGTGTCGGTCTTGCGGTAGGTCAGTGAGAGGCCCATCAGCCGGTAGATGTCTCGGCGTTCCGAGGGTTCGGCCGCGGCGATGATGTTGCCAATGCCGCCGAAGGATGCGAGGGCAGCTCGGTAGTCGCCGGCTGTCCAGTCGGTTCCCGCTGACGTCGTCAGCGTGGCGATCTCGGAGTCGAGGGAGGCGATTGCCGCTCGGTGCTCCGCCAGCTTCGCCTTCGCTCGGTCCGGCGGGTAGTCCGGGTCTTCCATCAGCTCGTAGACCCGATTCAGTCGGGCCTTCGCAGCCGATCGCTCCGACCGCAGCCGAACGAGGTCCCGTCCGGGCTGGTCGTCGTGGGAGTCCGCAGCGGCTGCGAGCTGCTCGGCCCGGAGGTCGAGGTGCTCGCGTGAGAACACTTCGTCGATCCAGGGATGGAGCTCTTCGACGATGCGGCGTTCGAGTACACAGATTGCGCTCCTGATTGCGCAGCTACAGGCACACGGAGGAGTCCGACCGGGCCCCGATGTAGATGCACGTGTGGGAGACCCGGCTCGCCCACCCACGTAAGGGGGTATGGATGCATACCCAGAGGACCCCGGTCATCGGGCCAACGCCGCGGACCAACACGTGAACGACCTCCCGCTAGAGATTCGATTGGCTGTGCTCGAAGCGACCTGCCGCGAACGAGAGGAACAGATCAGGTTCCTCGAAGAACTCGCCGGCATGCTCTCGTCGGCGCTTTCCTCGCTCATTGAGGGGAGGTCCGGCCGATGGGCAGAGTGAAGCGTCAGCTTCCCGGTGGCGGCATTCTCTTCGGCTATCGCAGAGAGCGCGGTGGCCCCGAGGTCTACTGGAAGGCGAAGTCACTGGAGGACTGCCGCAGCTTCGAAACCCTGATCAAGGCGTCGCGGCAAGCTGGAACCCGTGTTCCTGACCCCGTCGAGTTGTTCGGCGAGACGGACCGCACGACCGCCCGAGAGCGGGGCAGCGAGATCACCGCCGATGCAGCGCTCGACGATGCGGAGGCGACGGGCCCGACGCTTGCAGCAATGGTCGGAACCTCAGATGCACTGGGTGACTTCTTCGATGTGAGGACCGGGTCCGCCCGAAGCGTCGTGGACCTCTACCTCCGGAGCGTCTACGACCACGCTGCGGACATCGCGAACGTACCGATGGAGTCGATTGGGCGACGCGACGCCCTACGTTTCAGGAACCGGCTACTCATCTGTCCTGCGTGCTTCGCTCGTGCGGAAGCGGCTGGTCGCCATGAGCTTGTCGCTCGCGCCGAGTCCACCCTCTTGGCGACGAACCCGCGTGCCTGGGACGGGACCTGTCCCGACCACTACCCCCGCTTCAAGCGAAAGACGATCATCGGCTACATCGTTGCCCTGGGTGCGATCTTCAACACAGCGATCGAGTTTACAGGAGAATGCGGGACAAGGTGGGGCACGAGGGCCTGCGCCGATCAAGGGGAACCCCTTCAGGAACGTCGACGTAACGCCCTTCGACGAACGGAAGAACAGCAACTACTATCAGTGCGCTCTCAGCTACGGAGAGCTCGCACGACTTGAGAGCGCCATGGTGTCGTGGCTCGCTCCGTCGATCAGAGTTGGCTACGTCGGCCTGCTCAGAAGGTCCGAACTTCTCGGCCTCGAAGTCGGGATGATCACTGGGCCGGAGAGGTTCCCGGGAGAGGCGGTCGTCACCCTCACCAAGGTCTACGTCGAAGAGGGCGGGGAGAAGGGCGTCGGTAAGACTGAGCGAGCGACACGAGACCCCTTCGTTCTGGACGCGTCGACGGCGTCGCTGCTGGCTGACCACATCCTCGCTCACCGGGAGAGGCCGGGTTCGCGTGCCTGCGAAGCATGCAGCTCGGACCTGGGATTGCATCTCGGGGCAGGAGTGAATCCGCATTCCGGGTGTGGGCTCGCGCACGACGCGCCGGTCTGGGTTGACCCCGAAACCGGGAACCGCCCGTACCCCGGGACCTACTCGAAGAAGTTCAAGGAAGCGGCAGTCCGAGCATGCGTCGGGCATCCGGACTACCCGCCGACGACCAAGGCCCTGAGGATCTCAGGGTCAACTTTGCTTCTCGATGCGAACGTGCCCGTGGACACTGTCGTTCGCATGGGCCGGTGGTCGAGTAGAGAGGTCCTCCTCAAGCACTACAACCGGATTCGTGACGACTCGATGATCAGCGCTGTCCGGCGATTGGAGGCCGGACGGATGGGCGCGCTGGGGATCAGGGTGACGGGCTCTGTGATGTCGGAGCAGCAGGAGATTGAGTATCTGCGAGCGGAGAATCGTCGCTTGGAGTCGGAGCTGTCTCGCCTGCGCGACTTCGCGGGGGATGTCGATCCCGCGTCCGAAGCGCCGATGGTTCGTGTCTCATTCGGACAAGCAAAGGGAGTGTGGGTCGACTCGGCGAGGGTGCGGGCCGCGATCAGGCGAGGCGAGAACTGCCTGGCGATTCTCGAAGACCTTGGCCTCTCATCGGCATCGCGGAACTACAGGCGGCTCAGGTGCTTCGCGGACGAGAATGACCTCGTATTGCCGGAGCGATTCGCATCGTTCCGACGGACCGCCCAGCCGAATGGCCCCGACGCACAGAGCGCGTGACTCTTCGATCGGCGGGCGGTGCGGCGGAGGTAGCGTCCGATCGGAGTCGACGTAGGGGGACCGACCATCGGCGCCGAGATCGCTGTCGTAGGCCGTCACTACAATCGTCCGAAAGCGGGCGGCCGAAGGTCGACGGTCGCGAACGCGGGAGGCGTGAGGTCGGATGCCGTCGGTGATGGCGTGGTTGGACGAATCGGCTGAGCAACAGCGTCGAGCGCGTGAACTTGTTCGGTTGGGCGCCACGGCTGAAAGCCGCGACGAACTGGGTATCGGTCAGATCCGTGACGTCTACGCCAACCGTTTGTTCCCGGGGACGTCGGTGATCCAGACCCGCGCCCGGTACTTCCTGTTCGTGCCGTGGTTGTTTCAGATGCACGAGGCACGCGGTCGCTCGGGCGACGACCTCCTGCGCCGGGTGAACGCGTCGGAGCGCTCGTTGATCGCGACGCTGAAGGACTCGGCATTGGGGGCGGACGATGGCCCGGATCTTGAGGGTTTGATCGGCAGTCGCGCTGGGGTCGGCGTGAAGATCTTGCCGTCGGCGATCTACTGGGGTGGGTTGGACACCTTCGGGGTCCTGAGGAGCCCGGTGTCACCAGATGGACTCGGATCGGTCGCCGCTCTCGACAAGCTCGATCCTGATGCAGCGGACGAGCGGGTGGCTCGCGCGAGGTCGGACTGGGATGTCCTGGACGCGCCGCCAGACTTTCCGGCGGTCGTCGACGGTGGCTTCGCACTGACCCCCGACGAGGGCTTGTGGCTGCGTGAGCGGATACAGAAGGAGGTCGAGGGCACACTCTTGGCTCATCTCGTCGGGTCTGCTCAACCTCCGCTAGCAACAACCTTCGGCCCCTGGGAGGAGCCGCTGGCTCTCACGGCCAACGAGCACATCGTCCAGATTCTCGAAGAAGCTCGGGTCTTCTCACTCGTGTTCCATGGCGCGACGCTGCTCTACAACCTCCTGCTCGCCCGCGCCTACGAGAAGGCCGGCTTCAACCGAGTGACGGGCAAGGTCGACCACTACCTCGGCGAGCTCGCGACGTGGGCAGAAGACTGCGAGGCAGACCGGGACGTGGTCGCCGGGTGGGACATGTCGGCCTGGTGGCGAGAGATCCACAGCTTCAATCCCCGGATCGGTCCCTGGACCCGCGAGTTCGCCAGCGAGTGGCTCGGCCTCGTCCAGTCCGGCCCGGCATCGAGACTGCCTCAGGACAAGACGGCTGCGAGGCTCATCGAGCAGCGCGAGATCCGTCAGAAGAAGAAGGCGCAGGCGCGACTCGTGAACGAGCGTCTGCTCAGGAACTGGAACGGTGCAGCGGGGGCCGATCGGCTCGTCTACCGGTGGCCGACGGTTCGGCGTCTCGTCACCGACATCGTCGAGGCCGCGGAGACGCCCAGTGCTGCCGCCTGACAGTCGCCAGATCCTCCTCGACATCCTGCGTCCTCCGGTCGGCTACCGGCTCGATGGGGCGATCGGCACGACCTTCACGCTCAGCTTCGACGCGGCACTTGTTGTTCCTCTCGCGTTCGCATCGTTCCGACTGTCGGGGACAAGCGACCCCGTCGCGGCGATGGAAGCCGTGCGTTCCGCGTCGGAACGTGTCGATGTCTTCTGTCAGGCCGGGCAGATGAAGGTTCCCTCGTCGGGCAACAGCCTCTACGCGTTTCTCGAACCAATGATCCACGAGGTCCGACGCCCACGACCCGGAGCGCTGTTTCACCCCAAGGTGTGGTTCCTTCGCTACGTCAGCGAAGACGGAGACGCTCCGGCGGTCCGGTTCCTCTGCCTCACCCGGAACCTGACCCACGACACCAGTTGGGATCTCTCGCTGCGCCTCGATGGGTACGAACTCGCCCGGCGAAAAAAGACGAACCGTCCGCTGGCCGGCTTCATCAACGCGCTGCCGGACCTCTCGGTCGCTCCGGTCGCTGCCGAGCGACGGTCCCGTGTCGCGGCATTGGCCGAGTCCGCTCATCGGGCTGAGTGGGAGTGGCCCGACGGGGTGGACAAAGACCTGGCCTTCTGGCCGCTCGGGATCGACGGGATCAACGCCCGCCCCGACTTCACCGGCTATCGCCACCTGGTCATGGCGCCATTCCTGAACGCGGAAGGCATCGACACCGTCGCACCCTCACCCGACTCCGAGGTCACCGTCGTCTCGCGCGTCGAGGACCTCGATCGCCTGGAACCCGGCCTTATCGACCGGCTCGACAAGTCGATGGTCGTGAGTTCCGCCGCCGACCTCGACGACCCGGAGGCACCGGCCGAGCAACTCACCGATCGAGGCCGACTCACCGGCCTCCACGCCAAGCTCTACATCGTCGAACGCAGTCGACTGGCCCACGTGTTCATCGGATCGGCGAACGCCACCAGTGCGGCATTCGGAGGAAACGTCGAGTTTCTCGTCGAGCTCGTCACTGGAGCAACGAAGATGGGCGTCGCCTCGTTCCTCGACGACGAAGCAGGCATCGGAGCGATCCTTGAACCATACGACGCGGTCGGTGGAGCGGAAGCTGACCCGATCGAAGAGGCGCTTCGCCAACTCCTCGACGTGCTCCGACGATTCGCTGAGCGACGCCTGACTGCAACCGTGCGCCGAACGGGTGATGACCGTTACGTGGAGCGGATCAAAGGAGATGCGTTCGACCTGCCCGAGGGCGTCTCCGTCACGCTTGAACTCGTCTCACTCCCCGGCTCGGTGCACAGCCAGACCGCCGGCGTGGCCGTCGACGCCGAGCTCGGCCCGGTGGCGCTCGATGAGGTGACCCCTTTCATCGCCGTCCACGCAACGACCACGGGCCCCGGGGGAGTGGAACTGCGCCAAGCGACCGTGGTTCGCTGCACGCTCATCGACGACCCTGACGACCGCCTCGACGAGATCCTCGCCAGGCAGATCAACACCCCCGACAAGTTCCTGAAGTTCCTCCTCCTGATCCTCGGGATCACTGATCCCGCAGCCTTCATCGGGGAGGAACAGAACGGTGAATCCGGTTCGTGGGTGTTCGGTGCCCGCACCAACGGGATCTTCGAACTGCTCGCCCGCGTCGTCGGCGACCGCCCCGAAGCGCTCGACGACCTGGACCGGCTCGTACCCCGGTTGCGTGCCACGGCGGCAGGAGCAAGCGTCCTGCCCCCAGGCTTCGACGAGCTCTGGGACGCCATCGAGGCAGCACGGCCGGCACTGGCAGACCTCCGTCGTGTGGAGGATGGGTCGTGACCGAACCTTTCGACGCAACATCGACACTCGGCGGGCTTACGACCTTCCAACGCTCGACCGTGGCCCAAGTCATGGACCGCTACTTCGGCAACGATCCGACCCGGCGATACCTCGTCGCCGACGAGACCGGACTGGGCAAGTCGCTCGTCGCTCGGGGCGTCATCGCGTCGCTCATCGAGCGGTTGCAGCACGACGATGCTGTCGACCGCATCGACATCGTCTACGTGTGCTCGAACACCGACATCGCCGAGCAGAACCTCACGCGGCTCAACGTCACCGGCGAGGACCACATCCCCTTCGCCAGCCGCCTCACACTCCTCGCGAAGGAATCACATCGCCTCACCAATCATGGGACCGCCGGACTGAAGCCGGTCAACCTCGTCTCGTTCACGCCCGGCACATCCTTCGAGAAGGGCCACGCCGGGGGACGAGCCGAGGAACGGGCACTGCTCTACGTGCTGCTGCGAGACCTGTTGGACCTCGACCACCGCCAGCAGCGTCGAGCGAAGATCGTCCTTCGCCACTACAAGTCAGCCCGAGCGTTCGACGACACGATCGCCGCGCTCGAACGCCACATCGACCGTCACGGCGAGCTCGATCCGGTCATCGTCTCCGCATTCAGGAAAGTCGTTCGACGCACCGGACTGCGACGTCGGTTCAAACAGCTCAGCGAAGGGGTAGGACAGCGCCAGATCCTCACCGATCCAGAGTGGGACCTAGCCCGCGATCTCATCGGTGACCTTCGCAGCGCGCTCGCCAAGGTCAGCGTCGACTGCCTCGAACCAGACCTCGTCATCCTCGATGAGTTCCAACGGTTCCGGCACCTGCTGGACCGCAAGGAAGGTGGCCCCGCAGCGGAGCTCGCCCACGACTTGTTCGACCACTCCGATGCCCGGGTCCTGCTCCTCTCCGCAACGCCATACAAGCCCTTCACCTACGCCGAAGAACGGCTCGATGGCGATGACCACCAGCGGGACTTCCTCGCGACGGTCCGCTTCCTCGCCTCTGAGGAGGAGGTGGTCGTTGATGAGGTCCGTCAAGAGTTCGCCAATCTGCGAACGGC
This sequence comes from uncultured Rhabdothermincola sp., assembly GCA_964485515.1. Taxonomy (GTDB): domain Bacteria; phylum Actinomycetota; class Acidimicrobiia; order Acidimicrobiales; family Acidimicrobilacustridaceae; genus CAZALT01. The sequence goes on along the minus strand of CAZALT010000032.1, from coordinate 6,093 downwards.
AGCCACGACCGGAGGAGACCCCACCGAGTCCGTTGGGAACCTGCGCGACTTGCTTCTCAGGCTCATGTGCCGCACCGAACGACCGTCCACCGGTGCACTCGACATGGTCGACGAGATCGAGCTCGGCGCGGACGATCTGCGCCCGGAAGACCTCGTTGACCTCGCCGCGCTGCGGGCGCTCGCCCGGAACCTCGACGAGCCGTTCGCGCTCGAGTACTGGAAGTCGGTCCCGTACTTCGTGAACTTCAGCGACGGGTACCGCTTGGGCACCGCGCTGCGAGAGGCGACCGAGTCCGGCTCAAGCGAGGTGTTGTCGTCGCTGTTGGAGCAGACCCGGCACCTCGACCGCCAAGCGATCGAAAGCGGACAGCCGATCGACCCCAGTAACGCACGGCTGCGCACACTCGTGCACGACGTCACCGACAACGACGCCTGGCGGCTGCTGTGGCTCCCGCCATCACTTCCGTACCTCGAACCCGACGGACCATTTGCCTCGCCAAACGTCGATGGGCTCACCAAGCGTCTGATCTTCTCCTCCTGGTCGGCCACGCCGACGGCTATCGCCGCGATCGTCAGCCACGAGGCGCAGCGTCACACGGCGTCGGCCGTCACCGAAAGCGGGGCACGGGCACACCGCAACCGCCTCGACTTCCGCGCGCCAAACGGCAGACCTGGAGCGATGACGACCCTGGCGTTGTTCTGGCCAAACCCTTCACTCGCCGTCGCGACCGATCCTCTCGGCCTGGCAGTCGAGAGACCGGAAGCGCCTCACGACCCCGAGATCGCGAGCGCCGACGCGGTTAGATCCCTAACTCCCATCATCGGCCCCGACGGCATCGGCCGCGGAACCGCCGTCGCCGAGTGGTACTGGCTCGCTCCGTTCCTGATGGAGGGTGCCATCCCGGACGCGCTCGTTGACGATTTGCAGCACCTCACACTGGCGTTGGCCGGTGCGGTCGCGACGAACACCGACGAAGAAGACGATCCACCTGATCCGGGCCGGCTCCGCCTCCACGTAGACCTGGCCCTCGGCGCCAGTCAGGTCGAGCCACCCGAGCGGAGACCAACAGACCTGCTTTCCACGGTGGCGAGGATCGGCATGCACGGCCCCGGCAACATCGCCCTTCGCGCACTCAATCGACAGCTCACTGCTGCTGACCCCGCCACTGACGCCGGCCGCTGGACCGCGGCCGCCACCATCGCCAGTGGATTCCGAACCCTGTTCAACCGACCCGATGTCGCGGTCTTGCTCGACCAGCTCTATCCCGACGAGCTCTACTGGCGTGCAGTCCTTGCGTACTGCGCCGCGGGCAACCTCCAAGCGGTACTTGACGAGTACCTCCACCACCTCGCGGGGGAGCGACGACCCGACCCGATCGACGACGACGCACTGCTCAAGATCGCCGAGAAGGTCAGAGACGCCGTGGCGATGCGACCCGCTCCGTACACGGCATTCGACCCGAACGACACCGAGCCGATCTCGTTCACGGGCCGGTTTGCCATGCGCTACGGCAACAAGCGTCAGGTCGAAGGCGACGTGCGTCAACCCGCGATCCGCAACGCGTTCAACAGCCCCTTCTGGCCCTTCGTGCTCGCCACCACGAGCGTCGGTCAGGAGGGCATCGACTTTCATTGGTGGTGCCACGCGATCGTCCACTGGAACACGCCGGCGAGTCCGGTCGACTTCGATCAGCGCGAGGGCAGGATCCACCGCTACGGCGGCCACGCGATTCGCAAGAACGTCGCCGCCAGACATCGGGACTCGATGATCGCTCCGGGCATCGGCAATCCGTGGGAGGCCGGCTACTCAGCAGCGACCGAATACCAGGAAGCGCTAGGAGACCTCTCGCCGCACTGGGTCTACCCGGGCCCGGCCCGCGTGCGTCGCATCACGTCGCCCTACCCGCTGTCGATCGACCACCAGCGGCTCCAGAGCCTCAAGGAGGACGTGGCGCTCTACCGTCTGACCCTTGGTCAGCCGCGCCAGGAGGACATGATCAACCTGCTCCGCAGCAAGAGCGTGCAGAGCGATCCGGAGGCTGTGGCACGGCTTCGACTCGACCTCTCGCCTCCGGGGTCGCTGAAGGACAAGGTGCTGGAGCGTGACCAGCCGAACGCCCAGAACCCAGACGAGGAAGCTGCCCCATGAGCGCGGGACTCAATCGACGAGCCCGGCGTTTGGCATGTCAGAACGATCGCTTGCGCGCCCAACCGAAGGGGAACCTGTGGTCGTGGTCGCGGGACGCAAACAAGGGCGGCAACGAGTCACCCTGATGACAGGCGGAAGTAGCCAGTCGCGTGGCCCCTGGACTCGTCACCGAACCACCGTCGCTGTTCGTCCGCGGGGGTGATGCGCCGCAGGACTTCACCGCAGCTTGTTCGTGTGGCTGGAAGAACCGACGGCCGGGCATGACGAAGGCCAAGGCGAGTGCCAAGGCGAGGGCACACGTCAAGCAGCGTCGAGAGCAGCGGAAGAAGTGGGGGAGTGGGGCGGAGTAGCCCGGTCGCCGATCGTCCGTGATTCACAGACCCGAAGGGCACGCTTCCCTCGCTGAGCGGACCGCGGCTACTCCCGAAAGGCTGGTCGCCCTCGGCCTGCTCGGTTTGCGAAGGCGTCGAGTGCGTCGGGTGCTCGCCACATCTGGTTGCGCTTCGTGTCGGAGACCTCGATGAGGAATTCGGCATCGACGAGTGGCCGAATCGCCCGGTAGGTGTTCCCTTGGTGATCGGCGCGGCTGGCCATCTCGACCATGCCTTTTGAGTGAGATCTCAGAAGGGGATGTCATCGAGCGGCGATATGCCAGTGGGTGTATGCGTACGTTGACTAGAGAAGGTAGGTCGGCGTACGCTGACACGGTGCTCGTTCGATCGGCCCTCCATCTCGGTGCTGTCGCCCGGCAGCGACGACTCGACCTCGACTGGTCGCAGGCTCGACTCGCTGAGGCGGCGGGCGTGAGCCGTCAGTGGGTCGTGGCGTTCGAGGCTGGCAAGCCGACCGCCGAACTAGGCGCGGTCCTACGGGCGGTTCGAGCGCTCGGGCTGGCCTTCGATCTCACGGACGCGCCGTTGGATCCGGTGGACCTCGGGGAGATCCTCGATGGCTGAGCTCGCGGTGTTCATGGAGGGTGACCTCGTCGGTCTGCTGGAGTCTGGCGCGGGCAACGCCGTCCGTTTCGCCTACGACCCTGCTTGGATCGAGCGTTCGGACGCGACGCCGTTGTCGGTCTCGATGCCGCTGCGGCCAGGGTGGTTCGATGACGCGACCGTGGGGCCGTACCTGTGGGGGCTGCTGCCCGACAACGAGGTTGTGCTTCAGCGCTGGGCCCGCCAGTACCAGTGCTCGGCGTCGAACGTGTTCGCGCTGCTCTCCAACGTCGGAGCCGATGTGGCCGGTGCTGCCCAGTACCTCCCTTCAGGGACCGCTCCCGACGAGGCACGTAAGGGCACCCACGAGAAGCTCTCCACGGCGGACGTGGCCGAACTGCTGAGGACCGTTCGCAAAGACGCGTCCGCGTGGCATGCGTCCGATGCCGCCGGTCGGTGGAGCCTCGCCGGTGCTCAGTCCAAGATCGCCCTCGCTCACGACGCCCGACGGGGCTGGTCGATCCCGCGTGGTCAGGCTCCGACCACCCACATCCTCAAGCCCGCCATCGAGGACCTCGCTGACCACGACCTCAACGAGCTGTTGTGCGTACGGGCCGCAGCCCTGCTGGGGCTGCGCACGGAGGAGATCGCACTGGGGCACTTCGATGACCAGCGCGCACTCGTGGTCACCCGCTATGACCGTCGAACCGTTGGCGGCCGGATTGAACGCATCCACCAGGAGGACTTCTGTCAGGCGCTCAGGGTGCCACCCGGGTCCAAGTACCAGAGCGACGGCGGCCCGTCCGTAGAGGACATGGTTGGCGTGCTCGCCGATCTGGGCACGGCGCCGACCGACGTGGAACGACTCTGCGATGCCGTTGCCTACAACTGGCTCATCCTCGGGTCCGACGCGCACGCCAAGAACTACTCGCTCCTGCTGGCAGCTCAGCAGGTCCGTCTCGCTCCGCTCTACGACCTCGGGTCGCTGGCCCCCTACGCCAAACATGCACCGAAGGTGAACCTGGCTCAGAAGGTCGGCGGCGAGTACCGGGCCGGGGTGATCGCCCAACGCCACTTGCGTCGTCTCGCCGAGTCGGCGCGGATCAGTCCCGACGACTTCGTCGACCGCGTCGATGTCATGGCCCAGGCGCTCCCTGACGCGCTCATCGAGGTCGCCGCCGAGATCGAGCTCACCGGCGAGGAACGAGGGGCCGCTGACCGGATCATCGACGCTGTCTCGCAGTGGGCAGGCTCCCGACGCGGAACCCTCCGCCCTCCGAGATCTCGACCGGGAGCCGACGGCATCGGCCGCCCGCCGACCAAGCCCCGCCAACGCCAACCGAAGGGAACCCCCCGGGGCGGCCAGTTCCAACCCACCAGCCACGACGAAGCCAGCGACGTCGGGCTCGCGGAAGAATGAGCTACGCGCATCCTCCTCGGTCGTGAGCTCGACCTTGCCGGTCCGTGCGTAGGATCCCGGCACAGCCATCGCAGCGGGAGGAAACATGGGAAGTCCCTACCGGTACACCTCGGGAACCATGCTGCACTACGCGGACTGCATGCACTTCGTTGACGAACTACCTCCGAGGGAAGCAACTCCGGACGAGCTCAAGTTCCTGCCAGTGTGTTCGACGTGCGCTCGAGCGACGAGTTCCGCTGGCAGCGGACCAGGTTCATCCGACGCTGGTCGGTTCGTGTGCCCCAGTTGCCACGTCTCGCAGCCCGTGGCCATGCGTGCGGCCGGCGGACTTTGCGGCGACTGCGCTTGAGACTTCTCCGACGCGAACACCCTCGCCGGTTCTAGACGTCCACGGTGGAGGTGGGGAGATGAAGGCGCTTCGCGTCGTTGCAGGGATCGCGCTCGTCTTTGGGCTGGTCGCGTGTGGGAGCTCGAATGAGCCCGCAGCCGCTCCAACGGTGATGCCCGACGTCGTCGGGAAGCAGCTCGACGTTGCTCTCAGCGACATCGAGGGCGCAGGATTCACCGACGATGTCGATGTCGAGGGCGGCGGCACCTTCGGGGTCATCGACGAATCGAACTGGCAGGTATGTGAGCAATCCCCGGCAGCGGGACAACCCGTGACCGCCGCTCCGAAGGTGACTGTCGACCGGTCCTGTGGAGGTAGCGAGAAAGAGGAGACGACGACCACCGAGGAAGCTCCCGAGCCGGAGGAGTCCTCGACGACGTCCACGACAGTCTCGGAGGAGGTCCTCGCGACCGACAACAACCCCGATCTTGCGGCACTGCTCGTCGGCTCCGACTGCGACGACGCCGTCGCGACGTTCGCCTCGACGTATCGAGGTCGCACAATCGAGTTCGACGGCAACATCGCCAACCTGGTGAACCATGGCGACTACAGCACGAGATTCGACATTCTGGTGCTGGCCGGCGATGCCGGCTCGACCCAGGGACCAAGCTTCACGTTCGAGGACGTCGGCATGGTCGACCTGAATCTCACGGGATCGAACACCCCGGACTACCTGGCCGCGGGGGACAACATCCACGTCGTCGCGAAGGTCGGCGAGTTCAACCAAGGTCAATGCCTTTTCTTCCTCGATCCGGTATCGACCGAGGTGCGATGACGCCGGACGACCGCACTGGTCGACCCGAAATGCCCAGGATCCACGGGGGTTCGCCGTGAAGACGATCGGCAACGTCCTTTGGCTCGTTCTCTGCGGATTCTGGCTCGCGCTCGGCTGGCTCTTTTGGGCGGGCGTGCTCGTCATCACGATCATCGGACTGCCGTTCGCCCGGCAGTGCCTCAAGCTCGCGCACTTCAGCCTCTGGCCCTTCGGGCGAGTCGCGCAACCGGACCCGTCGGCCACAAGGCTCGGCGTCGTCAGCGCGATCCTCTGGATCATCCCCGGCATCTCGCTCTGCATCGGATACGTCATCAGCGGAGCGCTGCTCTGCCTCACCATCATCGGCATCCCGTTCGGCATGCAGGCCTTTAAGCCTCGATCCACCGATCGGCAGCAGGGGTGCTGCGGTGGTGTCATGTGTGGTTA
>CAZALT010000031.1:7990-26049 GCA_964485515.1 uncultured Rhabdothermincola sp. | reverse complement strand
CCCAAATTGCGTTGATCTCAACCGGGAACCGGTCAAGACCGACGCCAGAACGGTCGGTGGGGCCGGGGACGAGCGCGCTGGGCGGTGGCGCGACCGCTGCCCGCGGTTCACCCGATGATCGGCCGTGAGAAACCTGCTCGTAATCGGGAGCGGTCACCCTGGCCGGCATGCCACGGGACATCGACTCGCACCTCATCGCCCCGCTGAAGCCCCACGTGATGGTGCTGTTCGGCGCGACGGGCGACCTCTCGCGTCGCAAGCTGCTCCCCGGGCTCTTCCACCTCACCGAGGTCGGCCTGCTCCCCCACGTCCGCATCCTGGGCACCTCGCTCGACGACCTCGACACCGACGGGTTCCGGGCGTTCGCCCGGGTCGCGCTCGACGAGTTCAGCCGCCAACGCATCTCCGACGCCGAATGGGACGAGTTCGCCGCCAAGCTCCACTTCATCTCCCAGGACAAGGGCCCCGACCAGCTGGCCAAGACGGTCGCCGAGCTGGAGGACGAGCTCGATGTCATCGAGCCCGCCCGCCTGCACTACCTCAGCGTGCCGCCTTCTGCCGCCCTCCCCGTCGTGCGGATGCTCGGCGAGGTCGGACTCGACGAGCGGGCCCGAATCATCATGGAGAAGCCGTTCGGCACCGACCTGACCAGCGCGGTCACCCTCAACCGCGGTCTCCACGAGACCTTCGACGAGAGCCAGATCTTCCGCATCGACCACTTCCTCGGCAAGGAGGCCGCGCTCAACATCTTGGCCTTCCGCTTCGCCAACGGCCTGTTCGAACCGATCTGGAACCGCCAACACATCGCCCACGTGCAGATCGACGTTCCCGAGACCCTCTCGATCGGCCAGCGCATCGGGTTCTACGAGAACACAGGCGCCTACCGGGACATGGTGGTCACCCACCTCCTCCAGGTCCTGGCGTTCATGGCGATGGAACCGCCCACGGCGTTGGAGCCGAAGGCGATCGGCGAGGAGAAGAACAAGGTCTTCCGTTCGCTCTCGCCGATCGAACCGCACCACGTCGTGCGGGGCCAGTACTCCGGGTACCTGGACGAGCCCGGTGTGGCGCAGCACTCGGAGACCGAGACCTTCATCGCCCTCAAGGTCGAGATCGACAACTGGCGCTGGGCTGGCGTCCCCTTCTACCTGCGCACCGGCAAGCGCATGGCCGAAGGAGCGCGCATCATCTCGATCGCGTTCCGCGAACCGCCGAAGTCGATGTTCCCGACCGGGTCCGGGGTCGGCGCCCACGGCCCGGACCACCTCACGTTCGACCTCGCCGACACGTCGAAGCTCTCGCTTTCGTTCTACGGCAAACGACCGGGCCCGGGCATGACGCTCGACAAGCAGAGCCTCCAGTTCGCGTTGCACGAGACCGGCCGGCACGAGGACGTGCTCGAGGCCTACGAGCGCCTCATCTACGACGCGATGAGCGGTGACCACACGCTGTTCACGAGCGCCGACGGCATCGAGCAGCTGTGGGAGAAGTCGCAGCCGCTGCTCGACAACCCGCCGCCGGTTCGTCCGTACAGCCCCGGGTCCTGGGGCCCGAACGCCATCCACCAGCTCATCGCCCCCGACGCGTGGCGGCTGCCCTTCGAGCGGGCCTGGCGCCAGAAGTAGCGGCCCCGCCCCACCACGACCCACCCAAATCGGCGGAGTGCTCCGCCGCATCACCCGGATCCTCCGCCAATTGCGGAAGACGCGGGCGAGCGGGCGTGGGTCGGCGCGGCGCGACCAGGCCGAGCACGGCCAGGACATCGACTGCTTACGGCAGCGGCAGCAGCGAGTTGGTGGGGATGACCTCGGGTGCCCGGAGATCCTCGGGCAGCGGATGGGCGAAGTCGGGGTACTTGCGCGTGGCCTCACGGCGGTAGCGCGTGGTGCTGTGCTCGGGGTCGAGGTCGTAGTTGGGGATGACCTCCTTGCCGAACAGCTCCAGCATCTCGAGGACCTCGTCGTGCTCGAATCCCTCGCTCGGGATGCCGAACACCAGCTGGTCGCACCCGACGTCCTGGTACTTGGCGATCTGCTCGTTGACCTCTTCGGGGTTGCCGCACAGCAGGTAGCCGGCTTCGATGAGCATGTCGAGCGTGGCCTCGTCGGGGATGGCGTGAGGCTTGTCGGGCCAGTACACGCCGTTCTTCTGGGGCGGCATCGTGTCGTGGTACATGTTCACCATCGTGTTGAGGTAGCCACGGCCGGGCGACAGCGCCACCTGGCGAGCACGATCGCGGTCGGCGAGGCACACGACGGCGTTGGTCATCATGACGTTGTCGTTCTTGAACTGACCGAGCGGCTCGGTGCAGTTTGCGATGCCCTCCTTGTAGGCCTCGATGCGTCCCTTGAGGTTGTAGATCGGCTCGAAGTTGAAGGCGATGGCGCCGATGCCGAGCTCGCCGGCCTTGGTGAACGTGCCCGGGTTGCCGCAGCCCACCCACAGCGGTGGGTGACCGATGCCGTACGGCTTGGGGAGGATGTTGTGCGGCTTCTCGACCCGGAAGAACTCGCCCTCGAACGTGTAGTCCTTCTGCTCGAACATGCGCAGGACCTCGGGGGTGACCTCGTCCCACATCGCCTTGGTCTCTGACGTCAGCAGGTCGAAGGTGGCCATCTCGTGGCTGCCCGCTCCTCGTCCCGTGCCCCACTCGTAGCGGTTCTCGGTGACGTGGTCGAGCATGGCCACGCGCTCGGCGATGCGCACCGGCCGGTTGACGGGCGGCGACATGTTCATGATCCCCGACCCGACGTGGATCTGGTCGGTCTTGGCCGCGATGTAGCCGAACACGACCTCGGGGGCCGACATGTGCGAGTACTCGACCAGCGCGTGGTGCTCACCCAGCCACACGTACTTCCAGTTGAAGCCGTCGGCGTGCACGCAGTATTCGATCTCGCGCTGGAGCATCAGGTGCTCGGAGCTCGAGTCGTGCGCGGCGGGACCGGGCAGGAAGCCGTTGAGGAAGAGACCGAACTCCATGGGACCAACCTTGTTCGAGGAGTTGAAGAACTAGAACGTGTTCCAATATGGAGCATGGAGGACGCCCGCACAAGACCATCCGGTCGTTTTTCCTACGATCACGGAGATTTCGCCCACCCAGTTCGCCCACCCAGTTCGCCCAACCAGTTCGCCCACCCAGTTCGCCCACCCGGCCCGCGTGGGTCAAGGCGCCGGGGGTCGCCCGTCCAGGACCACGCACCTGAGGACGGTACGTGCCTTGAGGACAAATCAGGTACACACTGGTGGCGTGGGTCACACACGAGCGATATGGACGCCGCGCCTCGGGCGCATCGCCGCGATCATCGTCACCGGGGCGCTGGCCGCCGCGGCGATCGGCTGCACCAGCGACGACGAAACGTCGGGCGACGGCGGGTCGCCTGCGCCCGCGATGGTGGCGTCGCCGTTCGACGGCACCTACGAGGCGACCATCGCCCGGACCACCGACGGGGTCCCGCACATCACCGGAGCCAACATCGAGAGCGTCCTCTACGGGCAGGGCTACGCCAGCGGCGAGGACTACGCCTGCACCCTCGCCGACCAGATCCTCAAGGTGACGAGCCAGCGGGCCGCCTTCGAGGGGCCAGGCGAGGACGACGCCAACGTGGCCAGCGACTTCGCGTGGAAGGCGATCGGCATCGACGAGATCGCCCGGGCCGACTACCCGGGCCAGACCGATCAGGTGAAGGCCCAGATGACCGCCTTCACCGCAGGCTGGAACGCCTACCTCGCCGACGTGGGGCCCGACGGCGTGACGGGCTGGTGCGTCGGTGCCGACTGGCTCGTGCCGATCACGCCCGAGGACCTGTACAGCTACGTCCGCTCGATCGCCCTCAACGCCTCCAGCATGCAACTGCTCAACTACCTCGGCTCCGCCCAGCCTCCCGTGGCCAGCCCGGCCACGGTGGATGGGCCTGCCGGCTCCGACGGGTCTGCGGGCTCGGCAACGCTCATCCCACCGACCGCCACGGACCCCGGCACCAACCTCGGCACCAATCCCGGCACCACGCTCGACACGGCTGGGCGACCCGACGACGTCGGTCCCGGGCGCGAGACCGCGCCGATCGCCAGCAACGGGTGGGCGATCGGCACGGAGCGATCGACGGACGGGGGCGGGCTCCTCCTCGCCAACCCGCACTTCCCGTGGGAGGGCCAGCTCCGGTTCTGGGAGAACCACCTCATCGTGCCCGGTGAGGTCAACATCTACGGCGCGCAGCTCACCGGCACCCCGGGCATCGGCATCGGCTTCACCGACGAGTTCGCATGGACCCACACCGTCTCGGCCGGCAACCGGTTCACGGCTTACACGCTCGATCTCGTTCCGGGGACACCGACCAGCTACCTCGTCGATGGCATCGAGACGCCGATGACCTCGAAGCCGGCAGCCGTCGAGGTGCTCCAGCCCGACGGCTCCACCGTCACCGAGCAGCGCACGCTCTGGTCGACCGAGTACGGCCCCGTCCTCGACTTCCCCGGCGTGGGCTGGACCACCGAGATGACGACCACCTACCGCGACGCCAACATCGACAACGACGAGTTCATCGACCAGTACCTGGCGATGCAGGATGCCGGATCCTTCGACGAGTTCACGCAGGCCTTCGCCGACCACCAGGCCGTCCCGCTGTTCAACACGGTCGCGGTCAGCAAGGACGGTCGCGCCTGGTATGCCGACGTGTCGGCCACCCCGAACCTGAGCGATGCGGCACTGGCCAAGTACGACGAGTCGATCGCCGCGGGCGGTCTTGCCGCCATCGCCGCCCGGAGCGGCGCCGTCCTGCTCGACGGATCGGACTCGACCTTCCGCTGGGTCGACGATCCCGGCGCCCGCGACCCCGGGCTGGTCCCCTACGACCGGATGCCCCAGACCGAGCGCGCCGACTACGTCTTCAACGCCAACGACAGCTTCTGGTTGAACAACGCCTCGACCGTCCTCGAAGGCGACTACTCGCCGCTGCACGGCCGCCAGGGCACGCCGCGTACACCGCGAACCCGCCAGAACGCCACCGTGCTCGGCGACACGAGCGCCGCCGGCGGCTCGGGCGACGACGCCGCCTTCGACCTCGCCGAGCTCCAGGCGCTCGCCCTCGACAACGAAGCCTTCACCGCCACATCGCTCAAAGATGCCGTGGTCGAACGGTGCCAGGCCTCCCCCCTCGTCGAGGTTCCCGAGCTCGTCGACGAGGAGGACGGCACCGTCGCACTCCCCGCCGAGTCGGTCGATCTCACCGAGGCGTGCAGGCTGCTCGCCGCGTGGGACACCACCTTCGACCTGGACAGCGTCGGTGCCGTCATCTGGCGTGAGCTCGACTCGCGCTACACCCCCCAGGACCTGCTCGACGCGGGGGTGTTGTGGGCGAACGCGTTCGACCCGACCGACCCGGTGAACACGCCGTCGGGCCTGGCTCCCGCACCACCCGGAGGTCCCGATCCCACCCTGGTCAACCTCGGGCGCGCCGTGCAGATCATCACCAAGGCAGGCTTCGACCTCGACACCCCGCTCGGCGAGGTGCAGGTCGCCAACCGCAACGGAACCATGGTGCCGATCAACGGCGGCACCAACGCCGACGGCACGACCAACATCGTCGGCTACTCGGCTTCGACCGGCTCGACCGAGCCGTTCCCCCGTCGCCCCGAACCCGTCGCGCCCAAGTCGGCGCTCACCCCCGACGGCTACCTGATCACCAGTGGGTCGAGCTTCTTGATGGCGGTTCAGTTCACCCCTGACGGCCCCGTGGCCCAGGGACTGGTCACCTATGGAAGCACCGGCGACCGGGAGTCACCCCTGTTCGTCGTCCAGACCCAGCGGTTCTCCGACAAGAGTTGGCGATCGTTCCTCTTCAGCCCCGACGCCATCGCCGCCGACCCGGAGCTCACCACGAAGACCGTCGGCTCAGCCTGACGCCCGCCCGGTCATCGCCTGGAGACGGTCAGGCGTCGACCGCGACGGGGGGCCGTTCGAGATCGGCCAGCACGGCTTCGACCCAGCCGCGCATCTCCGCCGAGGGCTCGGTCCGATCGAACAGCGCGGCGGACACCACATCGCCCACCGACGCCAACCGCGGATCGGCGACGGCCGAACCTGACAGGGCGGCGGTGTAGCCCAGCACGCTCTCCCCTGCGGAGCGAGCGCGCCCGGCAGCCAACCCCAACGCCTCGATGCGCGCCATGCAGCTGAGGGCCCACGGCGACGGCGCGGGACCCGTGGGCACGACGTCGTCATCGCGTCGGCGGGTGAGGGCCACGACCACGACGGCGACCGCCGCGACCACGAGGGCGACGAGGCCGCCGATGAGCCACCAGTTCGGCGACGACGACTCGACCGACTCCGCCACCACGGTGGTGGGTGTGGTGACGTCGTCCCAGCCGACTCCCGGCGATCCTGAACCCGGCGATCCCGAACCCGGCGATCCCGAACCTGGGCCGGAGTACGAGCCGGAGCCAGAGCCAGAGCCAGAGCCAGAGCCGGACCTGCCGGACGGCACGAAGGGCTCGATCAGCACGCCGTGGTCGTCGACGGTGTAGCGCCGCACGAGGTTGCCCTGGTCGTCGTACTCGTGCACCGGACCGTCGGGCCGCGCCGGATCCGAGACGAAGGTGCGGACCGGCCGGCCTTGTTCGATCACCGTGACCATTTGGTGACCGTCGCCATCGATCTCGTAGACCCGGTACGACCCGTCCTCGTCGGTCACGAAGGTGCGATCGCCCTGGCGGGTGATGCGATAGCCGTCCCCCGGTCCGATCACGCCGTCGCGGAGCGCGGGCACCGGGCCCGGCACCTCGCCGTCGCCGTCCGGATCGGGCACCAGCACATCGCCCTCCGGGTCACGGATGTAGAGGTGATGAGGGCTCGCACCGGTGCCGCCGGCGACGACGGTCCCGTCCTCGTCCCGCAGGACCGACCGACCCCCCTCGGTGCCGAGGTAGTACCGCTCGCCCCCGGGTCCTTCCACGTAGGCGCGGCCGGTCTCGTCCTGACGGAAGGCCTGCGTGTCGCCCTCGCCGTCGGTGACGGTGAACCCGTCGGGGCCGAGTCTGCCGACCTCGCGGCCCGACTCGTCGCGCACGATCTGCTCGCGGTCGACGCCGGTCGCGCTCTCCTCGACCGGGTACCGCTCGCCGGTCTCGGGGTCCTCGAAGTACCGCTGGCCCTCACCGTCGACCTCGTAGTGCCGCTCACCCCCACCGCGCAGCTCTCGCTGGTCGGGCACATCCCCATCGCCGGCGTAGGACGGCGGTGCGATGCGGTCGCCGAGCGAGTCGATGTCGTCGAGGGCCGAAGGGTCCTCCGGCGCGTCCAGGTCACACGACGGATTGCCGATCAGCAGGGCGACGAGGAGTCCGACACCCAGCGCGACGACTCCGGCGCGCACGAGGTCGGCCGCTCGGATCGCCGGTTCGGGCGTGGGTCCGCCCCCCATCGAGTCGGGTCGGGGCCGGGCCGCCAGCCGATCCTGCTCGAGCAACCAGAGCGAACCCATCGCGGCGACGAGCCACACGAGCCCGGCCATCCACGCCCAGGACACACCGGCCCCGAGGGCGGGCAGGACGAGGAGCCCCGAGAGCCAGACGACCCCACGCAGACGATCGGTGCGCCGCCAGTCGAGGCCGACGACGAAGACCGAAACCAACAGGACCAGGGCGGTCCATGCCAGCGACGAGTCGCGTCCGACCATCGCCCCGACGAGGAAGAGGACGGCGAACACCACCAGTCCGACGACGAAGCCCGACACCTTGCGGAAGTAGCGCCCCAGGTCGACGAGCAGGCTCACGATCACGCCGAGGGCCAGTATCAGGGCACACCCCGAGAGGAGAAGGACCGAGTCGGTGGCGACTCCGATGGCGAGCAGCGCCGTGGCGCACGTGGCCAGCACCGCGCATTGGGCGATGCCCCGCGTGGGCGCGGGATCGGGGGGCGTCACGATCGCCGGACCGCGGCTCGGGGGCGGCGGCGCGCCGATGTCGTAGCGAACACCTCGAGCACCGCGGGCGATCGAGGCCACGCCGGGCGCCCCAGCGGGACCCGAAGCGGACGCCGGCGGCCGCGGGGGCGGAGCGGGCGCGGTCACGTCCACACCACCCCTGCCGGGGTGACCCGACAGACCAGCCCGTGAAAGCGCGGCGCCACCGGGGCCACGCCGGCCGTGGCCGTCGCGAGCTGCTCGGTGATCGCACCGAACGAGCGGACCCGCTGGGACCGGCTGCGCACCGCGCTCGCCGGGGCGACCGACCGCGCCGGCGGCAGCCCGAACGGTGATCCGAGCGGTGTGTCCGGCGGGGGTTGGGGCACCGCGTCGCTCGTGACCAGGTGGACCGCCCAGCCACGGGCCAGCGCGTCACGCGCGATCTGGCCGGCCACCGAAGCCACGTGCTCCGCGTGGGGTCCGGGCGCGCCCAGGTCGACGACGATCTGCGCGAGCGCGACGCCGACGCCGTCCTGCTCCCGGACCATCAGCTCACCGTGGCGAGCCGTGGCCTTCCAGTGCACGCGGCGCACCGAATCGCCCCGCACGTACGGGCGGGTGCTGCGGTAGAGGTCGTCACCGATCGGCGCCACCTCCGAGCTCGCGAACCCGATCGCCTTCGGCTGGGGCCACACCAGGTCGAGCTCGGACGGGCGGGGCCCGACGAAGACGGGTTGGTCCGGGCGGACCCGTACCCGTCGGCCGGCCTCGAAGAGCCCGATCGGACCCTGGACGGTGAGGTCGAAGACCAGGCTGTAGACGACACCCCGCGACAGCGGCGGGAGCGCGACGCGCCCACCTGACGCGGTGGTCACCAGCACGCCGGGTGGCCGCGGGAAGATCGCCGGGACGACCGACGCCGGGCGGCGGAGCCCGTCGACCCGAACCATCCAGTGCGACTCCTCGCCCGCGATGGTCTCACCGTCGGCCATGAGGTGGACGCGGAGGCCAGCGAGCGCTCGCCGTGCCACGACCACGTCGGTGACGGCCGCGGTCAGCACAGCGACGCCGATGAGGAGCTGGACGCCCTCGCGCGTGACGAGCCACAGCAGCACCGAGAGGCCCACCAGCGCCACGCCGACCACCAACGAGACAGGACGGACGAACCGCCGCGACTCTCCTTCGACCGCAGCGGGCAACGCGCTGGCCGACGCGCTGGCCGACGCGCTGGCTGCGGCCGGCGGTGCCCAACCCGGCACGGGGGCCGCGCCCGGAGCCGAGTCGAGGCTCATGTCACCGTGCCGGGACCGGCGGCACGGCCACGTGGCGGACGAACTCGGCGACCCACGACCGGGCGGTGGGGAGATCGTCGTTGGTCACGTCGACGATGCGATGGGCCAACGCGGCGACGACGACGGCCTGCACGTCGTCCGGTGCGACGTAGGACCGACCGGCGATGACGGCGTTGGCCCGGGCGAGGGCCACCAGCGCCAGGGCGGCGCGGGTCGACAGCGGCTGGCGAGAGCTCGTCTGCGATCGGATCGAATCGACGATGTCGAGGGCGTAGCCGAGCACCACCGGATGCGCGTAGACCGCACCCAACTCGGCTCGCAGCGCGGTCCAGCTCGCCAGCTCTGCCACCGGAGCGAGACCGGCGAGGAGCTGCTCGCCACCCCGGCCTTCGAGCACGTCGAGCTCGGCGGCCCGGCCCGGCAACCCGAGCGACAGCGACACCGCGAACCGATCGCGCTGGCCGCCGACCAACGGGAAGGTTCCCAGGTCGCCGCTGAGCGGGTTCTGCGTGGCGATGACGAAGAAGGGCTCGGGAAGCGGATGCGTGGTCCCGTCGACGGTGACCTGCCCTTCGGCCATCGCCTCGAGGAGCGCGGACTGGGTTCGAGGAGTCGCTCGGTTGAGCTCGTCGACGAGCACCACGTTGTTGAACAGCGGACCGGGACGGAACTCCCAGTCGCGGACGCGGTCGTCGAAGACCGACACGCCGGTGAGGTCGGACGGAAGCAGGTCCGGTGTGCCCTGCACGCGACCGAACGAGCCGCCGATCGAGCGAGCGAGGGCCTTGGCCAGCACCGTCTTGCCCACACCGGGGCTGTCCTCGAACAGGACATGGCCACCCGCCGCGAACGCCGCGGCGGCGATGGCGATGGCACCGGGATGGCCGAGCACGACGTGCGAGGCCTGCTTCACGAGCGCGGTGATGGCGGCTCGTTCCGGTCCCCCCGACACCTCGGGCGGCGGAGCGAGGCCCGTGGCCCCCTGCGGGCCGCCCACGTAGCCGTACCCGCCAGGCGGGCTTTGGTCGGCCGTGGGGGTACCCGTGGATCCGCTTCCCGGTGCGTTCCAATCGGTCACTCGTCGCGCCTCCGTCCCGGCTGGCGGTGCCGTCCCTTGGTGCACCTGCGCCCTGACGATAGGACGTTTCACTGCCGTGCGTGGCTCGTGCCGCGTCGGGCCGCGCTCGTGAGCGGAGCACTGGCCGAAGGTGGGGTTCGGTGGTCAGTCGCGTGTTCGCGCCCGGTAGCGCGACAGCGCGATCGGCACCGCCGCGGCCAGCAGGACGATGCAGTAGAGGAACGACGCGGCGACAGGGTGCTCGAGCGGCCACACGCCGTCGACCACCGGAGCTCCCGGGTTGCCGAACAGTTGCCGGACCGCGGCCACCATCGCACTGACCGGGTTCCACCAGGCGAACCACTGGAGCACGGTGGGCATGGTGGCGATGGGCACGAACGCGTTGGAGATGAAGGTGAGCGGGAACACGACCATGAACACGACACCGGTGACCGCGTCCGGTGTCCGAACGGCCAACCCGATGCCGGTGCCGATCCAGATCATGGTGCTGGCGAACAGGACGAGCAGGACGATGGCCACCACGAAGCTGGCCACGTCGGTGTGGGGACGCCATCCGATGATCAGGCCGCTGCCGAGCAGGATGAAGATGGAGAGCGTGAGCCCGGCGATCTCGGCGACGAAGTGGCCGAGCAGATAGGCGAGGCGAGAGGCGGGAAGCGACCGGAACCGGTCGACGACCCCTTCTTGGAGGTCGGTCGAGATGGCCGTGCCCGGACCCATCATCCCGAAGGTGAGGGACTGCACGAGGATGCCTCCGACGAGGAACTCTCGGTAGTTGCCCCCTATGACGGCGATGGCCCCGCCGAACACATAGGCGAACAGCAGCACGAACATGACCGGCTGGATGGTGACGTCGAGCAGCTTCTCGGGGATCTGGCGGATGTGCTGCAGGTTGCGGCCGGCGTAGACGAGCGTGTCGGTCCACAGGTGACCCAGACGCACATCGACGCGCTCGACATCGACGCGCTCGACATCGACGCCCTCGGGGCCGGAGGCCGCCCCCGGAACCGAGACCCGGGACCGGGACTGGGACTGGGACTGGAACTGGGACGGGGACGGCGGTGGCGGGAGCGGGGTGTCGAGCGGGATCGTGCTCACCAGGCCCGCCGATCTGACAGGTGATCGGCAGGCAGGTGATCGGCAGGCAGGTGATCGGCGGCGCTGGCCTCGGCATCCGCTGGAGGTCGGCTTCCCGTGAGGGTCAGGAACACGTCGTCGAGGCTGGCCTGGCGGCGGTTGAGGTCGTGGGCGTCGATGCCGGCTCGGTCGAGCAACCGCATGACGTCGATGAGGCGGACCCCGTCACGGAGCGGGACGCTCAGCGTGCGTCTCGATCGGTCGAGCGATGCCGGCCCCGATGCGAGCACGCGCGTTGCGGCCTCGGCCGGTTCGAGCAGTCTGACGTCGGGGACCGCGACGTCGATCCACTCCACACCGATGCGGCGCTTGAGCTCGGCGGGGCTTCCCTGGGCGAGGCATCGGCCGTGGTCGAGCACGACGATGTTGTCGGCGAGCCGGTCGGCCTCTTCGAGGTATTGGGTGGTGATGACGACGGTGGTGCCCTCGCTGACCAGCTCGCGCAGGAGCTCCCACAGGTCGTTGCGGCTCCGCGGGTCGAGGCCGGTGGTCGGTTCGTCGAGGAAGAGGACCGGAGGTCGGGCCACGATGCTCGCCGCCAGATCGAGACGTCGGCGCATGCCTCCGGAGAACGTCTTCACGAGTCGGTCGCCGGCCTCGAGCAGCTGCACGCGTTCGAGCAGCTCGCCGGCGCGACGCTTCGCCTCGGCCTTGGGGAAGCGGTAGAGCCGTCCGACCATCTCCAGGTTCTTGCGGGCGCTCAGCAGACCGTCGACGGTGGCCTGCTGGGACGCCACGCCGATGCGGCGGCGTACGGCGGCGGGATCGGTGGCGACGTCGAACCCGACCACCGACGCGGTGCCCTCCGACGGCTGGGACAGCGTGGTGAGGATGCGGACCGCCGTCGTCTTGCCGGCGCCGTTGTGCCCGAGCAGGCCGAGGACCGTTCCCTGGGGCACGTCGAGGTCCAGGTCACGCAGCACCCACCGGTCACCGAACCGCTTCCCCAGGCCCCGTGCGGTGACGCCGAGATCCTGTGCCGCGGCCCGCTCCGGTCGCGCATCGCGTGCGTGGACGTCGGGGGCCAGCACATCGGGGGCCAGCACATCGGGGGCCAGCACATCGGGGGCCAGCACATCGGGGGTCGGGCCGCCCCGCGCGCTGGTGTGGTCGACCCAGTCTTCGTACAGGGTGCGGCGCGGTCGGACCGGAGCGAGGTCGAGGGTCGGCGCGCTCACGGGCGGACCGCCGAACCGGACGCGCTCACCGCTGATCGGTCGAGCGCGGACAACCCGTCCGACGACCGAGGCGACGACCGAGGCGACGACCGAGGCGACGCCACCTCGTTCTGCGCCTCGGCCGCGGCGACCAGCTCCTCCAACGCTTCGCTGAGGTGCCGCTCGAGCGCGACCGGATCGTCCATGCTGTCGGCGAAGCAGGTCACCATGATCGACATCAGATCCGCGCAGCTGGAAGCGATGAGGATCGCCCCGGTCCCGTTGCTGGGCGGACCGCTGAAGGACAGCTCGTCGACCATGGCCCGACCGAAGGCCCAGGGCGTCGCCGGCCCGCGGACGTTGGACACCAAGACGTTGACCATCTCGGGTCGGTTGGGCAGCCAGGTTCGGAGCCAGTGCACGAAGCGGACGAAGCGGGTGACGACGAACGGGGGCAGCACCTCCAGCCATCGCGGCAGGATCTCCCGACCGCTCAGCTCGAGCTCGGTCTTGGCCGCTCCGGACGACGCGGCGATGACCCCGAGCCGCTCCCAGGGGTCATGCACGTCGGTGGCGAGCGAGACGGTCATGCCGCTGAAGTTGTTGCCGAACTGACGTGGCGGTCGATCGGGCGGGTCGAGCACCACCGGCACCGACGCGGTCAACGAGCGCGCCGGCAGGTCGTCGCGGTCGTCGAGCAAACGACGGAAGGCGCCGGCGGCGACGGCGAGCACGACGTCGTTGACGGTGACGCCAGCCGCGGTCTTGACCCGCAGGAAGGCATCCAACGGCAGCGTGGTGCGGGCCACCACCCGGTCGCGGGTGAATGCCGTGTTCAAAGAGCACGGCGTCGTGTCCGCGAACGGCTTGGCGGCACGCAGGTGCGTCGCCTTGCGGTGACGGGCCACGGCGCGCGAGCCGTTGCGGGTGGCTCGCACGAGCGAGGGCACGGTCCGGGCAAGGCGAGCCTGATCGAGCAGCGCGGCCGTGAGGAGTCCGGCACGGGTCGGTGGGGTCACCGCGGTGCCGGCAACCGCATCGGGCACCACGACGTGCTCCTCGGTGGAGAAGAGCCGCGAGCACGTGGTCACCATGGCGGCGCCGTCCATCAACGCGTGGTGGGCGGTGAAGAGGATCGCCTGGCGCCCATCGGCGAGGCCGTCGACGAGGGTGAGGTGCCAGAGCGGGCGAGATCGGGCGAGTCGTCGACTCTGGACGGTGGCCACCAGTCGGTTGAGCGCGTCGGGTCCGCTGCCGGGAGGTAGCACGATGTGGTGGAGGTGCGCATCGAGGTCGAAGCCCGGATCGTCGACCACGACCGGGTGATGGAGGCCGAACGGCACCGGGACGATCTTCCACCGCAGAGACGGCAGCTCGTCGAGGCGCCGCTCGACGTGGGCGCGCACCTCGACCAGGTCGAGCGGTGCGTGGCCCCCGGTCGATGCCTCGGAGGTGCGCACCACGGCGACCGCGACCGCGGCCATGGGTTGCAGAGCAAGCTCCTGGTAGAGGAAGCCGGCGTCCATTCCGGAGAGTCGGGTCATCGGGGTCTCCTCGGCGAGCTCATGGGGATCAGCCGACCTTCTGGTCGATCAGGTCGGCGGCACGCTCGACCGCACGTCCCTCGGTTCGTAGCTGCGCGCCGACCGCGGCAGCCCGACGGGCGACCTCGTCGTCGAGCAGGTGAGCGACACCCGCGTGGAGTCGCTCCTCGTCGAGCTTCTTGAAGCGGCAGTGCGCGCCTATGCCCAGGTCGGTGAGTCGTTCCCCGTAGAACGGCTGGTCGGCGAACACCGAGCAGACCAAGGACGGGAGCCCGGCGAGGGTCACCGCCGCGGTGGTGCCGGCACCGCCGTGGTGGACCGCGGCCCGGCAGCGCGGAAGGACGGCTCCGTGGTCGAGCGCTCCGGTCATGAAGACGTCCTTGGTCATGGCATCGCTCGCTCGCATGCGACTCCAACCCGCGCTGACGAGCGCTCGTTGGCCGAGCCGTTCCGAGACCCGCTCGATCATGGAGAAGGTGGCCTGCGGGTCGAGGACGGGCATGCTTCCGAACCCGAAGTAGATGGGCGGCGCATCGGCATCGAGCCATCGGTCCAGCTCCGGATCCACGCCGTGCTCACCCCATCGCCTACGCAGCTCGTCGTCGGGCGTGAGGAAGCCGGTGAAGGGGCGATCGGCACCGAGGTCCAAGGTGGGCATCAGGTGGCGGCTGTAGCACTGGAGCTCGAGGGTTCCCCGCTGCGCCATCCGCTCCGGGGTCGGCGTGTTGGCCGGCTCCAGTCCGAGCTGGGCGCGGAGCTCGTTGGTGTCGGACCGCAGGATCCGCCACAGGGTCTTCTCGACGGCGACACCGCTGAGGTGGTTGACCGCACCCCACCGCAGGTTGTGCGGGGTCACCAGAAAGTTGGGGTACTGCCTGTTGGGTCGGATCGGCACGAGGTGCATGGACACCAGGGGGATGTTCCACGCCTCCGACACGCACAGGGCATGGTCCTCACCGAGCACTCCGCACACGATGAGGTCCGCGCCCTCGGCCACGCGCAGCAGCTGGCGATCGGCTTCGGGGGCCATGTCGTGACCGGCCTCGCCCATGGCCTTGAGGAACTTCCGGACGTTGCCCGACGCCAACCACTTCTGGCCTTGCTCGGTCTCGACGAAGGCCTGGCTGTCGGGACCCAACGGGTAGCACTCGTCGAAGCCGGCGCGGTTGGCGAGCTCGACGAGGTTCGGGGGCACGGCGAGCGCGATGTCGTGACCGCGGCGGGCCAGCTCGTCGGCCAGCACGACCAGCGGCTGGACGTCGCCGCGCGAGCCGAGGGTGAGCAGGGCGATGCGCATCGTGACCTACGGCTTTCCGAGGCCGAGGGCGCGCCACAACCACTTGGCCGGGCCGCGGAGCACCCCGAGGTCGTCGAGGAGGTTGCGGGGGTTGGTGACCGCGTCGGCCAGGAACGCCCGGCCCTGCGGGGTGCGGTACGGATCGGTGAGCACGCGATGTGGGACGCCGAGCGCCTTGGCCATGTGCGCCGGAGGCACGAGCATCATGCGCACCATCACGAAGAGGCTGGTGGCCGCGTGGATGCCCAGAAGTTGGCGGCCGACCCATCCGAGCTCGGCGACATCGCGCTCGAGGGTGACCTTGGCGAACGAGACGTGGCGGGCCTCCTCCGCGATGTGGATGCGAAGGATCTTCTCGAGCAAGGGATGCCCGACACCGGCCCGCACCGCCTTGCGCTGATAGCGATCGACGGGTTCCTCTCCACCGAGCACCAGCACGAAGAAGGCCGGCGTCGCCACGCGGGCGAGCAGGCGGTTGTAGACCCCGGCCGGTCCGGTCCACCAGGGCGGTCCGCCGACGGGCAGGCCGATCCGGTCGACCACCTCGCGGAACATGAGCGTGTGCTGGGACTCCTCGATGTTCTCGTGGTAGCTGTAGCGGAACTCGCTGGGCTCGTCGGTGAGGTAGAGCGCCCGCAGCAGGAGCGATTGCTGCATCATGTTCTCGAACTGCCAGCCGCGGGTGAGTCCGGTGGTCCACCGCCACGCACCGACGAGGCTCTGGCCTTCAGGCGGCAGGGATCGGTACCACTCGCTGGACGCGAGCGGATCGAACGCGGGGAGGCGCAGTCGTTCGTCGTGAGCGTCCAGGCCCATGGCGACGCCGTCCCACGGAACGTCGGCGAACGCGTCGGAACCTCCGCCGACCGAGATCCTCGAGAGCCGATCCATCCGCTGGTCGGCACGCCGCCGCCGATGGTGCCGTTCGAGCTCGGCGACAGACACGTCCGGCGGATCGGCGATGATCTCGATGTCGTCACCCGTCGGAACCATGCCTGCCTCGGCAGGCTCGATGGCGATGTCCTCGATGGTGATGTCGCTGGCGAACACGCGGACCCGTCCTCCCTTCGGCACCAGTACGGAGGCATCCGCCCGCACTCCGACCCACGGTCGGCACGAGCCGTTCCTGCCGAGGGTCAACCGACCGCTGCGAGTCTGGGAGTCGGCCCGACCGCGGTCAACCGGTTCGACCCCGAAACCGGGTTCCGGAGCGAAACTTCGGTTTTCAGCAGATGAGAACCCCGTTCCGCTCTCGGGTGCCTCCAAGCCTTGCGTTGAGGTCCCCGAGCACCCACGATGGCTGGCCGTGCCCAAGCTCTTCCTGCTCGCTCTCGGCAGCAGGGGCGACGTCCAACCGTTCGCCGCCCTCGCCGGAGCGCTGGCCGCCGCGGGCCACGACGTCGCCCTCGCGACACCCGAAGGCTTCACGGATCTCGTCGACGACGCGATCGTGGACCACCACGAGGTGTGCCCCGCACTCACCCCCGCCGACGTGCTCGCCGCCCTCGACCCCGCCTACGACCGCGTCGACTTCGACCTCGATGCCGCCATGAAGCGCCATCCGATCGCCCTGCGCCGCGATCTGCTCCGCGCCTGGCGCTCGCTCATGGAGCACACGCTGCACCGCATGACCATCGCCGCCACGGGTTCCGAGATGGTCCTGTGGTGGGAGCCCGTGGCGAACTTCGGCCGCCACCTCGCCGAAGCACGCGGCGTTCCCGGCGTGGCGTGCGGGATGAACCCCGAGAACTGGATGTCGTCGACCATCGCCGTGCCACCCCCGACGCTGCCGCGGCCACCCGCATGGCTCCCGCCTCCGCTCCGACGCCGCTACATCCGGTTCGGCCACACCGCGTTCTGCCAGTGGACCAACGAGTACTACCGGCCCTACGTCAACCGCTGGCGGACCGACACCCTCGGCCTGGACCCGCTCCCCCACCTCGGGTCGGCGGCCGAGCGGGTCGCACCACCGGCGGCACGCCTCACCGCGGTGAGCCCCCAGATCAGGGATCTCCCGCCGGAGTGGGAAGGAACCGTCATCCCGACCGGATCGTGGACGCTGCCCACACCCGGCCGATGGAGCCTCCCCACCGCCCTGCGCAACTTCCTCGACGACGGTCCCCCACCGATCTTCGCTTCGATGGGAACCGCGGTCGAGCCGCCCCCCGACCTCGGGCCTCGCCTCGTCGAGGCCGCACGGCGATCGGGGAACCGCCTCGTGCTCGGAGCCGGATGGGATGGTCGCGGCGGCCTCGACACCCGACGGCTGCCCGACCACTGCATCGACGTGGGCGCCGTCCCGCACGACGAGGTGTTCGCGCTCATGGCCGGGGTCGTGCACCACGGAGGAGGGGGCTCCACCGCGGCAGCCCTCCAGGCCGGCGTTCCATCGATCGCTCTCCCGGTGTTCGCCGACCAGTTCTATTGGGGCGACCGGATCGCCGCGCTCGGCGTCGGACCCGAGCCGATCCAGGCCAAGCGCGCATCGATCGACCAGCTCACCGCCGCGACAGCCCGGCTGGCCCACGACCAGCCGATGCGCCGAGCAGCAGCCGACCTGGGGGCCCGGCTCCGAGCGGAGGACGGCTTGGCCACCGCCGTGCACCACATCGAGTCGCTCCTCAACTCGGCCTGATCCACCACCGGCCTGATCCAC
>CAZALT010000031.1:6074-7890 GCA_964485515.1 uncultured Rhabdothermincola sp. | reverse complement strand
CTGGCGGCTCCGCCCAGAGATCGGGGCGCGGACGCGATCAGTCGTCGCCCGAGCGACCGGCGCCGAGCCCCCAGAGCTCGGCCAGCAGGTCGAGCGAGCGCAGCCGGGCCTCGATCCCCGGCGAGTGCGGCACGACGATGAGCTCGTCGGCGTCGGCGAGCTCGACGAAGCCGTCGAGGTAGCTGCGCACGGTGTCGGGCGTACCAGCCGCGGTGTAGCGCATCATGGCGGCGAGCCCGCGGCCCTGCGGCGACGCGAGCGCGGCGTCGGCCTCGTCGTCGGTCAACGTGCGACCCCGACCGAAGAACAGCGATGCCCGCGACCGCTTCGATGCGAGCACCTGCGCCTCGGCCTCGTGGTCGGTGTCGGCGACGAGCACGTTCACTCCGGCGATCACATGCGGGGCGTCGAGCTGCCTCGATGGCTTGAAGCGGTCCCGGTAGATCGCCACCGCCTGCTCGAGCGAGTCGGGTGCGAAGTGGGACGCGAAGCCGAACGGCAGGCCGAGCGCCGCGGCGAGCGTGGCGCCGAACAACGACGATCCGAGGATGTACACGGGGACGTCGGTGTCAGCCCCCGGGACCGCGCTCACCCCGGGCACCCGGCTGTCGCCGGCCAGGTAGCCCTGGATCTCCTGGACGTCCTGGGGGAACGAGTCGGCCGAGGTGTGGTCGCGTCGCATGGCGCGCATGGTCGGCTGGTCGGTACCGGGCGCACGGCCGAGTCCGAGATCGATCCGGCCCGGATGCAGCGTGGCGAGCGTGCCGAACTGCTCGGCGATCACGAGGGGCGAGTGGTTGGGCAGCATGATGCCGCCGCTGCCCAGGCGAATCGTCTCGGTGTGCGCCGCGACGTGGGCGATCAACACGCTCGTCGCCGACGAGGCGATGGTGGCCATGTTGTGGTGCTCGGCGTACCAGACCCGCTCGTAGCCGAGGGCTTCGGCCCGTCGGGCGATGCGAACGCTGTTGGAGAAGGCGTCGGCCGCGTCGCGTCCCTTGCCGATGACCGCGAGGTCGAGGATCGAGAGGGGGACGGGCATCGGGGGGACCTCCGGTCCGGGACGCCAAGAGCCTCGACGTCTTTCGACTCAACGATCGCGGCACCGAACCTATTTCCGCCACCTGCCCGACCGAGCACATTTCTTATTCAGGATTCAGTTAATGTGTCTCCATGGCCGATGCACCCACCCGACGCCGGGGCCGGCCGGCCCGGATCGACCAGGCCCGGATCGTCGACGCAGCCATCGGGCTCGGCGTCGACGCCCTCACGATGCAGGCCCTCGCCGCTCGGCTCGGCGTCACCACCCCGGCGCTGTACACCCACGTCGCGAACCGCGACGAGGTGCTCCGTCTCGTCGCCGAAGCCATCGAGTCGCGCATCTGTGAGTTCGCGGCCGACACCGACGACTGGCGAAGCTGGCTTCGAGCCTTCGCCAGGCTCGTGCACGACCACCTGGCCCCTTCGGTGGTGACCGTGCTCAGCGGACATCGGAGCGACGACACGGTCGGTCGGGTCGGCATCGCCGAGCACGGCATCGCCCTCCTCATGGCCGAAGGCCTCACTGCGGAGGATGCCGGTCGAACGATCTGGCACGTCTACCGACTCGCGCTGACGAGCGGAACGCCGGGCGAGCGCCTCTTCGCCCGGCACCTCCGCGAGACCGAGTCGGTCCTCGGGGCCGAGTCCCCACCAGGCTTGCCGTCGACCCACGCCGTCCAGCTCGCGCTGGCCTCGGCCGACCACGACCCGCTCACCTTCGACCTCGACCTGGTCATCGCCGGGCTCGAGGCGCGGATCCGTTCCTCACCTGACC
>CAZALT010000031.1:0-5974 GCA_964485515.1 uncultured Rhabdothermincola sp. | reverse complement strand
TCACCTGACCGACCTATCTGAACCGACCACCTCTGCGGCCTGGCCGCTCGCACCAGGGACCACACCCCATGACCGACACCATCTCCGCCCCCAAGAGCCCGTTCGAACCCGCCCGGCTCGGACCGTTGCAGCTCAAGAACCGCATCATCAAAGCGGCCACCTTCGAGGGCGTCATGCCCCGCGGCGCGGTGAGCGAGGACCTCATCGACTTCCACACCCGCGTCGCCGCGGGTGGTGCGGCCATGACGACGGTGGCCTACTGCGCCGTGTCGATGAACGGTCGGGTCAGCCGCGACACGATGGTGTTCACCGAGGACCTCATTCCGGACCTGATCCGGCTCACCGACTCGGTCCACGAGCACGACACGCGCATCTCCGCGCAGATCGGCCACGCAGGACTCGTCGCCCAGGCGCAGTCGAAGAAGTACCCGTCGATGGCGCCGTCGACCCGCTTCAGCCCGCCGGCCAAGGGACTCGTGCGGGGGGCGACGCCCGACCAGCTCGACGAGGTCGTGACCCAGTACCAGCGTGCTGCGCGCGTCGCGGCGTCAGCCGGCTTCGACGCCGTCGAGATCCACCTCGGCCACAACTACCTGCTGAGCTCCTTCATGAGCCCGAACCTCAACAAGCGGCGCGACCAGCTCGGGGGAAGCATCGAGAACCGCATCCGGTTCCCCCGGCGGGTGATCGAGGCCGTCCGCAAGGCCGTGCCCCCCGACGTCGCCGTCCTGGCGAAGTTCAACATGGCTGACGGCGTCGACAAGGGCCTCTGGCTCGATGAGAGCCTCCCCATGGCCAAGTTGCTCGAAGCCGACGGGCACCTCGACGCGCTCGAGCTCACCGGGGGCAGCTCCGTGCTCAACGGGATGTACTTCTTCCGGGGCGACGTCCCGCTGCGGGAGATGGCGGCATCGCAGAAGCCGCTCGTCGGCCTCGGCATCAAGACCATCGGGCGCAAGATCTTCCCCTACTACCCGTTCGAGGAAGCGTTCTTCCTGCCGTTCGCCCGGCAGTTCCGTGCCGAGCTGTCCATGCCGCTCGTCCTGCTGGGCGGCATCAACGAGCTCGACACCATCGAGCACGCCCTCGGGCCCGAGGGCTTCGAGTTCGTGGCCATGGCCCGTGCGCTGCTCCGCGATCCCGACCTGCCCAACAAGCTGCACCACGGCCAGGCGTCGGGCGGCCTGTGCGTGCACTGCAACAAGTGCATGCCCACCATCTACTCGGGTACCCGCTGCGTGCTCGTCGACACGCACGCCTGATCGCACCCCCGCAGCCGCCGACGCGTCACCCGGGATTCTGGCGCTCGGTGCCTGACGGCTCGAGATGAGCGCGACCGTCGGAGGGGGCAGAGGGCGGTCAGGCCACGATGACAGGAACCACGAACCGCTCGATCATCGACCGCTCCTCGGCGGCCGAGCCTCCGGGCATCGTGAGCAGCGACAGCACGATCCGCACCACCCAGCCGGCTCGGTCGCGCGTCTCCTGGTCGGCGACATCACCCAGGAACGCCGCGGTGAACGACTCGATCACCGCCGACCCAGAGGCGATCTCGGACGCGATGCCGATGTTCACCGCGCTGAACCACGCGGCCAGGACGGGTTCCGTCCGGACCTCCGCGATGGCCGCCTCGACCGCCATGACGAGACGCTCCGCAGGGTCGTCGACCGCAGCCACCTCCGCGGCCACGCGCAGGCCGAGCCGACGGGCCTCGCGGTGGACGAAGGCCAGGCGGAGCACGTCGCGGTTCTCGAAGTACCGGTAGAGAGTCGCCCGGCTGCAGCCAGCGGCCCGGGCCACCTCGTTCATGCCCACGCCCTGCACGTCGCGGTGGGCGTACAGGACGGCTGCTGCGTCGAGGATGCGATCGGCGGCGAGCTGTCCACGCTCGGCACCCAGCCAGCGGTCGTTGCCCACGCTCCTACGACTGGCCGAGCCGGTGCCCGAGCTCGATCTCTCGTCCATCATCCGTTGTCCCACTCACGCCGACGCCTGGAACGGCAGCGTCTGGTACCGACGTACGAAGCTGCCCGGTGCAAAGGTAGCTGACTCAGCATCGACGGCGAAGTCCGGGCATCGGGCGAGCAGCTCCTCGAGCGCGACCCGAGCCTGCAGTCGTGCCGCGGAGGCACCCAGGCAGTGGTGGGCCCCGTAGCTGAAGGCGAGGTGGGTCTTGATCGCACGGGTGACGTCGAGGTCGTCGGCATCGGGACCGAAGACCCGGGGGTCGCGGTTCGCCGAGCCGTAGAGGAGCAGGACCTTGACCCCCTCCGGGATCCGCTCGCCGTGGAGCTCGACGGGCCGCGTCGTGGTTCGGGCGAGGCCCTGGACCGGTGTGGCGAGGCGCAACAGCTCCTCGACGGCGCCGGGAAGCAGACCGGGTTCGCGGCGCAGCACGTCACGCTGGTCGGGATGGGCTGTCAGCTGCTCCGCGGCGACGCCGAGCAGCCCGGTCGTCGTGTCGTTGCCGCCCGTGACCATCGTGAACGCGAACCCGAGCACCTGGAGCATCTCGACCTCGCTCGCCTCGTGGTCGACCAGCTGCGAGATGGTGTCGTCGCCCGGATGCGCACGCTTCTGCTCGATCAGCTCGCTGAAGTAGGCGAACAGCTCGCCCACGGTCTCCCCCGCGCCCAGCACGTTGCCCGACGCGTTGGCCGCGACGATGCCTTCCGTCCAGCGGTCGAAGCGGTCGCGGTCCGCGGCGGGCACACCGAGGTAGTGGGCGACGACGAAGCTCGGAAGTGGTTTGAAGAGCTCGGCCACGATGTCGCCCGCACCTGCCTCGCGGAGGCCTTCGATGCGCTCCACGACGAACGAGCGGACGGCGGGCTCGATCTCGGTCACATGACGTGGGGTGAACCCTCGACCGACGAGTCGACGGAACGCGGTGTGGTCCGGCGGGTCGAGCATCACCATCGGTCGAGCCTCTGACAGCCCCGCCTTCGCCAGCTCGTCCTCCTCGAACGTCAGCCCCTGCGCGGAGGAGAAGGTCGCGGTGTCGCGCGCCGCGGTGAAGATGTCGGCGAAGCGGGACAAGACCCAGTAGCCGTGCGGACCGGGACCGTCGGCGACGTGGTGGGCCGGATCGTGGTCGCGCAGCTCGGTGTACATCGACCACGGGGCCCGCCAGGACTCGCCGCTGCAGGGAACGAACCGAACCGAGACATCTGCTGCCATATGTCTCGGTTCTACAACATATTCATCTATTTGTCGCCTGAGGCTCGAGCCGTAGCCGTTGATCGCGGTGGGCGGCGGGCGGCGTCCGGAGCTCGTGGCTGACGCGCGAGAGGAAGGCCTGGGGTGGTGACCACATCGGGACCGAGCGGGCGCGCCCCGTCGATACCGGCGGGAGAGGCCAGCGCCGGTGTCGATCAGGTGCCTTCGTAGAACTGGGCGTACCATCGCCGGTGCTCGGGGATGGGCCCGTCGCCCTTCACCAGCACCGGGTGCTCCTGGAACTTCATGTCGCGCCAGATCGGGATGTCGGCCTCGATGCCGAACTGGCCGACCACCGACTCGATGAGGTCATCCGCCGCGGGTTCGACGGCCAGCGGGAAGTAGAAGTGCCAGATCAGCCGGACGTTGCCCCGGTCGATCGGCGTCGAGTTGGCCACGATGGTCATGAGATCGGTGAACCGAAGGATCGCAACGCCGGGGCCGTAGGACGCGCGGGTGAAGCTGAGACCGTCGCCGAGCTCTTCGGTCACGAACGAGACCGGACCGTCGAACTGGTGCGAGGACGTCTCCTTGGGGACGACCTCGCGACCGTGCACGTACTTGAAGTGGGCGAAGTCGACGTTGTTCTCGGCCATCTCCTGGAGCGCGGCGACGAGCTCCTTCTCGTAGATGTGCGGCGCGCTCCAGGCCGCATCGTCGTGCTCGGAGATCGCCGGGATCTCGAAGTTCGGCGGTGCTCCCCCTGCGTGCTTCCACACGTAGATGAAGCCGTCCTGCTCGCGGACGGCGTGACTGGTGATCCGTGCCCGCTCGGGGATTCGGGCCTCGGGCGCGTACGGGATGGCCGCGCAGACGCCATCGGTGCCGAACTCCCAGCCGTGGTAGGGGCACTGGAGGTGATCGCGAAGCACGAGGCCGCCACCGAGGTGGGCACCCATGTGCGGGCAGTACGGGTCGATGATGTGCACCGCACCGGACTCGTCGCGGTACACGACGAGGTCCTGGTCGGTGGCCTTGGTGGTGACGATGTCGCCGATGTCGAGCTCGGCGCTGCGCAGCACGGCGAACCACCCGTTCGGCGCCGGGAGCACGTGGTCGCGGCCCGGCAGCTCGGAGACCACGCGGCGGTTGCGCGCCCGAGCGGTGGGCGACTCGACGCTGGCCTCCTTGACGGCCCGGAGGTCGGGAAGGACCGTGCGCTGCATGCGCTCGTAGGCCGCGCTGATGGCATTGACCCCGTTGTGCGTGGTCGTCCCGAGTTCGGCGTCGTTCACCATGGCTATTCCCCCCCTCGGCCCGGAACCCGGGACCGAACCGAAAAACTGGAACCGGTTCTAGCAGGCGCGACCCGTAGTCCTCCTCGACGACCAGGGAATCGAGCTACGACCAGAGGGTCGAGAGCATCGGCTCGAGGTCACGGGTGATCAGCTCGATGCGCGGGCTCGACGGGTGGCGGTGGTACGACCAGGCCGGGCCGTCTCCACGGTCCTCGCTCGTCGCCTCCAGCTCGTAGCCCGCGGCGACGAGATCCGCTCCGTCGGCTACGACGTCGTCCGACCAGTAGCCGAGGTGGTGGAGCCCCGAGCCCGCCACCGGCTCCCAGATCGTGCCGGGCTGCGCCTGGATCACCTCGATGAGCGGCTTGTCCTTCGAGTAGCGGAATCGGAAGTCGACCGTGACCTGGCCGGTGCCCGGCACCGTGATCGTCTGCTCCACCGCGATCTCGTCGCTCCACCTGTAGCCGAACAGCCCGGCGAGTCGATCGAGCGCGACGTCGAGGTCGTCGACCACGATGCCGACGTGGAACTGGTCCTGTGCCCTCACGACGCCGACGCGGCGGTGGCCGCCTTCGTGCCCTGCACCTGGCCACCGTCGACGAGCACGTCGATGCCGCTGACGAACGACGCCGCATCTGACACGAGGAAGGCGATGACCTCGGCGATCTCCTCGGGCTGTCCGAGTCGCTGGAGCGGTGTCTGCTGGAGCATGTCGTTCATCTGCTCCTGCTGGGCGAGCTCCTGGCGACCCATGGGCGTGTCGATCAGGCCCGGGGCGAGGGAATTGACCCGGCCACCCCGGGGACCCCACCGCACGGCGGCGCGCGCCGCGGCACGGATGACCCCGACCTTGGCGAGGGCGTAGGCGAACCCGCTGTGGCCACCGACCATGGCCGTGGTCTGTTCGAGGAAGCCTGGGGCCAAGGGGTCGGCGAGCAGGTTCTCGATCTCGTCGTTGAGGTGGGGGGCGACGGCGTACGCCGCGGACGACGAGAACATCACGGCAGCTGCGCCGGGAACCACGAGGTCGTCGAACGCGTCGAGGATGTACTGGGTGCCGAGCAGGTCGACCTCGAGCACCCGCTTCGCGTCGGCCATGGTGGGCGAGATCCCCGCGGCGTGGACCAGCGAGCGCAAGGGTCCGGTCTCACGGGCTCGAGCCGCCAGCGCGGCGACCGCGTCGGGGTCCGCCACATCGCACGCCATGCCGACCGTGCCCTCGAGGTCGGGGGCCCGCAGGTCGACGGCGATGATGGTGTCGGCCTCGCCCCGGAGCCGGTCGATGCACGCCCGTCCCATGCCACTGCCCGCTCCGGTCACGACGGTTACAGTCATCGTTGTCCCCCTCGAGTTCGTGTCTGCTCGGCGAGCATAGAGCGCACGCCCAGGTGGATCTTCAGCTCTGACCCAGAGACGCCAGGGTGCCGAGACGCCAGGGTGCCGGGCGGCCCAGGAGCGGTGCCGCGGGTGTGACCCGGCACGGGGCGTGCCGGGTCGTTTCGGGGGTTCCGAACAGG